>CAMVRE010000394.1 GCA_947169825.1 uncultured Verrucomicrobiota bacterium | reverse complement strand
GCATCATGGACACCACGCTCTGCGCGCTGCAGCTGATGGTCTACTACCGCTTCCTGCCGACCTCCCAGCAGGTGGACGTCACCGTCCGGGACGCGGGCGTTGACATTGGCCTGACCAAGAAGAAGAACGACGAGGTCACGGTCACGATCGCCCGAAGGAAGGCCAAGTAGAGGCCTCCGTCGTCCGCCGCCCGGAGGCGTTCCGTCCCGCTTGCGGGTGCGGAACGCTTCCGCTATACTCCCGCGCCATGAACCTCACCTACAAGCTGCTTTCCGCCCATCTCGTCTCCGGCGAGCTCGAGCCCGGCGCGGAGATCGCCCTCAAGATCGACCAGACGCTTACGCAGGACGCCACCGGCACGATGGCCTACCTGCAGTTCGAGCGCATGGGCGCCGAGCGCGTCAAGACCGAGCTCTCGGTCTCCTACGTCGACCACAACACGGTCCAGGTCGGCTTCGAGAACGCCGACGACCACGCCTACCTCCAGTCGGTCGCGAAGAAGTTCGGCATCGTCTTCTCCCGCCCCGGCAACGGCATCTGCCACCAGCTCCACCTCGAGCGCTTCGGCAAGCCCGGCAGGACGCTCATCGGCTCCGATTCGCACACGCCGACGGGCGGCGGCATCGGCATGCTCGCGATGGGCGCGGGCGGCCTCGACGTCGCCGTCGCGATGGCCGGCGGCCCCTACTACATCACGGCGCCGCGCGTCGTGCGCGTGTGGCTTACCGGCGCGCTCCGCCCCGGCGTCTCCGCCAAGGACGTCATCCTCGCCGTCCTCGCCAAATACGGATCCTCCGGCAACGTCGGCCGCGTGATGGAATACGCCGGCCCCGGCGTCGCGTCGCTCGACGTCCCCTCGCGCGCCACGATCACCAACATGGGCACCGAGCTCGGCGTCACGACGTCGGTCTTCCCGTCCGACGACGAGACGCGCCGCTTCCTCGCCGCGCAGGGCCGCGAGCAGGACTGGGTCCCGCTCGCCGCCGACCCGGACGCCGACTACGAGGAGACGTTCGAGCTCGACCTCGCGAAGGTCGAGCCGATGGCCGCCTGCCCGCACAACCCCGGCAACGTCGCCACGATCGCCTCGCTGGCCGGCAAGAAGGTGAACCAGGTCCTCGTCGGCTCCTGCACCAACTCCTCCTACCGCGACCTCAAGACCGTCGCGCTGCTGCTCGCCGGCAGGAAGATCCACCCGGAGGTCTCGTTCGGCGTCGCGCCCGGCTCGCGCCAGGTTGTCCTGGAGCTCATGCGCGAAGGGCTCTTCCAGAACCTTGTCGAGGCCGGCGCGCGCATCCTCGAGAACGCCTGCGGCTTCTGCATCGGCAACCACCAGAGCCCCGGCACGAACGCCGTCTCGCTGCGCACCTCCAACCGCAACTTCGAGGGCCGCTCGGGCACGAAGTCCGCGCAGGTCTACCTCGTCTCGCCCGAGAGCGCCGTCGCCGCGGCCCTGACGGGCGTCGTCACGGACCCCACCGCGGCGGAGACCGTCGCGCCCGTGCGCTTCCCCGACCGCTTCGGCATCGACGACTCGATGTTCCTCTACCGCGAGACCGCGGGCGTCGGCGTCCCGGACGCGACGATCGCGCGCGGCCCGAACATCGGCGAGGTGCCGGACGGCGCCCCGCTCCCCGCGTCGCTCCCCGCGCAGGTCGCGATCAAGGTCGGCGACAAGATCACGACCGACCACATCATGCCCGCCGGCGCGCGCCTGAAGTTCCGCAGCAACGTCCCGGTCTACGCCAAATACGTCTTCGAGCCGGTCGACCCGACCTTCCACGACCGCTGCCTCGCGAACAAGGCGGCCGGCATCGGCAACGTGATCGTCGCCGGCGAAAGCTACGGCCAGGGCTCCTCGCGCGAGCATGCCGCGCTCTGCCCGATGTATCTGGGCGTGCGCGCGGTGCTCGCCAAGACCATCGAGCGCATCCACGCCGCGAACCTCGTGAACTTCGGCATCGTGCCGTTCCTCTTCGAGGACCCGGCCGACTACGACGCGCTCGAGGCGGGCGACGAGCTCGTCCTGCCCGACCTCGCCGCCGCCGTGGCGGGGTCCGGCGAGGCGACCGTCGAGGTGAAGCGCACGGGACGCTCCTTCAAGGTCCGCGCGACCCTCACCGACCGCCAGAAGGCGATCCTCCTCGCCGGCGGCCTCATGGCCCAGCGCAAGGCGGATTCTAGAGCGGTTCCATAAAATATGTGGCCGCCGGGACGGCGGCCACGGAAAAGCTATATCCGCCCTAGGCCTTGAGCGACGCGCCGATGGACGCGTTGCCGGCGAGGAGCGCGTAGCGGCGCAGCCAGCCGCCGAAGGCGCGGGGCTGCCATGGGGCCGCGGCGGCGCGGCGGGCGGCGAGCTCCTCGTCGGAGAGGCGGTGCGAGAGCGTGCGCGCGGGGATGTCGATGTCGATCCAGTCGCCGTCCTTCAGGAGCCCGATCGGGCCGCCCTCGGCCGCCTCGGGCGAGACGTGCCCGATGCACGCGCCGTGCGTGGCGCCG
>CAMVRE010000393.1 GCA_947169825.1 uncultured Verrucomicrobiota bacterium | reverse complement strand
CGCGGAGCGCCAGCCGGTCTGGCCCGCCGGCGCGATGCCCGACCGCCAGCCCCACCAGATCGCCGCGATGACCGACGAGGCGGAAGCCCCCGGCTTCGACCCCGCCGCGCACGCGGAGCCCTTCCTCGACTGGTATCCGCCGCCCGCGAACCCCATCGGCGCGTGCGCGATCCTCGTCTCCGGCGGCGCCTACCAGAACTGCTGCGACGTGGGCCTGATCAAGGAGTGGCGCGAGCGGTTCGAGGCGCTCGGCTGCCAGTGCGTGAACTTCGTCTACCGAACGCCGTGGGCGCGCGGGATGGCGATCTACCGGACCGCGTGGGAGGACGCCCGCCGCGCCGTCCGCGTCGTGCGCTCTCAGGCCGCCGCGCGCGGCTTCGACCCGGAGCGCATCGTCACGGTCTCGATGTCCGCCGGCTCGCATCTCTCGCTGCTCCTCGCGACGGCGTCGCAGACGAAGGTCTACGAGCCCGTCGACGCGCTCGACGAGATTCCCTGCCACGTGAACGCCGCCGTCGCCTTCGCGCCGGCCGGGATGCTCTCCGACGGCCCGATGCGCCCGAACGACCGCGAGGGCGACGGCCTCGACATCGAGCTCGACTCCGCGTTCGCGTTCGACGCGAAGACGCCGCCGGTCTTCCTCTCGCACGGCGGCGCCGACCCGTATTCGACGTTCAACTCGACGCGCATCTACCGTCGTCTGCGCGCGGCGGGCGTCCCGGCCGAGCTGCACATCCATCCCGACAGGCCGCACGGCATGTTCGGCCTCGAGCGAGGCGTCGAGTTCCTGCGCCAGATCGGCTTCCTCGGCCCGCTCGGGCCCGAGGCGCCGATTCTGGAGCGGTTCGCGTCGGACGACGCCCGCGCCGGCGCAGCGGAGGCCGCGCCGCTCTGGCCCGCGGGCCGCATGCCCGACCCGCAGGCGCACCAGTGCGAGCCGATCCTCGAATGGCACCTCCCGAAGAAGCGCACGACCGACGCCATCCAGATCGTCTGGAGCGGCGGCGCGTATCAGAACAACGACCCGGACGGCTTCGAGGTCGCCCCCGCGCGGCGCTACCTCAACGGGAAGGGCATGGCCGTCGTCACGGTCCGCTACCGCACGCCGCGCCCCTCCCCTCCCCTCGCCAAGCACGTCACGGCGTGGCAGGACGTCCAGCGCGCGATCCGGCTCGTGCGCGCCGGCGCCGCGGCGCGCGGCCTCGATCCGGACCGCATCGGCGTGATGGGCAGCTCCGCCGGCGGACACCTGGCGCTGCTGGCCGCGACCGGCTCGCGCCACCGCACCTACCTTCCGGTCGACGAAACCGACGCCCTCCCCTGCACCGTGCAGTGGTGTGTCGCGATCTATCCGGCCTACACGATCGAGGGCACCTACGACAACGGGACACCAGACGGCTCCAACGACCCGGCGCTGCGCCTCGCGCCGGAGCTGCCGTTCGACCCCGACACGCCGCCGATCCTCTTCGTCCACGGCGATGCGGACGAGCACCCCGCCACGGCGTCCGTCGCGACATGGGAGCAGCTGCGGCGCATGGGCGTCCAGGGCGCGGTGCACACGCTCGCCAGGCGCGGGCACTGCTTCTACTTCGCCGCGACGCCCGGCACCGGCTCCTACACCTTCCTCGACCGGATCTGGGAGTTTCTCTCCGACAAGGGGCTCAACGCCTAGGCGCGCCCCCAGCGGTCTTCGCGAGGACGGCGGCGCGCAGCTCGGCGTAGGCCGCCGCGAGGTCGTCGTTCACGACGATCGCGGAGAACTCGCCCTTCCGCGCGCGCTCGCCCTCGGCGTTGCGCAGGCGCGTCTCGATCACGTCCGGCGCGTCCTCGCCGCGCTTCTCCAGCCGGCGGCGCAGCTCCTCGATCGACGGAATGTCGATGAAGAGGTCGAGGAACCCGCGGCGCAGCGGCGCGTCCTCCGGCATCCGCCGGACGATCTCGCGCACCTGCGCGGCGCCGGCGACGTCGATGTCGAGGACGACCCAGCGCCCTTCCGCGAGCGGCCCCTCGACGGCGCTCTTGAGCGTCCCGTAGTAGTGTCCGTGGACGAGCGCGTGCTCGAGGAACTCCCCCGCGTCGACGCGGCGCAGGAACTCCTCGTCCGTGAGGAAGTGGTAGGCGACGCCGTCCTTCTCCTCGCCGCGCGGGGCGCGGGTCGTGCAGGAGACCGAGTAGACGATCGCGGGGAACTCCTCGCGGAGCATCCGGACGAGGGTGGACTTGCCGGCGCCCGACGGGGCGGTCAGCACGAGGAAGAGGGGGTGTGCGGTATCGGCCATGGCGCTTCTCCGGTCTCGCCGGAACGCCCTCGATGATAGCATACGCGCACCCGCGAGGCAAGGCGGGCGAACCCTCCGTTTGAACTTGCGCGAGCGCTGTGCTATCCTCGTGGCCATGCGCGCAACGGAACAGACGCTCGGGCAGCTGCTCGCCGGGACGGCCGTCCATGTGACGCCGTCGTTCCAGCGCCCCTACGGCGGCGCGGACGGCGCCGTGCGCGCGATG
>CAMVRE010000392.1 GCA_947169825.1 uncultured Verrucomicrobiota bacterium | reverse complement strand
CCCGCGGCCGAGAGTCGCGCCGCGGGGCGGTTGCCGACGCGGCGCGCCACGGGGAGCAGCGCCGCGAGCGGCCAGAGCCCCGTCGCGACCGCCGCGAGGGCCCAGAGCGCCGCGCCGAGGCGCCAGATCCCGAACGCGCGGCGCAACGCCGCGGCGAGTCCGGCGAAGATCGCCAGCTGGGCGACCGCGAACGCGACGACCGCCGCTGCGCGAAGTCCTTCCAGATGCATCCGGGGCCAGAGGCGCCCGGAGAAGAAAATCCAGTCCAGCGCGATCGGCGCGAGAAAGACCATGGCGAACGCGGCCAGAAGGCCGAGCGAGAGAAGGCGGGCGGGGCGTTTCATGGGTTGTTTCCTTTCGTGGCGGGGTCTTCGACGCGCGCCGGCGCGGCGGCGAGGGCGAGGAGGGGGAGGAGGAGGGCGAGGCGTTTCATCGGGTTGAAGGGTTGAAAGGGTTGAAGGAGTTTAAAGTTGAAAGGGTAAAGGGAAAAGTGGCGGAGCGTGGCGGGGGCGGGGTCAATGCTGAATGCTGAATGCTGAATGCGGCGTGGCGGACGCTAGTAGTTTCCTCCCACGCAATACCAGATTCGGTCGGCGAGCTTTTTCGTTCGAGTCACGTTTTCGAACGGTTCCAGGACGAGCGGGGACGGAATGGCGGCGGAGGTCGGAAACACGACGAAACCCTCCGCGCCCCAGACCGTGCTGCGATCCCAGTAGTAGTAGTCGCCGATGGCCTCGACGCGGTTCGCGAAGGTTCCGTCGCTGAACGGAGGGATGTCGCCGCGGGCGAGCGAGTCGTGGCTTGCCGACATGTGCCGCGGCGCGAAGGAAAGGCGCCCGGAGGCGATGTCCATCGCGATTGTGTCGGTTTTCGCCTGTAGTGAAGCCAGGTCGATGTTTCGCCATTCCCGCATTCCGTTCCCGCATCCATCGGTTGCGAGGAGGAGCACGAACGCGAGCAGGATGAACGCGATGAAGCGTGCGGCTTCCGCCAGCGCGCGGAGGAAGAGCAGGCGTTTCATGGGAGGTTGGGGGGTGGGTTGAAGGGTTGGATGGGGCTAGGGTTGGGCGGCGTTGCACGGCGTGGCGGAGAGCGGAGCGACTTCTTCTCAAAACATGATGTCATCGGGAAGGCACGCGCCAAAGCCGCAGCTGCCGCCGTCGTCATCCGCGGCGGGGGCGTTGGTGTAGGGGCGGATCGTCGCGTCGGTCTCGATCCAGGGTTCGAGACGCTCCCGCCAGTCCGTGACGAACTCCAGAGCCATTCCGTCAAAGTGGTACGCCTTCTCTTCCTCTTCCGTCCTGAACGGGTTGAAGATATGGGCGATTTCCTCCTGGGCGGCCTCGTCGAGCTGGAAGTACATCGTCTCGACGTCGTACTCCTTCGTGAAGGGGACGAAGCCGGTGAGAATCTGCACATAGCGGTAGTTCGTGGAGAAATGGTACTGGCGGGAGAAGGCGCCGGGCACGTCCTTCATCCTCCGCACGAAGACGTCGGTGTCCTCGATGATGGGCGGCAGATGCCAGCCGGGCGGCCGGTGGCCGATTCGCTTCCCCGTCCGGACCGCCCGGCAGATCCGGGCGACTTCGTCCTCGGTGAGCACCTTGCCAAGGCCGTAGGTGCTGGCGACGAAACCGGCGATCGTCCGTCCGGCATCGCCCGCATCCGCGGGCTCCGCGTGAGATTCATCCGCAGCAGCACTCCGTGTGGCGGGGGGCGCGCACGTCAGGACGACGAGCGGCGGGCGGGTTTCGAACGGCTTGAGCTTCGCGACTGGCGTATCGACGCAGAAGAACGTGGTGAAGCCGGGCTCGACCTCGACGGAGGATTGAAGGCTCCGATGGGCGAAGAACGGCGTCTTCTCGCAGAATCCGTCTGCGTCGGGCGCCGTCTCGGGCGACGGCGGCGAAGTGTGTTCAAACTGCAGGTCGAGCGACACGCGCCGTTTGCCGGGCGTGGCGTTCGCGGGAGGAAACAGGTAGAGGTACGTTCCGACGAACCGCTCCGTGAACGGGCCCGTCCGCTTCGTTCGGAACAGGAGCGACGTTCTCTCGTAGAATTCCATCACATGTGATGCGCGAATATCGCTTTTCCGGGGACGGAAGGCCCGGCCCCCGACCGCATTCGTGAGCCGGCCGAGGACGGCCGCCGCCGCCTCGGCGTCGAGGACCGCCGAGAAGGTCTCGGCGGAACCCTTCGCCGCGGACTTCTCTCCGTCGCCAAACGCGGCGCGAAGGGCGCCGTTCGTGAAGGCGGCGTCGGGAATCTCGACGAAGAGGACATCCACCTCGAATGGCGTGGGTGCCGGCGCGTTCGTGGCGGGGTTCTCGGCTCGCGTCGGCGCGGCGGCGAGGGCGAGGAGGGGGAGGAGGAGGGCGAGGCGGTTCATGGGCGTCCTTTGGTTGAAGAGGTTGAAAAGGTTGAAGAGGTTGAAAGGGTAAAGTGTAAAGGTTAAAGTTGCGGCGTGTGGCGGGTTCGGGATTGTTCACAAATCGCAATTGTTCACA
>CAMVRE010000391.1 GCA_947169825.1 uncultured Verrucomicrobiota bacterium | reverse complement strand
TCGCGAACATCGCCTTCTCCTCGTCGCCCGCGACCCACTGGTAGAGACTCCACGGGCAGCGCACCCAGCGCACCTCCGGCCCGAGCGGCGAGCCGGTCATCCCGAAGACCTCCCGGTCCCAGCGCAGGTCGATGTCCGTCTTCACGCCGAGCTGGCCGATCAGCACGGCGCGCGTGGCGTCCGTGACGCGCGTCGCGCCGGGCGTGTCGGGGTTGTCCTTCGGCGTCGCGTTCTCGTTGAGGCCCGCCGAGCGGATGACGAGCCCCTGCCGGATGCGGCGCCCGCCGAGACCCCGCCACCCGCCGAAGTCGCGCGCGTTCGGAATGCCGGGGACGTCGATCAGGCGGGGCGCGCGGTCCTCGGTGGCGAACGGCGTCTCTTCCCGGACGACGGCGTCCGCGTTGGGCTTCGTCTGGAAGAGGAGGACGTAGCGCGTGCCGACCATGAGGTTGGAGAGCTCGGCGACGCCGTTCGAGACGATGCCGGAAGCGATCCCCTCGTTCGCTCCGTAGAGCCGGAGCTTCCATTCGCGCATTGTCGCGCCGGCGATCGCCGGCGCCGGCCGCGCCACGCGAAGCGGCTTGTCGCCGAGCGCCTTCATCTCCGCGCGGAACTCCGGGTCCCTGAACTTCTCGCGCCGTTCGGCGGCCGGCAGGTCGAGATACCCCTTCTGCGCGTCGGAGATCAGCGGGACGGGTTCCCCGAACGCCGGTGGCGGCCGCCACCGGTCGAAGGGATAGAGGGGGCCCAGCGGGCATCCCGCCGCCAGCAGCGCGGCGGCGAGCGCGGGAAGGAGAAGGAGGGCGGGGGAGGGGCGGCGGCGGTTTTGCATGGCGGCCAGTCTACCGCAGCCGCGTCCGGTTTTCAACCGGGCCGTCGCACCGCTTTGCGCTTGCTACGCGGGGGCGTTCTGGTATAATCCGGCCCACGTTTTTCGCCCGTTCCCGCCATGACCGACAAGATTCCCGAATCCCGCCTCCGCGAAATCTTCTCCGCGTTCCTTCCGGACTTTTCGTTCCGCCGCGCCGAACAGTATTTCGGCGGCCACATCAACCGGACGTTCTTCGTCGACGCCGAGGCGCCCGACGGCCGTCCGGCGCGCTATGTGCTGCAGAGCGTCAACAAGCACGTCTTCACGAACTACGAGGGCCTGATGGTCAACGTGATGCGAATCTCGGAGCATCTCGCCCGCAAGAACGAGGAGCTCGGCTCGGCCGATCCGGAGCGCAACCACCTGCACTTCCTCCGCACCGCCAACGGCACGATGGGCGTCGACTCCCCCGAGGGCTTCTGGCGCCTCTACCGCTACATCGGGCGCGCCGCGGGGCGCGACCGCGCGGAGACGCCCGAGGAGGCGCGCGAGGCCGCGCTCGCGTTCGGCCGCTTCCAGCGCCTGCTCGCGGACCTGCCCGCGCCGCGCCTCGTCGAGACGATTCCGCGCTTCCACGACACGCGCAACCGCTTCGAGCGGCTCGAGGCGGCGTTCGCGGCGGACGCCCACGGCCGGGCGGCGGAGTGCCGCGCGGACTTCGAGGCGTTTCTCGCCCTTCGCCCCGAGGCGCTGCGTCTCCAGGAGGCGAACGAGGCGGGGCTCGTCCCGGAGCGCACCACGCACAACGACGCCAAGTTCGCGAACGTCCTTCTCGACGACCGCACGGGTCGCGCGATCTGCGTCATCGACCTCGACACCTGCATGCCGGGCCTCTCGCTCCACGACTTCGGCGACCTCATGCGCTCCATGTGCAGCGACCGGCCGGAGGACGAGCCCGACATGTCCCTCGTCGTCGCCCGTCGCGAGATGTACGACGCGCTCGCCGACGGCTTCCTCGCCGAGGTCGGATCCGTCCTCACCGAGGCGGAGCGCAAGCTCCTGCCGTACGGAGGCATCTCGATGACGACCGAGGTCGGCGTCCGCTTCCTCACCGACTACCTCGAGGGCGACCACTACTTCCGCATCGCCCGTCCGGGCCACAACCTCGTCCGCGCGCGCTCCCAGCTCGCCCTCGCCCGGTCGATGCTCGAGCGGCTCGTCTGAACGGCTTCCGCGGGCCGGCCGCCGGCCCGAAACCCGATCGAAACGATTCCATGAGCAATCCCGCCACTTCCGCCGAATGGGTCCGCGCCGCCGGCGCGCTCCTCGGGACGATGCGCGCGCGCGTCCCCCTCGTCCACTGCCTGACGAACCACGTCGTCACCAACTTCACCGCCAACGTCCTCCTCGCCGCGGGCGCCGCGCCCGCGATGATCCACGACCCGGAGGAGTCCGCGATCTTCGCGGGCGTCGCCTCGGCGCTCCTCGTCAACGTCGGCACCATCGAGCGCGAGCAGGCCGAGGCCATGCGCCGGGCCGTCGCCGCCGCGAACGCCGCCGGGCGCCCCTGGGTGCTCGACCCGGTCGCCGTCGGCGCGCTGCCGCTCCGCACGCAGGTCGCCTCCGAGCTCGCCGCGCAGCGCCCCGCGATGATCCGCGGCAACGCCTCCGAAATCCTTTTCCTGGCCGGCAACGAGACG
>CAMVRE010000390.1 GCA_947169825.1 uncultured Verrucomicrobiota bacterium | reverse complement strand
CCGACGTCGTGAGCCAGGTCCTGCTCGCCGTCCCGACGCTCCTGCTCTACGAGCTTGGCATCCGCCTCGCTGCCGCCGCGGAGATCAGGCCCCGCCCTTGAGCGCGAGGTACTCCGCGTCGATCTTCGCCAGTTCGTCCGGGATCGCGATCTTCTGCGGGCAGTGCTTCGTGCAGCGCATGCAGCGGACGCACTCCGACGCCCGGGCGTCCTCGGGCAGCTTCTCGTAGCCGCGCAGGAAGCGCCCCTTCTCGCCGTCCGCCTTGTAGGCGTTCCACAGCGAGAAGATCTCCGGGATCGCCACGCCGGCCGGGCACGGCACGCAGTAGCGGCACGCGGTGCACGGCACCGCCTGCGACTGCTGG
Organism: uncultured Verrucomicrobiota bacterium; assembly: GCA_947169825.1. Classification (GTDB taxonomy): domain Bacteria; phylum Verrucomicrobiota; class Kiritimatiellia; order RFP12; family UBA3636; genus UBA3636. Next base: position 2,149 of record CAMVRE010000390.1, on the reverse strand, counting down.
AAGGCCGCGAGGGCCGCGGCGATCGTCCCGCGCTCGTCGTCCGAGAGCTCCTTCGCGGGGGAGAACGTCCGGATGTTGTCCTCGAGGTCCGAGTCGCGCCCCATGCCGGAGTTGATGAGCTTCACGCCCGGCAGCGACGCCACCCAGCGGAACGCCCACGAGGCGGGCGAGGCGTCCGGGTCGGCCTGGCGGAGGATCGCCTTCGCCGGGTCGTTGAGCCGCGCCAGCGCGCCGCCGCGCAGCGGCTCCATCACCGCCACGTCGATTCCCTTCGCCGTCAGCTTCTCGTATTGCTCCTTCGAGCGGTAGCGCGTCCAGTCCTGGTAGTTGAGCTGGATCATCGCGAACTCCCAGTCGTAGGCGTCGAGGATCGGGTCCATCGCCTCGGGCGCGTCGTGGAACGAGAAGCCGAGGTGGCGGATGCGCCCCTCCTTCTTCCGCTCCAGCAGGAACTCGAGCGCGTGGATCTTCCGGGCCAGGTCCCAGTTGCCCCAGCCGAGCGAGTGCATCAGGTAGAAGTCGAAGTACTCCGCCTTCGTGCGCGCGAGCTGGTCGTCGAAGACGCGCTTGAGGCCGTCCTCGGTGCGCGCCATCCACACCGGCATCTTGTCGACGAGGAAGTAGGAGTCGCGCGGGCGCCTGGAGAGGAAGTCGCCGACCGCGACCTCGCTCTCGCCGTCGTGGTACATGTAGGCGGTGTCGAAGTAGTTCCCGCCGGCCTCGAGGTAGCGCGACCAGAGCCGCTCCGCGGCGGGGCGGTCGATCTTGCCGTCGCCGCCGCGCGGCAGGCGCATGCAGCCGAAGCCGAGCAGCGAGACGCTCTCCCCCGCCATCGTGCGGCGCGTGATCGGCCCCGTCGCGCGGGGCTTCGCGTCCGCGCCTTCGGCGGGGGGCGTGGCGGGGTCCTGCGCGCGGAGGCGCGCGAAGGGGGCGAGCGCCGCCAGCACGGCGGCGGACTTGAGGAATTCGCGGCGGGTCATGTTCATGGTTGAAGGGGTTGAAGAGTTGAAAGGGTAAAGTGTAAAGGGTAAAGTTGATCGTCGTTAAGCACTCGCCATTTGTCATTCAGCATTCAGCATTCAGCATTCAGCATTCAGCATTCAGCATTCAGCATTCAGCATTGTCATTCGAGCGGGACCACGCGCATCGCCTTCCGGACGACGCCCTCGGGGTCGTCGTCCGCGTGCATGCCGGGGCAGGCGAGCTGGCACGCGCCGCAGCCGATGCAGCGGTCGGCCTTCGGAACCCTCGGCGCGCCGTTCCTGCGCAGCTCGATCGCCTCGGTCGGGCACGCCTCCGCGCACTTCCCGCAGAAGTGCGACTCGCCCTGGTAGACGATGCAGTGCGTCGCGTGGAACTCGACCTTCGCGATCTTCGTCCGCCGCTTCTCCTCGAGCGGCATCCGTTGGATCGCGCCGGTCGGGCACGCCTCCGCGCAGCGGTGGCAGTCGTAGGCGCACGCCCCCGCCGAAAGGTCGATCCGCACCGGGCCGATCCCGCCCTCCGCCGGCCGGAGGATTCCGGAGGGACAGGCCCCGACGCACCGCAGGCAGCCGGTGCACCGGCTCGCGAACCGCGCCGGATCGCCCGCGCCGGGCGGCAGGATGCCGAGCGCGCGCTTCGCCACGGCGGCGACCTTCCCTGCGCCGATCCTCGCGAGCGCCGCGCCGGCGGCAAGCCCCGCCACCAGCGCCGCCGCGCCCTTGAGGAAGGCGCGCCGCGATGCGGAGAAGGCCGGCTCGCCCTGCGCCCGGACGGGGTTCTGCGCCCGGCCATTCTTGACCGAGAAGGAGATTCCCCGCACCTTGCACGCCGCGACGCACGCGAGGCACCGCGTGCACCGCCCGTTGTCGACCGCGCCGGTCTCCACGTCGATGCAGTGCGAGGGGCAGACCGCCGCGCACGCGCCGCACTTCACGCACGCGGCGTTCATCCGGATGCGGAAGGGAGCCGCCTTCGAGAGAAGCCCGAGCGCCGCGCCGACCGGACAGAGCGCGGTGCAGAAGAGGCGGCCCCGCCACGCGGCGAGCGCCGTGACGACCGCGAGCGGGGCGAGCGCGCCGAGAAGCGCCGCGCCGGCGCGCGTGGCGGAGATGAACAATGAAAAACAGCCGAAGGCAAGCGGATGTGTCAATGCATCGCCATCTTC
>CAMVRE010000389.1 GCA_947169825.1 uncultured Verrucomicrobiota bacterium | reverse complement strand
ACCAGCACTTCGGCCGCGCCGCCGCGCAGGACGGTGAACGTGCCGTCCTGCGTGAATTCGGCGACGGTGTCCTTGCCGGCGCGCGAGAGCGTCACGCCGGCGCCGGCCACGACGAACTCGGCGTAGCTGGCGAGGAGCCGGACGACGACCGGATCGGAGACGGCGCTGCGCCCGTAGCTGTTGACGACGCGAAAGCGCGCGGTGCAGGTCGCGCCGGAGGGCAGGCCGTCGATCGGGAAGACGATCGTGCCGGCGGTCGAGATTGTCTCGTTCGTCGCGACGAACTCCGCGCCGCCGTTCGCGGAGACGAGCAGCGAAACCGAGGCGGACTGCGCGTTTCCGCCGGGCATCACGGCCGCGGAGAGCGTCGCGCCGGTGCGCGTGACGCCGCCGACTGTGACGGCTGTCACGGTGGGGTCGGCCTCGCCCTGCGCCTGGCCGAAGATCCGGGCGTGCAGCTCCGGGACGTTGGTGTCCGGGTTGTTCGCGATGTAGAACGAGTCCGTGGCGGGGTTCGGGAGAGAGCCGTAGACGAGGTGCGTCGTGTCGAAGCCGCCGGGCCACGAGACGAGGACCGCGTCCGTCATGCCGTCCGTCGTCGCCGCCGGGCTGTCCGCCGCGACGTCGACGACGAGGTCGCCGCTGCCGCGGTAGGGCGCGGCGAAAGCCGCCGTTCCGCCCGCCGCGCCGCGCACGGGCGCCTGCGCCCAGCCGCCGGCGGGAACGACGAACTCGAGCGTTCCGTCGGCCCCTTCCGCGCCGCCGAGGCCCGCGTTGTTCGAGAAGACGAGCGCCGGGGCGTCGCCGCGCAGTCGGGTCTTGCTCCCCGTGCCGGTCTTGTAGGCGACCCAGTAGCCGTTGACGCCCGTGACGGAGACGGTCCCCTCGATGTCGACGAGGCCGCCGACAGAGCCGCCCCAGAACTCGCCCAGCTCCAGCGTCGAGCCGGACGCGACGCGGAACGTCGCTCCCGCGCCCTGCGGCCAGACCAGGCGGGAATACCAGCGCCCGCCGTTCGTCACGGAGAAGACGGCGTCCGCCCGCGTCGGCCCGATCTCGGGCGACCAGAAGACGTCGACGCCGTCGATCGCGAAGGACGCGAGCCCGGCGAAGCCGGCGCCCGTCCAGGCGCCGATTTCGATCTCCTGCCGCCCGGTCGCCGAGCGGAGCGCGAGCGCCGTGCCGTCCGCGACCCGGAAAAAGGGGACGACCTTGCGGCTCCCGATCGTCACGACGTTCGTGCCGGCGGGGAAGACCGCGCCGCCGACGCTCTCGCTGGCCGGGTAGCCGGTCGGCGTGCCGACGAAGTCCACCTCGCCCGTGCCGCGCCAGTTCGCGGCGTCCTCCCACGCGCCGCCCGAATCGCCGCCGGTCCACTCGTAGACCTGGCCGTCCGCGAGGTAGGCCCAGTTCTTGGAATCGTTGAGCGCGGGCAGCCACGTCTCGGTTGTCGCGCCGCCGACCGTCTGCTCCATCTTGATGCGGAAATACTCCCAGTCGCCCATGTCGCGCGGGCTGGTGTATTCGAACGTCTGCGTGCCGGTCGCGGTCACGGCGCGCTCCTCGACCTTCGCGAGGGAGGCGTTGTCGTGGCCGATCCAGAGCGAGAGCGTCGTCGTGCCGTCGCCCACGGCCGTGACGTCCGCCGACAGGCGGAAGAGCCTTCCGTGCGCGTTGTCGATGACCTGGCTGTTGTAGTACCACGCCTTGACGCCGTCGGCGATGAAGTTCGACATCGCCGAGTCGGCGGCACCGGCGGAAGCGACACAGAGCGAGAGCGCGGCAAGGAGGAGTCGTTTCATGGTGTGAAGTCGCCGCTGCGCGGCGCGAGGCGACGGCCGCGCCGCCGCCGGGAGGGACTACGGGCGTGGTTCGAAGACGAGGGCGAGGCGGGCGACGACGTCGCCCTTGGCGGCGATGCGGCGCGTGCGGGACGACGGCCCGCGGCCGCCGCCGGAGGCGGTCTTCTCGATGTCGCGAACGGCGCGGAGCTCGACGACGCGGCGGCCGCCCTGCGCGAGGAGCGCGTCGTCGAGCGGGAGCGACCCCTGGCCGAGGACGGCGGCGGAGCGGTTCGTCATCGTCGAGGCGACGGCGTCGAACGGCGCCGCCGCGACCTTGCCCGCGGACTTGGTCGGCATCGCGTCCGCGACCCAGTCGCCGGCGACGTTGAACGCGGCCTTGAGGATCGCGCCGACGGCCTTCGAGACCGTGTCCGAGGCAAGCGGGACGGAGAGCTGGAACGTGACGGCCGTCGGCGGCTGGACCGTGTCGCGCAGGAGCACCGCGTCGAGCCATTCGCCTTCGGCGTAGTCGCGGGCCATGCCGTCCATCTCCACCGCGCGGGCGTAGGTCCTGGCCTGCGTCCCGGGCTTCGGCCAGTGCAGCGTGCACGCGAGCGTGTGCTCCGTGCGCGCGCGATTCCCGCCCGCGCCCTTCGTGAGGAATTCGATCCGTTCCATCCGGACCTCGAAGGTCCTGCTCTTGTCGGCCATGCTGTCGCCTCCTTGGTTGG
>CAMVRE010000388.1 GCA_947169825.1 uncultured Verrucomicrobiota bacterium | reverse complement strand
GTGGAGCTGCTCTCCCGCAAGCCGCCCTACGCCTTCCGCGTGAAGGCCCCGGGCGACAACGCCTTCTTCAAGGTCCGCCTCGAAGCGGAGGACGTCTACGAATAGGAGCCCGCCGATGAAATCCGCGTTTTTCCTCCTCCTCCCCCTCGCCGCTTTGGCGGCGGAGCCCGCGCTTGAGTTCGAACCGGTGGTCCGCGATTCCGCGTGGCGCCTCTCGATCGGCCTCCGCGCCGCGCCGGGGATCAAGACCTCGGCGGCGGTCGACGCCCGCGCCGCCGTGGCCGCCGCGGGCGGCGCGTTGCGCCCCTCCGGGCGCGGAGGCAGTTCCACCTCCGGCGCCGGCTCCTCCGTCTCCACGAAGACGGAGGACCTCGGCTCCACGACCGAGGGGACGACCGAGAAGCAGGCCCGGGACGCCGTCGCCTGGTCCGAGGACAGGATGCGCTGGGAGTTCGCGAATGGCGACTACATCAACCTCGACGACGGCGCGGATCCGCTCCGGGAGGGCGAGACGCAGAACTGGCACTTCGAAAACGCCGGTGACTTTGCGGACGGCGCAATCCAGATCCGGACGCCCTACGACGCCACAACGACCTCCCGCACCCGCACGACGAAGACCGAGACGTCCGGCGCATCCTCGGCGAGCCGCTCGGTCTCCCTGCGCGAGGAGTGGGGCGACGGGCTCCGCGACTCGTCCGACGAGACCGCCCCGGGCATCGAACTGCGTCTCGACCGCACCGTGTGGGAGAACGAGGACTTCGGAATCGACATCGGCATCGGCTACGCCTGGTACGACGACGTGGACGCCTTCTCCGTCCGCGGCCGCGCGTATTCCGCCGTCGCCACGGAGAAGCGCACGGCGTCCGGCTCGCGCGTCACGACGACCGACATCACGACTGAGACCACGGAGTCGGGAACCGTCGTGACGTCGATCGCGCAACCGGAGTTCACCGACCCGGACGACTACGTCAACGACGACGGCTCAATGGGAGGCGGCGTCGAGGATGTCTACGACCCCCGGCTTCCGACCGGCTGGAAGATGCCCGTCCTCACCGTCTCCTCGGACCGCTTCTCGACGACCAGCGAGCGAAACCCGACCGAGATCTCGAGCGTCTCCGCCTCGACGGTCTCGGAGAGCGGCGCGGTCGGTCCCGCCCGCACGACGTCCTCCACCCGGACGACGCGCCGCACGGTGGACGTGCGCTCCGAGGGGACGCTCTCGCTGCAGGAGCTGCGGCTCGGCGTCTCGCCCTTCTGGAAGGCGAACCCGCGTCTCGCGGTGCGCGCCGACCTGGGGCTCCTCGCGACCTATTCGGAGATCGAGACCACGACGCGGCTCTCCGTGGACGGCGCGCCGGCCGCAGCGATCCGCAAGGACGATGACGACTGGACGCTCGGCGGCTACGCGGGGCTCTCGCTCGCGGCGGCCGCGACCGACCGGCTCGAGTTCTCCCTCGGCGCGGAGGCGCGCTTCCCGCACAAGCGCCTGCGCTTCGACGACGGCGTCGTCTCGGGCTCGGTCGAACTCGCCGAATGGAGCGCCTTCGCCTCCGTCGGCTGGCGGTTCTAGTCCATGAGCTGGGTCGGGGCGGGCGTCGGCTGGTTCATCGGCAGCCGGATCGCGGGCGGGCTCGGCGGGCTCGTCGGCGCCGTCATCGGCTCGATGTTCGGCAACGGACCGAAGGGCGGGGAGCGCAACGAAGAGGCGCGCCTCCGCGCGGAGGAGGCCCGCCGACGCGCGGAATTCTTCCGCGAGGCGAAAGGCGCCGCGTCGGCGCGCACGTGGCGCCGGACCGTCCGCGACCGGACGCTCTTCCTCGGCGCCGCCGCGGCGATGCTCGCCAAGCTCGCGAAGGCGGACGGCGTCGTGGACGCGGGCGAGATCCGCGCCGCCGAGGCCGCCTTCCGCCGCCTCGGGCTCGACGCCGAGCAGACCGAATTCTGCATCCGCACGTTCCGCGCCGCGAAGAACGACGCCCGCTCGGTCTACGACTACGCCCGCGACTTCGCCGCGGCGCAGCCGGACATGGACGTGCGCGAAATCTTCTACGGCCTCCTCTGGGACATGGCCGCGGCCGACGGCGCCCTCCACCCCGCCGAGGAGGAGATGCTGCGCCGCCTGCCGGAGTGCCTCCTCCTCCGCCCGACGCTCTTCCAGCGCGAATACGCGCGCCGCGTCCGCTCCGGCCCGCCGCCCGGCGGCGGCCGGCGCTCGTCCTCCTCGCGCGGCGGATCGTCCTCCGGCGCAGGCGCGCGCCGCGCCTCCGGCCCGACGCTCGCCGAGGCCTACGAGCTGCTGAACGTCCCGCCGACCGCGACAGACGCCGAGGTGAAGAAGGCCTACCGCGAGAAGGCGCGCAAGCTCCATCCCGACGCCATCGCCCGCGAGGGCCTTCCGCCCGCGCTCGCCGCCAAGGCCAACGAGCGCATGGCGCGGATCAACCTCGCCTGGGACCGCATCAAGGTCACCAATGATAGATACGTTCGTACCACTGATGCCTGTCAGTACGGTCTCACCC
>CAMVRE010000387.1 GCA_947169825.1 uncultured Verrucomicrobiota bacterium | reverse complement strand
GCCGAAGCCGGACATGTTGCAGGCGATGGGCAGCAGCAGGATGCCGAGGCAGTTGAGGCGGCGCGAGCCGAAGAGGACCGGGAGGAGGCCGATGCCGGTGCCGACGGCGGCGATGAAGAGCCCGATCCAGCCGGTCATCAGGAGGACCATCAGGACGATGACGACGAGCGCGACGGTCGAGACGTGGCGGTAGTTGAACTTCGACACGAAGCGGACGGTCAGACGCGTGAGCGGCTCCATCAGGAGATACGAGACGCCCGCCGCGACGGCGATGGAGCCGAGGACGAGGTAGTAGTCGGAGATCCCGGCCGGGACGTAGAGGGTCTTCACCATCCACGCGCCGCCGCCGCGGGTGAGGTTGAGGCCCGGGACGAACATCAGCATGAACGCGCCGACGTAGTAGATGAACTTCGAGACGCCCTGGCCCATGATGAAGACGCGCTCCTCGCGCTGGGCGCAGGCGTGGCCGGCGAGCATGCCGCCGACGCCGCCCGTGACGACCGGGAAGTAGGCCGCGATGCCGCCGCCGAGCCCGCCCGACCAGACCGAGCGCAGGATGACGTCGCCGTCGAGGTCGAGCGATTTGGCGAGGCGCTGCGGGGGGACGTCCGCCGCGGAGATCATGTTGAGCAGGCACCACGGCACCGCGAAGAGCCCCACGAACGCCGGCATGATGTTCTGGAAGGCGACCTCGTGCGAGACCGGCGATGCCGTGAGCAGGATGAACCCGAGCAGGCCCGAGAGCAGGAACGTCGCGAGGCCCGCGAGGAGCGTCTTCCACGCGTCGTAGAACTTCGCCCAGCCGGCCCGGCCGCGGTTGCCGCCCTTGGGCCACTCGCTCATCAGCATGAACGTGATGATGATCCAGAGCACCCAGTGCATGTGCCCCTTGAGGACCTGCTGCGCGACGGGGAGGTAGACCGGCGCGCAGGGCGCGACGACCGCCAGCAGGAACCACGCGCCCGCGAGCCCGCCCACGGCCGTGATCATCGTGCCCTCGAAGCCGCGGCCGGCCATCAGGTACTTCTGGCCCGGGAGGACCGTGAAGAGCGCGGACTCGTCCGGCGTGCCCAGGAGCACCGCGGGGATCGTGTTCACGACCGACCAGCCGACGACCATGCCGGTCATCGCCGGGATGTAGACCTCGGGAGGGACGTCGATCCCCGCCTTGGCGAGCCCGAGCACGCCGAGCACGAGGACGCCCATCACGTTGTAGATGTGCAGGCCCGGCAGGAGCCCGAGCACGCACGCGATCGCCGTGCCGGCGAGGACCGCGAGAAGGACCGTGAAGTAGGTGGTCAGCATGGCGGCCTCCTACTCGGCGATCTCCACGCCGTCCGCCTTCGAGGGAACGACCTGGCGCGTCCCCTGGTATTCCCTGACCTTCCCGTTGACGCTCGCGCGCGCGGCCGCGGCGGCCTTTCTCTGGAGGTCGGGCGGGACGGTGGAGTTCCAGAAGACCACCTGGATCGAGCCGGAGTCGTCGGTGAGCCGGTAGGCCGTGCCCTTGCCGTCGAGGTCGGCCGGCTCGGAGAGCGCGCCGACGACGGTGACCCAGCTGCCGAGCTTCTCGGCGGCCGCCGTCGCGACCGGGACGGGCGCGCGGCGCTTCTGCGCCGGGCGGACCGCGCGCTGCAGGTCCTCGCCCCGCCTGAGCTGGAGGTCGACCTGGTCCTTCCAGAGCTTCACCGCGGCCTTCACGCGGACGGGCGTCCCGGTGAGCGACGCCGCGTCGACGATCTGCGCGAACTGGTCCGGCCAGACCTTGAGGTCGACTCCCTCGACGCCGTTCGTGAGCGTGACGACATAGGGCCGCTTCGAGTCGGCCGCGGGCTCCTGGATCGCGACCACGGTGCCCTCCAGCACGACCGACTTTCCGACGAGCGAGGCGTCCACCGCCGAGAACGGCACCGCGGGCCCGAGGTCCTTGGCGGACGGGGCGGGGCGGGCGCTCCGGTCCGGCGCGCCCGCCGGCTCGCCGCCGTCGTCGGCGGCGGCGCGGGCGACCGGCGCCCCGCCATCGCGCATGAGCCGGAACGACGAGGGGTTGAGGCTGCGGATGCGGGCGGAGCTGCCGGAGGCGGAGGACTGGAGCTGCGCGACGAAGTCGATGCCGTCGCCGCGGCGCGGGACGAGGCCGCCCTCCGTCATCGCCTTGCGCTGGGCCTGGTCCACGAACACGACGATGCTGCCGGAGCCGTCGTTCACGTTGAAGCTCATGCCGTTGCCGTTCTTGAACGGGCGCGGATCGTTGCGGACCTCGCCGGCGAGGCGGACCACGCCGAAGTTCATCGTGGCCTCGATGTCGCCGATGCGGACGAGCTCGGGCTCGCGGGTCCTGGCCATGAGCCAGAGCAGGACGAGGCCGACCGTGGAGAGCAGGACGGCGGCCCAGCGGAGGGCGACGAGGCTCATGCGCTTCTCGACCTTCGCCCCGCAGTAGGGGCATTTCGTGGCGGCGCCGACGAAGCGGCCGCACTTCGGGCAGGCCATCTCGTCGGACTGGGTCTCGTGCCCGGGCAGCGGC
>CAMVRE010000386.1 GCA_947169825.1 uncultured Verrucomicrobiota bacterium | reverse complement strand
TCGCCCTCGCCGCGCTCGCGGCGGGCTGCGTCCAGGTCGAACCGCAATACGAGCGCCGCACGTCGGTCTGGGTCTCGGACTCGACCTCGTCCGGCTACACCGAGAACGACGCCCGCCGCGCGCTCGTCCTGCCCGCCGACGTCCTCCCGCCCGGCGAGCCCGTCGCCGCCTCGATCTCCTTCGGCGGCGCCGGCCTCTCCCGCGAGGCGCGCGAGGACCCGCACGTGCGCCCGCTCGCCGTCGCGATCCTCGTCGGCGGCCCCTCCGCCGCGCGGCGGCCGTCCGCCGGCGCGGACGTCTTCCTCTTCGCCGAGGGCTCCCCGGGCGCGCTCGCCATCGAGGGGCTCGTCGCCCGCGAGAAGCCCTGGCTCCTCGGCAACGCGGAGGACGACGACGAGGCCGTCTCCGGCGAAAACCTCCTCTACCTCCGCGGCTGCATGGACCGCCGCAAGTGGACTTCGCGCTCCGTCTGGCCCGACCCCCACATGTCCCTCTTCCTCGACCGCCTCCGCGCCCTCTGCTCCCAGCTCTGCGGCGAATGACCCTTCAACCATCATTCAGCGTTCATCATTCATCATTCAGCATTCAGCATTCGCCATGAAAGCCCTCCTCTCCTCCGCCCTCTGCCTTGCCGTCCTCGCCTCCGCCGCCGACGAGTCGCCCGTCCGCATCGCCAAGTGGAAGGGCGACGCGAAGGGCGCGGTCTCGCTCTACTACGACGACGGCCTCGACTCCGGGTTCAACAACGCCGTCCCCGAGCTGATCCGCCGCGGCCTGCCCGGCACGTTCTACATCTGTTGCAACTGGTTCGGCGGCGATCCGGCGAACCCCAAGCTCGCGCGCTGGAGCGTCGCGAAGGAGCATCCGGACACGATCTTCCTCGGCGACCACACCTGGGCTCACGGCGGCGTCACGAACGCCGCGCAGTTCGCCGAGGAGATCTCGCTCAACGGCGCGATGCTGCGGAGGATCGCCGGGCTTCCGGAGGACGCGCTGCTCTCGTTCGCGCTGCCCGGCGCCGTGCGCTGGGACGTGAAGCCCGACGAGCAGGCGAAGGTCCTCGCCGAGCACCACGAGGTCCTGCGCCACGACTTCGGCGGCAACATCGGCGGCCCCAAGGACGGCCAGAACCCGACCTTCCGGATGAAGACCGCCGCGCTCGCCGCCGAGGCGTTCGACCGCGCGGAGAGGAACGGCGGCTGGGAGTCGCTCATCTTCCACGGCGTCGGGGGCGACTGGATCACGTTCGACCTCGAGGAGCACGGCAGGATGCTCGACGACCTCGAGGCCCGCGCCAAGGCCGGCCGCCTCTGGGTCGGCTCCGCGATCGACGTGCACAAATACGCGACCGAACGCGACGCCGCGAAGCTCCAGGTCCTCAAGGCGTCCGAGAACGGCTACGACGTCCTGCTCCCGGGCCTCGACCCCGCCAAGGAGGGCAACCTCCCCCTGCTCTACGACTGCCCGCTCACCATCGTCTGCGACGCCCCCGCCGGCTGGACGAAGGCCCGCGTCCGCTGCGAACGCAACGCGTCTTCAGTCTCGCCGGATTCTCTCGAGGTCCCCGTGAAGGACGGCCGCATCGTCTTCGACATGCCGCGCCCGTGGGTCGGCTTCACGGTCCGCAAGGCCGGCGAATGATCTCCCTCCGCATCGACCGCATCGCCTACCGCGGCGCGGGCGTGGCCCGCGCGCCGGACGGCGCGGTGTGCTTCGTGCCCGGGACCTGCACCGGCGAGCTCGTCGAGGCGGAGGTGACCGAGGAGCGGAAGACCTTCCGCAAGGCGCGGCTCGTGCGCGTCCTGGAGCCCTCGCCCGACCGTCTCGCGGAGCCCGAGTGCCTCCTGCCGGACGGCACGCCCGTCCCGGGCTGCGTCTACGGCCACGCGCGCCACGAGGCGGAGATCGCGTGGAAGAACGAGCAGCTGCGCGACTTCCTCGTGCGCCAGGCGGGGCTCGCCGGCGCGGGCGCGCTCCTCGCGGAGCCGTTCGTCTCGCCGAAGGCGCTGCACTACCGCAACAAGTGCACGATGCACACGGCGCGCGATGGCGCGGGGCGGCGCGTCCTCGGCTACTTCGGCGACGACAACGAGACGGTGGTCGACGTCCCCTCGTGCCCGCTCTCCGTCCCGGAGATCGGCGCGGAGCTCGCGGCGTTGCGCGCGGACGAGGCGTTCTGGCGCTACGCCGGCGCGGGCGCGGAGGTCGGCCTGCGCTGGACGAGGGCCGACGGCGCGGTCGTCTGGGTCGACCGCCCCCGCGACCGCGGCCGCCCGCCGGAGCCGCTCCCGGACCTTACGGAGGAGACGCCGATTCTCGGCCGCATGCGCGTTCCGGCGCGCGGCTTCTGGCAGATGAACGGCGCCGTGGGCGGCGCGCTCGTCGAGACCGCGGTCGAGGCGCTCCGCGCCGCGGCGCCCGCGCGCCTGCTCGACCTCTACTGCGGCGTCGGCGTGTTCGGGCTCTCCGCCGCGAAGGCCGCGGGGATCGGGCGCGTCGTCGGCGCCGACTCGGGGCGCGACGTCATC
>CAMVRE010000385.1 GCA_947169825.1 uncultured Verrucomicrobiota bacterium | reverse complement strand
GCGCTGGACACGGCCGGGCGCCCCGGCTATAATCCGCGCCCATCCGAAACACCACATCCGGCGGCGCGCGCCGCCCCCTACACCAAGGAAACGCAACCATGATGAAACTCGTGCTGCTCCGCCACGGCGAGAGCGAATGGAACAAACTCAACCTCTTCACCGGCTGGACGGACGTCGAGCTCTCCGAGACCGGCGTGCAGGAGGCGAAGAACGCCGGCCAGCTCCTGAAGAAGGAGGGCTACGACTTCGACCTGTGCTTCACGAGCTACCTCAAGCGCGCGATCCACACCCTCAACAACTGCCTCGCCGAGATGGACCGCGAGTGGCTCCCCGTCGTGAAGGCGTGGCAGCTCAACGAGCGCCACTACGGCGCCCTCCAGGGCCTCAACAAGTCCGAGACCGCCGCCAAGTACGGCGAGGACCAGGTCAAGATCTGGCGCCGCTCGTTCGACGTCCCGCCGCCCCCGCTCGCGGAGGACGACGAGCGCAACGCGCGCAAGCAGCCCGCCTATCGCGACGTCGACCCGGCCAAGATCCCGCTCACGGAGAGCCTCGCGATCACCATCGAGCGCGCCGTCCCCTACTACGAGAAGTTCATCCTCCCGGAGATGAAGAAGGGCAAGCGCGTCCTCATCGCCGCGCACGGCAACTCGCTCCGCGCGCTCGTGAAGTACTTCGAGGGCCTCAGCGCCGAGGAGATCGTCGGCGTCAACATCCCGACCGCCTCGCCGCTCGTCTACGAGTTCGACGACGACGGCAAGTTCCAGAGGAAGTACTACCTCGGCGACCAGGAGGCCCTCAAGGCCAAGATGAACGCCGTGGCGAATCAAGGGAAAAAGGCCTAGCGGAACGCGCGCGGCGATGCCGCGCGCGTTCGCAAGGCCTGATCGGCAACGGCGGCGGGGACCGAACGGCCCCCGCCGCCGTTCTACGTTCGACGACGCTTCGGTAGCGGTCGCCGTCCCGGCGGGCACCTCGGCCGCGGGGTCCGTGGCCGCCATTGATTTTCGCGAGCCTACGAGCCGAGGAGGTTCCTCGCGACGCCCCAGGCGAGGACGAGGGCGAGGACGGTCCAGGCGAAGGCGGGGCGGCGCGCGAGGCGGGGGCGGGCGACGCAGAGCGCGAGGAGCGCGAGCGCGGCGGGTAGCGCGGCGTTGAGGCGCAGGGCGTCGGCGAAGCGTCCGTGGAGCGCGGCGTGGAGCGCGCGCGCCGTGCCGCAGCCGGGGCACTTCCAGCCCGTGAGCGCGAAGACCGGGCAGCGGGGGAAGGCCGGCGCCTCGACCGGATCGAGGACGTAGAGCGCGGCGACGCCGAAGGGCAGCAGGACGGCGAGCGCGAGAAGCGCGGTTCGCCAGGCGCGCGAGTCGGGGATCTGGAGCCGTTCGGCGAGGCGGGCGAAGCGCGGCACGGCGGAGCCCTCAGAGCGCGGCCGGCGCCGCGGCGGCGGGACGCGCCGGCGGCGGTCCCTTCTCCGCGACGACCGAGCGGTAGAAGGCTGCGATGGTCGTGCGCATATAGGGCACGAGCCAGAAGGACAGGATGCCGAGCGTGAGGAGGCAGAGCAGCCACCAGCCGAGGAAGCTCAGGCAGAGGACGAAGAGCCGCCCCTTGTTTCCGTCCATCAGGCGGCGGCTTTCGTTGATCGACTCCGCAGCGCCCATCTCCGGATGGTCGACGAGGAGGAACGGCGACATCGCGTAGGAGAACGCCTTGACGATGCCCGGGACGACGAGCAGCAGCGACCACAGCGAGACGTAGAGCGTGACGAGGCACCACCAGGCGAGGGCGCGGCCGAAGTCGTTGAAGCCCGCGAAGCCGTCGGCGAAGTCGAGGCGGCGGTGGTCGGCGGCGCGGAGCGAGAGGTTCGCGAGGCCGAAGGCGGCGGGCGCGGCGAGGACGAGCGAGCCGATGCCGCAGGTCGCCGAGCCGGCGGCGTTCACGACGAGCGACAGGACGAGCCACGAGCCCGCGAACGTCCAGAAGTTCCCGTCCGGGCCGGAGAGGGCCCGGAGCTTGAGCTCGGCGTCCGTCGCGCCGGGCGGGATGCCGGGGCTCGCGTCCATCGGACGTTCTCGCTACATGCCGCCGGCCGCGGCCCGCTCGGCCGCCTCGCGGACGGTGGGTAGGGCGATCAGCATGGAGAAGACGTTGATCAGCTGCACGACGAGTCCGATGCCGAGCGAGACCCACATCCACGTGTTCGCCTTCTTCGAGGCGTCCGTCGCCCCGGCGAGATCGCCGCGGGCGAGAAGGCCGTTGACGCGGGCGGCGAACACGATCGCCGGGACGCCGAAGGGCCAGCAGCAGAAGATCGTCGCGAGGATCGCGCCGACGAGGTGGTTGGGGACGGTGCCGGGCGGGAGCGGCGCGCCGGCGGCGGGCGCGGCGCCGGGCGCCGGCGGTGGGACGACCTGCGGGGCGAGCCCGGGCTCTGCGGCGGAGAGCGGCTGCCAGTCGGCCATGCCCTCGTGCCAGACGAGGGAGTCGGGGCGGATCGTGCCGTTCGCGACGAGGGCGCGGAACGCCGCGTCGTCGA
>CAMVRE010000384.1 GCA_947169825.1 uncultured Verrucomicrobiota bacterium | reverse complement strand
GACCTCCGCCATCCACACCGTGAAGCCGCTCGAGGTCGCCTTCCCGAAGGGACGGCTCAGCGTCGTCACGGGCGTGTCCGGGTCGGGCAAGACCACGCTCGTCCTCGAGAGTCTCGTCCCGGCGCTCGCCGCGACAATCGACGGCCGCCCGCTGCCGGCGCACATCCGCGCCGTCGACGCGCCCGGCATCGCGCACGCCAAGCTCGTCGACGCCACTCCGATCGGCATCAACGTGCGCTCGACCGTCGCGACCTACGCCGACGTCCACGACGAGCTGCGCAAGGTCTACGCCCGCACGCCGGAGGCGAAGGCGCGGGGCCTCAAGGCCGGCGACTTCTCCTACAACACCGGCTCGCTCCGCTGCCCGACCTGCGACGGCACGGGCGAGATCTCCCTCGACGTGCAGTTCCTCCCCGACGTCGACATCCCGTGCCCCGACTGCCGCGGCTCGCGCTACGCGAAGGCCGCCTCGTCGATCCTGCGCGTACCGAAGGCCGGTTCCGTGCCCGGGGCTTCAGCCCCGGGTCTCTCCCTACCCGCCCTGATGTCCCTCACGATCGACGACGCGCTCGAGGCCTGCGCGGACCTGCCGCTCGTGCGCCAGCGTCTGCGGACGCTGCATGACCTGGGGCTCGGGTACCTCACGCTCGGCGAGGAGACGCCGGGCCTTTCCGGCGGTGAGGCGCAGCGCCTCAAGCTGGCGGGCGAGATGGGGCGCGGACAAGGCGACTCGCTCTTCGTCTTCGACGAGCCGACGATCGGGCTGCATCCGCTCGACGTGCGGACGCTGCTCGGCGTCTTCCGCCGGCTCGTCGCGAACGGCGCGACCGTCGTCGTGATCGAGCACGACCTGGACGTCATCCGCGCGGCCGACTGGGTCGTCGACATGGGCCCGGGCGGCGGCGAGGCCGGCGGCCGCATCGTCGCCGCCGGAACGCCCGCGCAGATCGCCGCCTGCCCGGAATCCCTCACCGGCCGCTACCTCTGAGGCGCCGCGCGCGCTTCCGCGGAGCCGGCGACACCCTCGCCTTTTTCCGCGGGTTGGCCTATAATCCGCGCCCATGCATTCCGTCTACTTCGTTTCGGGCATCGACACCGGCGTCGGAAAGACCGTCGCCACCGGCCTGATGTCGCGCTTCCTCCGCGCCCGCGGCGTCGACCACTGCACCGTGAAGATGGTGCAGACGGGCTGCGACGGCTTCTCCGAGGACCTCGACGCCCACCGCGCGATCGCCGGGATGCCGCGCCTGCCGGAGGACGAGGAGGGCCTCACCGCGCCGCAGATCTTCCGCTTTCCCGCGTCGGCCGCGCTCGCCGCGCGGCTCGAGGGCCGCACGGTCGACCTCGGCGCGATCGAGCGCGCCGTGGCGGAGTGCGCGCGGCGCCGCCGCGCCGTGCTCGTCGAGGGCGCGGGCGGAATGCTCGTCCCGCTCGCGGGCGACCTCCTCGCCGCCGACTTCGCCGCCGCGCGCGGCTGGCCGCTCGTGCTCGTCTCCTGCGGGCGCCTTGGCTCGATCAACCACACGGTCCTCTCCCTCGAGGCGGCCGCGGCGCGCCGGATGCGCGTCGCCGGCGTCGTCTGGAACGGACATCCCGACGCCGATCCGGCGATCGACGAGGACGCGCGCGCCGAGACGCTGCGCCACCTGCGCCGCCTCGGCTTCCCCGAGGTCCTCGTCCGCGTCCCGTGGACGCCCGCCGGCGCGCCGCCGCCGGACGTCGACTTCTCCCCGCTCTTCCCGCCCGCCCTCTTCGAATGAACGACCCCGAAATCCTCGACTACGACCGCCGCTTCGTCTGGCACCCCTACGCGTCGCTGCGCGACCCGCCGCCCGTACGCCTCGCGGAGTCGTCCTCCGGCGTCGAGATCGCGCTCGCCGACGGGCGCCGCCTGGTCGACGCCGTCTCGAGCTGGTGGTGCGTCGCGCACGGCCACAACCACCCGGCGATCGTCGAGGCGATCCGGCGCCAGGCGGCGCGGCTCCCGCACGTGATGTTCGGCGGCTTCACGCACCGGCCGGCCGTCGAGCTGGCGGAGCGGCTCGCGGCGATCGCGCCGCCGGGCCTGGACCGCGCGTTCTTCGCCGACTCCGGCTCGATCGCCGTCGAGGTCGCCGTGAAGATGGCGCTGCAGTACCAGCACGCGAAGGGCCGGCCGCGCCGCACGCGGATGCTCGCGCTCAAGGGCGGATACCACGGCGACACCGCCTGCGCGATGGCGCTCTCGGACCCCGACGGGATGCACGTGCTCTTCGCCGGGATGATGCCGCGGCACTTCTTCGCGGAGAAGCCGTCCGTCCCCTTCGGCGCGGCGTGGGACGAGTCCGCCGCGGCCGACCTCGAACGCGCCTTCGCCGAGCACGGCGACGAAATCGCGGGCGTCGTCTGCGAGCCGGTCTTCCAGGCGGCCAACGCGATGAACTTCTACCACCCCGGCTACCTGCGCGCGCTGCGCCGCCTCTGCGACGAGCACGACGCGGTGCTCGTCTTCGACGAGATCGCCGCGGGGCTGCACCGCACCGGCCCGCGCTGGGCG
>CAMVRE010000383.1 GCA_947169825.1 uncultured Verrucomicrobiota bacterium | reverse complement strand
GGCGGCGCGCGGCGTGCGGGCGCGGAGGGCGGGCTCGCCGCCCGCCGCGGCGGCGGCGAGCCAGATGTCGCGCGCCGTCTCCCAGTCGCAGACGGGCTCCGGGCGCGGACGGAACTTCCACGCGACGGCGGCCGCGTAGAGCGGGTCGCCGAGCGCCTCCGAGCGCTCCTCCGCGCGCCACCGGTAGCCGCCCCGCGCGATGAGCCGCGCGTCGCCGCAGCCGAGGATCGCCTTGTTGATGTTGCGGGCGACGAAGCCGGGCTCGGCGCCGGGCGCGGCCGCGAGGAGGAGGCCGGCGCCGCGGTTGACGAGCAGGCGGACGGCCTCCATCGCGGGCAGCGCGGAGGGGTCGCGGCGCGCGACGTCGCGGAAGAGCTCCGCGCCGGGACGGCCGGCGACGTCGCAGTAGCCGTGGACGAGCTCCTGGATCATCAGGCGCTCCTCGTCGTGACGGATGCGCCACGGGGTCTTGGGCGGGGAGAAGTCCACGTCCACGCCGAGCCGCGCGGTCCATTTCTCGGAGACCGGGCGCAGCGCCGCCGCGATCGCCGCGAGGTCGGCGGGGGACGCGCCGTCCTCGGCGACGACGTAGAAGTCGAGATCGTTGCTGAGGCGGGGGGCGGAGCCCTCCGCGTCGACGACGCCGCCCTCGCCGCGGGCGTAGCCGCCGCCGAGGACGACGCCGAGGAGGCGCGGGATCGCGAGCGCGTCGATCTCGGCGCCGATGGCGCGGATGGCGTCGTCAACGAGGCGGTCGGCCGCGGGGCAGTTGTGGGCGTGGGGCGCGCTCACGGCCGCCTCCCCCGGTTGGCGCGGCCGCGGAGGAAGTCCGCGGCGGCGAGGGCCCAGCGCGGCCACGTCCAGCCGCCGAGGGCGCGGGCAATGCCGCGCTCGCCGATGTCGACCCAGACGCCCGTGGCGGCGTCGATCACGCGATGGCCGACGACGATCTTGTCCACGAGCTCGAGGTCCGTGCCGACGTAGGTGCGGTCGGCGACGACGGTGCGCTCGAGTCGCGTGCCCTCGCCGACGAACGAGCCGCGGCCAACGATGCAGGAGCCGTCGAGTCGGACGTTGCGGGCGCACCAGGCGTCGTCCTGCACGAGCACGGGCTTCTTCGCCTCGAAGCCCGGCTCGGTGACAACGTTGCGCCCGAGGTGGACGCCCGCCTCGGCCGAGTAGCCGGGCAGCGTGAAGCGGCGGCCGCCGAAGCCCGTGCCGGCGAGCAGGTCGAGGCTGGCGCGGTGCCACGCGGCGACGGAGTCGATGCGGAAGCCGGCCAGCTCGAGGCCCCACACGACGTCGACCTCCGCGTCGCCCGCGGCGGCGCCGGGCGCGAGGGGGCTGGACTGCCGCGCGAGGTCCGCGACGGCGCCGGGGAGCTCCCCCTCGCCGCGCTGGTAGAAGACGGGGATCGGGTGCGCGGTGAGGTCGGCGAAGTCGGCGGCGACGGCCTCGGAGAAGCGCCAGTCGAGCACCTCGACCATCCCGTAGCCGGCCTGCTCCGCCCATTCGACGGCGTAGTCGATCCAGCGGCGGCCGGCGAGCGGCAGCTCGGCGGGGCCGAGGCCGGGGAGCACCTCGGCGAGCCAGTCGTGGCCGCGGACGGCGGGGACGAGGACGACGCCCTTCACTAGTAGGCCCCCTTTCCGCCGATGATGGCCGGGACGGTCTTGAGCAGGATGGCGAGGTCCTTCCAGAAGCCCTGCGCGAGGATGTAGTCCTTGTCGAGCCGGACCTGCTCCTTGAACGGGATGTCGCTGCGGCCGCCGATCTGCCAGAGGCAGGTGATGCCGGGGATGACGTCGAGCCGCTTGCGGTCCTCGAGGGTGTACTCCTGCACCTCCTTCGGGACGGGCGGGCGCGGGCCGACGAGGCTCATGTCGCCGATGAAGACGTTCCAGAGCTGCGGGAGCTCGTCGAGCGACGTGCGGCGCAGGAACCTGCCCACCTTCGTGATGCGCGGGTCGTCCTTCATCTTGAAGATGACGCCGTCCTTCGACTCGTTCTGGGCGGCGAGCGACTCCTTGAGCGCCTCGGCGTCCTGCCGCATGCTGCGGAACTTGTGGAACCTGAAGTGCCGCCCGTTGCAGCCGACGCGGACCTGGGAGAAAAAGACGGGGCCGGGGCTGGAGCGCTTCACGGCGATCGCGATCGCGAGGAACACCGGCGAAAGCAGCACCATCCCGACGCCGCTGCCGACGATGTCCATCGCGCGCTTGAGCGCGTAGGAGAGGCGCACCGTGGCGCGCCAGGCGGCGAACTTGAGCCCGCGCCGGGCGCCGCCGCGGCCCGTCCGGGACGAGAGCTCGCGCAGGAGCGCGTCGAGGTCGGCGTCGGATGCGCGGTCGGCGTTGCCAGTGTTTTCGCGGTCGTCGGACATGGGAATGCGGCGGTCTTTGAACGGCTCCTACTCTATCAAATCGCCCGAAGGCGGACAAGCGCACTAGCGAGCGGGGTCCGGATCGCCGAGGGGAATCGTATAGACCGATTCGTTGAGGTCGCCGTAGCGGTCGAGGCGGATGGAGGAGCAGATTT
>CAMVRE010000382.1 GCA_947169825.1 uncultured Verrucomicrobiota bacterium | reverse complement strand
CCATGCCCGTCATCCCCGAAGCCGTCATCGAAGACGTCCGCGCCCGCACCGACATCGTGCAGGTGATCGGGGACCGCGTCCCCCTCAAGCGCGCCGGCGCCGCGTGGAAGGCCTGCTGCCCGTTCCACAACGAGAAGACGCCGAGCTTCACGGTGAACCCGCAGCGCCAGAGCTTCAAGTGCTTCGGCTGCGGCGAGGGCGGCGACGTCTTCAAGTTCCTCATGAAGCACGACGGCATGTCGTTCGTCGACGCCGTCCGCTACCTCGCGGAGAAGTGCGGCGTGGAGGTCGTCGCGGAGGAGGACGACGGCCGCACCGCCCGCGCGAAGCGCCTCTACCAGATCAACGCCGAGTTCGCCGCGTTCTGCCACCGCTGTCTCCTCAAAACGTCCGCCGCCGCCGGCGCGCGCGCCTACCTGGAGCGGCGCCGGCTCGACGCCGCCACGGTCGAGGCGTTCCAGCTCGGCTACGACCCGGACGAGTGGGGCGCGCTCGACGAGTTCGCGCGCCGCAACCGCTTCACGCCCGAGGAGATGGTCGCCGCCGGCATCGGGTCGCTCCCCGACCGCCCCGGCGCCTCCGCGAACCTGCGCGACCGCTTCCACGGCCGCCTGATGTTCCCGATCTGCGACCAGACCGGCCGCGTCGTCGCCTTCAGCGCCCGCGTCCTCGACGCCGCGAAGAGCCCCGCCAAATACGTCAACAGCCCCGAGACCGACGTCTTCAAGAAGGCGCGCGTGCTCTACGCGCTCGACAAGGCCCAGCGCCACATCGCCTCGTCGAAGCACCGCGAGGCGATCGTGTGCGAGGGGCAGATCGACGTCATCCGCTGCCACGCCTGCGGCTTCCCGCGCGCCGTCGCGTCCGAGGGCACCGCCTTCACGCCCGAGCACGCCCGGCTCCTGCACCGCTACGCCGACAGCGTCGTCGAGCTCTTCGACGCCGACGCCGCCGGGCGCAAGGCCGCGGTCCGCACCGCCGCGATCCTCCTCGCCGAGGGCCTCGCCGTCCGCGTCGCGGAGATGCCCGCCGGCGAGGACCCGGACTCGTTCCTCCTCAAGAATCCGCCCGAGGCGTTCCAGAGGATGCTCGACGACGCCGTCGGCATCGTCCCCTTCCACGTCGCCTTCCTCCGCGCGCAGGAGCGCGACCCCGACGGCGCCGACGCCGCCGCGCGCATCGTGCAGGGCGTCCTCCAGACCGTCGCCGCCTGCAAGAACGCGGTCCAGAAGGCGCGCATGCTCCAGGAGGTCGCCTCGCTGACGAACCTCCCGGAGTCCGCCATCCGCGACGAGCTCGCCGGCGTCGAGGAGACCCTCCGCCGCCAGGAGCAGTCCGCCGCCCGCCGCGCCGAGAGAATGCAGAATGCTGAATGCAGAATGCTGAATGAGAAGCCGGCCGTGGCCCCGTCCCCTCCCGCGCAGCCGTCGGCTTCCGCTCCGAAGGGAACCGCCCAAATGGCCGGAGGAGCGGACATTCAGCATCAGCAGTCGCAGTTGTCGGATCCTCCTCCCGAGATATTCGACGATCCCTCCCGCGATGCCGCGGGCATTCAGCATTCAGCATTCAGCATTCAGCATTCGCGTCCGGCGGAGCCCGACGCGCTCGACGTCGCGATCTGCGAATTCCTCCTCAACCACTGCCTCGAGGAGCCCGGCACGCTCAACGCGCTCTCGCGGCTCCTGCCCGCCTCGATCCTGCCGTGCCCGCTCGTTCGGCGCATCGCCGAGGCGTTCTACTCGAGCGTCGGCGCATCGACCGACCCGGTCTACGACCTGCAGCAGTCCGATCCGGCGGTGGAGAAGTTCCTCGGGACCGTCGCCGCGCGCCACGACCGCACCGGCACGAGCGAGAACTTCCTCGCGAAGGACGTCGCCCACGACCTCGTCCTCGCCGCGTGGCGCCGCCACCTGCAGTCCCGGCTCGCCGAGGCGACCCCCGCTCCCGGCGCGCCGGACTCGCCGGAGCTCATGCGCCGCCGGATGGAGGCGCGCGGCACGATCCGGCAGCTGCGCGACTGGACGCGCGGAGAGGCCGTCGTGCGCACCCTCGCCGGCCTCGAGGACGAAGAACCTCACGCAGAGAGCGCAGAGAACGCAGAGCCCTTCCCCGGCGAAGCCGGATCCCCCCCTGGGGGAGCTGGCGAGCGAAGCGAGCCGGAGGGGGTGTCTCACGCGGAGAGCGCGGAGTCGGATTCTCACGCGGAGAGCGCAGAGAGCGCAGAGCCCTTTTCCGGCGAAGCCGGATCCCCCCTTGGGGGAGCTGGCGGACGAAGCGAGCCGGAGGGGGTCTCCCCCGCGGCGCCGGACGGGGCGAGCGATCCGAGCGAGCCGCCGCCGGAAGACGACTACGAGGACCTTCCGCCGGACGACCTCTAGGGTCGCCGAAACAAGAGCGGCGCCGCCGGGACGGCGGCCGCACCTTTTCCTCTAGGGCGCCGGCGCCTCGAACTGCAGCGTGTGCAGGTGCGTGAAGATGCCGTCCGGGTTCTTCAGCAGCTCGGCCTGCGTGCCGTATTCGGCGACGCCGCCGTTCGCCACGACGGCC
>CAMVRE010000381.1 GCA_947169825.1 uncultured Verrucomicrobiota bacterium | reverse complement strand
TGGCTCCCGCAGGGCGCGAAGGCCGAGGCGCCGGCGCCCGTCGTCCTCGCCGGCGACGACGGTTGGTGGTGGATGACGACCGACATGACGAACGAGGCGCTCCGCCGCGGCTTCGCCGTCGCGACGTTCAACCGCTGCGAGTGCGCGCGCGACATCTTCGGACCGCGCGACGATTCGAAGCCGGAGCAGCGCGCCGAGGGCATCTACCCGCTCTTCCCCGGGCGCTACGGCGCCATCGCCGCCTGGGCGTGGGGCTACCACCGCGCGGTCGACGCGCTCCTGCAGATCCCGGAGATCGACGCGAAGCGCATCGCCGTCACGGGCCACTCGCGCGGCGGCAAGACCGTGCTCCTCGCCGCGGCGACGGACGAGCGCATCGCGCTCTGCGGCGACAACCAGAGCGGCTGCTGCGGCTGCTCCGCCTCCCGCGTCGTCGGCGAGGGCGGCGAGACTCTCAAGTCCATCTCCCGGGACTGGGGCCAGTGGTTCGGCCCGGACCTCTCCTCCTACGGCGACCGCCCGGAGGAGCTGCCCTACGACCAGCACTTCCTCTGCTCCCTGATCGCCCCGCGCCCGCTGCGCGTCAACATCGGCCTCGGCGACCTCTGGTCCAACCCGCTCGGCGCGTGGGAGGTCCACAAGGCCTCGCGCGAGGTCTGGAAGCTGCTCGGCGCCGAAAGCGCCGTCGCGATCTCCTTCCGCGAGGGGCCGCACCGCTACTGGGCGGACGACTGGTCGCGCTTCCTCGACTTCTGCGCCTGGCGCCTCGCGGGCGGCCTGCGCCCGCTCGACCTCGACCGCCGCCCCGACTGGGCCGCCGAGTAGAAGCTTCACCCTTCACTCGTCACTCGTCACTCTTCATGCGCTACGCCATCTGCTCCAACGATCCCGCCGTCATCGCCGACTCGCGCGAGGCGGGCTTCGACTATGTCGAGGCCTCCGTCCCGAACCTCGTCCGGCCGTTCGATCCGGAGGACGCCTTCGCGGAGACGCTCTCCTCCTATCGCGCCGCGGGACTCCCGATCGAGTCCGCGAACCTCTTCCTTCCGCGCGAGCTGCGCTGCACGGGGCCGGACGCCCAGCCGCTCGACCGTCTGGCGGAATACGCCGAGACGGTCTTCCGCCGCCTCGCCGCGGCGGACGTCCCGATCGTCGTCTTCGGCTCCGGCGGCGCGCGCAAGCTCCCCGAGGGCTGGCCGAAGGAGCGGGCGGACGAGCAGTTCGTCGCGCTCCTCGCGCGCATCGGGCCGCTCGCCGAGCGGCACGGCGTCCGGATCGCCGTCGAGCCCCTCGCGCGCGTCGAGTGCAACTACATCAACACGGTCGACGAGGGCGCCGCGCTCGCACGCGCGAGCGGCTCGCCCGCGGTGGGCGTCCTCGCGGACTGCTACCACTGGGCGCGGAACGGCGAGGGCGCGGAGACGATCCTCGCCGCGAAGGACCGTCTCATCCACGCCCACCTCGCCACGATGCCCAGCCGCAAGGCGCCCGGCATCGAACCCTACGACTTCGTCCCGTTCTTCCGGGCCCTCGTCGCGGCCGGCTATGACGGCCGGGTGACGATCGAGGGCGGCCTTCCGCCGCCCGAGGGCCGGATCGAGGGCCTCCGTCTCGCGCTCGAGACCCTGCGCGCCGCCCGCGCCGCCGCCCTTTCCGCCTGACGGCCTTGCCATTCTCCGTCGCGCGTGGCAGAATCCGCCGCACGGAAACGATCGAAGGAAACACAACATGTCCGAACACGAATGCAACGGCGACTGCGGCCACTGCGCCCACGCCGCCGAAGAACAGGCCGATGCGGTCGACTGCCGCATCCGCCACAACCTCAAGGGCGTCCGCAACGCCGTCGTCGTCCTCTCCGGCAAGGGGGGCGTCGGCAAGAGCACCGTCGCCGCCAACCTCGCCGCCGCGCTCGCGCTCGCGGGCCGCAAGGTCGGGCTCCTCGACGTCGACGTCCACGGCCCCTCCACGGTCGAGATGCTCGGCCTGCGCGGCACGCCGCTGATGGCGACCGAGGACGGCCGCATCCAGCCCGCCGACGCAAGCGGCGTGAAGACGATGAGCGTCGGCCTCGCCGTCGACGACCCCGACGCGGCGATCGTCTGGCGCGGCCCGATGAAGCTCGGCGTCATCCAGCAGTTCCTCTCGCAGGTCGACTGGGGCGAGCTGGACTACCTGATCGTCGACGCGCCCCCCGGCACCGGCGACGAGCCGCTCACCGTCTGCCAGTCGCTCCCCGACCCGCTCGGCGCGATCGTGGTCACGACGCCGCAGCGGGTCGCCGCGGCCGACGTCTCCCGTTCGCTCGCGTTCTGCGACCAGCTGGCGTTCCCCGTCGTCGGCATCGTCGAGAACATGTCCGGCTTCGTCTGTCCGCACTGCGGCGAGAAGGTCGAGATCTTCTCCTCCGGCGGCGCCGACGAGCTCGCGAAGAAATACGACGCGCCGATCCTCGGCCGCATCCCGCTCGACCCCTCGGTCTGCGCCTCCGGCGACGCCGGCGTCCCCTTCATGCGCTCGGCCGCCGGCTCGCCCGTCGGCCAGGCCTTCGCGCAGATCGTCGCCGCGCTCGAGAAGGC
>CAMVRE010000380.1 GCA_947169825.1 uncultured Verrucomicrobiota bacterium | reverse complement strand
ACCGGCGGTTCTTCTTGGGCTGGAGCATGGGATGCGGTGGCGGGGTGTTCGGAAAGGGCGGCGAGTCTAGACCAGGCCGCGGAATGCGTCAAGGACCGCGATTCCCGCGGGAATCGCGGAAGGCGTCGTTTCGCGCCGTTCAGGGCTCCTCGCGCACGAAGTCGCGGCCCTCGTATTCGGGGGGCGTGTAGCCGTGCGTGGAGCCCTGGACCCAGAGGATGCGCTTGTTGCCCGGGTGGATGGCGTTCCAGAGCCGGGCGAGGCCCATCGGCGGGCAGGTGTAGTCGCCGAGGCCGGCGCGCGTGACCTCGACGCGGCAGGAGGCGGGGATTCGCCTGGCGAAGTTCACGGCGTCGTAGTAGCCCATCGAGTCGGTCCACGGGACGTACCACCCGTTCCCGGCGGCGCCGCGCTCGCGGCGGGAGGCGTTCACGGCCATGTCGCAGCACCACGGGATGCCCGGCCGGGCGAGCGTGACGCCCTCGCCGCAGCCCGCCGCCCAGAGCGTCTGGAGGCCGCCCTGGCTGCCGCCGGCGGCGACGAGGTTCGTCCCGTCCCAGCAGTCGAGGGTCTTGAGATACTGCAGCGCGCGCTTGACGCGCAGCACCATGCCGTTGAAGTAGGCGGTCTCGGGGTCCTCGTTCTGCGCGGGGTCGAAGGCGTAGTCCCTGTCGTGCGAGCGCACCTCCCACCGGAGCGCCTTGCGGTCGGCCTCGGTCGCGCCGAACTCGGGGAGCTTGAGGCCGTGCGCGTTCATGTTGAGCATGATCGCGTCGCCGGAGACCCAGCCGGGCTTGTTCGGCGAGAAGGCGTTGCCGTTGTAGCCGTGCGTCTCGAGGTGGGCGCGGAACTTCCTCCCCTCGTCCGCGGACTTCGGGATGGAGAGGTAGCCCGTGACGGGCCGCAGCCCGGCGCAGTCGATGCGGACGGCCCAGCGGCGGACCTTCGGGTTCGGGCTGTCGGTCTCGACGAGGTCGGCCTTGATCGGCACGAGGTCGAGGCGGGCGAACTGGTTCGTCCAGAAGGCGTCGAAGTCCGCCGGCTCGGGCGTGGGCTCGAGCCGGTCGGGCTGCACGCCGGCGCCGCCGTCGAAGAAGACGTGATGCGGCTTCTTCTCGAACTCGTTCATCGCCTTCTGGCCCTCGGGCGTCGAGGCGTCGCCGGTGAACTTCTTCGCGTAGCGCTTGCCGTCCGGCCCGAGGACGTAGGCCTCCAGGCGGACGAAGCCGGGGCGGTCGAGGCTCGTGCGGTAGACGAAGGACGTGGGGGCGAACGGGAGGCGCCCGGTCTCGCGGGCGCCGAAGTCGTCGGAGCGCGTCCACTCGAGCGTGTATTCGCCCTCGGGCAGCTCGCCCTCGATCCCGACGGGCTCGACGGTGAAGACGATCTCCTCGCCGGGGGCGTAGGAGAGCGGGTCCTTGTCGGTCGTGCCCTTGAGCCAGGCATTGTCGAGCGGGCCGGCGAAGGCGGCGGAGGCGGAGAGGGCGAGGAGAGGGAGGATGCGTTTCATGGCCGGGGGGTGCGTCCTGTGCGACGTTCCCGGAGGGACGACGCGTGGGATGCCCGCGATTCTAGCATCATCCCTCGCTCCGCCGCAAGGCGGCGCGCGCCGCTTCCGCGTTTGACTCGCGTCCGGCGTCCTGCTATGTTCGGGCGCCGGCTCCCGAACACATGAACCTGCGCCGCATCCTCTTCCCTCCGCTCGGCGAGCGCGTCTACCTGCGCCGCCCGTGGCTCTATTCGCGCGTGCCGCTCACCGGCTGGGCGTGGTATGCGCAGGAGGCGTGGACGAGCGCCGCGGCGGTCGCGCTCGCCGCGGTCTGCGCGCTGCCGGCGGCCGCGCTGCTCGTGGCGGGCCACGGCCGCACCGCCGCGCACGTCGGCTTCGCGTTCCTCGCGATCCTCGCGGTCGCGGCGGTCGCCCAGCCGATCCTCTTCCGGCCGCGCGTGCGCGTCTCGTCGCGCCTGCCGGCGCGCGTCGCCGCGGGCGACTCGTTCGAGACGTCCTACGAGGTCTCGAACCTCTCGCGCCGCCGCGCCGCCTACGACCTCTCGGTCGAGACGCTCCTCTATCCGACCCCGCTCGAGCTGCGGTTCCGCCCGGCCTTCGTGGCGCACCTCCCTCCGGGCGCGACGGCGCGCTGCGCCGGGCGCTGCCGCGCGCTGCGCCGCGGCCGCTACCGGCTCCAGCCGCTGCGCGCGGAGTCGACGTTCCCGTTCGGGCTCGTGCGCTGCGGCCGGACGGACTGGTCGGAGCGCGTCCTCAGCGTCGTCCCCGCGCACGCGCCCCTCGCCGCGCTCGACGCGCCCGTTTCCGGAGGAGACGTCGGCGCGCAAAACGGAACGCGCTCGATCATGATCGGCGGTCCCGAAGAAGTCGTGACGCGACTTATGCCGCTCTGCGAGCACATGGGAACGAACATCCGTCGACTCGGGGAACCTGGGGCGGGTCAACGAACGAAACTGGTTAATCAGATCATCATCGCCGGAACGATGATCGGCGTCTGCGAAGCGCTTCTCTATGCATACAGAGCGGGCCTTGATCTTGAAGACACGCTCGCGTCTGTAGCGACGGGGG
>CAMVRE010000379.1 GCA_947169825.1 uncultured Verrucomicrobiota bacterium | reverse complement strand
TCCGTCTCGTCGTAGAGGCGCATCGCGCAGGGGCCGAGGCGCGAGCGCATGAGCGAGGCGCCGGCCTGCATCGCGGTGTGGAAGTCGGGGAAGATGTAGGCGCGGAACTGGCGCGACTCGGGCTGCGGGTGGACCTTGAGCGTCACCTCCGTGATGACGCCGAGCGTGCCCTCGCTGCCGAGGAAGAGCATCGTGAGGTCGGGGCCGGAGGCGTGGCGCGGCACCGGGAGCGTATGGATGATCTCGCCCGTCGGCGTCACGACCTCGAGCGACATCACCATGTCCTCGATCTTGCCGTACTTCGTGGAGAGGACGCCCGTGCCGCGGTGCGCGAGGAAGCCGCCGATCGTCGCGCAGGCGATCGAGGCCGGCAGGTGCATGGTCGAGAAGCCCTCCTTGTTGCAGTTCCACTCGAGGTGGCGCGCGATGATGCCGGTCTGGCAGCGGACGGTGTACGACTCCTTGTCGACCCCGTAGTACTTGTTCATCCGCTTCATGTCGAGGACGATGCCGCCGAAGACCGGCAGCGCGCCGCCCTGCGAGCCGGAGCCGCCGCCCCACGGGACGACGGGGATCTTGTACTGGTTCGCGATCTTCATCACGCGGGAGACTTCGGCGGTCGAGCCGGGGTGCACGACGAAGTCGGGCTGCGGGCAGCGCCGGCCGCGGTCGTGCCACATCTCGGGGATCCAGTAGTAGTCGATCGAGTGGCCGAACCTGTCGGCGAACCGGACGTCGACGTTCGCGGCGCCGACGGCGTCCGCGAGCTCGGTCCGGATCATCTCGAACATATAGCTGTCGGGAGTGACTTTCATGGGCTTGGTTGGGCTATGGGTTTTCGAAATCGGGGCGGGAATCCGGCGGGATGTCGCCGAAGGGCTGGGCGGCGACGGACCCGTCCGCGCGGCGCGCGAGGATCTCGACCTTGCGCTCGATCGCGGAGAGCTTCTCGCCGCAGAACTTCACGAGGGCCTGTCCCTCCTCGAAGGACTTCACCATCGCGTCGAGGTCCTCGGCGCCGGACTCCATCCGGGCGACGAGCCGCTCGAGCCGCGCGACGGCCTCCTCGAACGACGCGGGCGTCCGGTGCGCGGCGCGCGCGGCGGGCTTGGCCGTCGGTTCGCCGGCGGCGTGGGGCTGGGTGTCTTCGCTCATGGCTTCTCCTTCTTCGTGTCGGGCGCGGACGAAATGCCGGCGGCGCGCAGCGCGGCCTCGCGCGCGGCGCGGCGCGCGGGGTCGGCGGCGTCCTCCGGGACGGGGGGCGCGTAGGGCAGGGGGCGGTCGCCCTGGACGATCGCGACCGGCGGCTCCGCGTCGGGCGGCGCGGAACGGTCGTCGCGGGGCGCGGCGGGCCTCGGGGCGGCGCCGGGAGGCGGCGGCCGGCGTGCCGGAAGGCCCGGCGCCATCGTGCCGAACGCGAAGTCGCAGACGCCCTCGTAGATGCCGCGCGCGAGGGCGTCGCGGCCCGCCTCGGTGCGGAGGTAGGCCAGATCTTGCGGCGACGAGAGGAAGCCGCATTCGACGAGCGCCGCGGGGACCGTCGCCTCGCGCAGCACGACGAACCGCGCGCGGCGCAGGCCGCGGTCCGGCAGCTTCGTCGCGGCGAGCAGGCGGCGCTGGAGGCAGAAGCCGAGCTGGACGTTGCCGACGTTGGACGCGGCGCCGCGCCACGGCAGCTTCGACTCGGGGCTCGGGCGGCGCCCGGAGAAGGAGGTCGACTCCATCCCGGACGCGGGGAAGACGTAGGTCTCGAGCCCGCGCGCGGCGGTCGAGCCAGGGTTGGTGTTGAAGTGGATGCTCACGAAGGCGTCCGCCTTCCAGCGCCGCGCCTTGGCGGGGCGCTCCTCGAGCGACTGCTCCGCCGCGGCGTCGTAGCGGGTGAGCTGCACGTCGAAGCCGTCCGCCGCGAGGAGCGCGCGGACGCGGCGCGCCACGTCGAGCGACAGGGCGGACTCGACGGTCCTCCCGTCGCGCGACCGCGCCCCGGGGTCGGAGCCGCCGTGGCCGGGGTCGAGGCAGACGCGGAACGGGCGGCCCTCGACGAGCGGCTTCGAGCGCGCGTCGAGAAGCGGCGAGAGCGTCGCCTTGCGGTCGAGCCAGGTCGCGGACGTCCTCTTCGACTTCCAGTCCGTCTTCGCCGGAGCGTCGAGGAAGACCTGGACGCCGTCGACGCGGGCGAGCGCGCGGCCGTGCTCGAGCTTCACGGTCCAGGGCTTCGGCTCGGGCGGGGGCGGCGGCTTCTCCGCCGGCGCGGGAACCGCCTGCGGAGCGGGTTCCGGAACGTTCTCCGGCGGCTCCTCCCCGGGTCCTTCCTCCGGCGGCGGCGCGGTGGCGCATCCTGCCGCGAGCAGGATCGCCGAAAGCACGACGGGAAGGGGGAAGCGCATGCGGCGAAGTCTACCAGACCGCCCGCCGCGCCGCAAGCGCGGACGGATTTTTCGGTGGACTTCCGCACGGAAAGCGCGTAGAATCGCGCGCATTCCGACAACGCCAACAGGCAACCGTCCACCCGAACACCTCCAAGGAGTCGCCCGCCATGGGTTCCATCAAGAAGAAGCGCCGCGCCAAGATGTCCAAGCACAAG
>CAMVRE010000378.1 GCA_947169825.1 uncultured Verrucomicrobiota bacterium | reverse complement strand
CGGATCCGAATCGGATCCGACGGTTTCGCGACCCGATTCCACCGTGCGTGATTTTCGAGTATTTGTCCGCTCCTGAAGCGCATAAACTGCAAAAATCACGCACGGTGGAATCGCGGACGACCCGGCGGCCGAGGAGGCGCCTTCGCGCGCTACGGTGCGGGCGGGGCATCGAGGGCGCGGAGGGCTTCGGCTGGGCGCCTTCGCGCGTTACGGCGCGGCGGGGGCGTCGAGGTCGCGGAGGACTTCGGCGAGGAGGGCGTCGAAGCGAGGCTTCACGCGGCGGCGAATCTGGTAGAGGTTGTCGCGCGAGACGCCACCCGCGCGCATCGCGGCCTCCGCGGGAAGCCCCTCCAGGACGCTCGCCTGGAACGCGGCGAAGTGCGCGGGCGGGATTTCGGCGCGGAGGCGGCGAACCGCCTCGTCGAACGCCGCTTCGCGCCAGGCCGACTCCTCGGCGGCGGCCGCCGCGGCGTCGGCGGGCGCGGCGCCGGGGCGGAGGTCGGCCAGCGCGTCGAGCGATTCGTCCGGAATCGGGGCGGGCGCGGCGTCGGCGCGTCGCCGGACGTCCTCCGCGCGCCACGCGACGAGCCGCGAGAGCCATGGGCGGAACGGCCCCTTCGCGCGGTCGTAGGAGGCGAGGCCGCCGTCGCGCAGCAGCTCGAGCATCACGAGCTGGACGACCTCGTCCGCGTCCGCGGGCTGGAGCCCGCGCGCCCGCGCGACGCCGAAGACGAACGGCGCGTAGAGGTCGAAGAAGCGCGCATGGGCGGCGTCCGGCGCGTCCGCGCCGCCGCGCACGGCCGCGAGGACGGACGTGCGCGTCGTCGGATTGTCGTAGGAGGGTCGGCGCATGGCGGCGGCGTATCTCTCCCGAGCTAGCCGGGGAACGGTTCCCCGAAGGCGCCGGAGCGGCTGACGGGCAGGCCGGCGGCGCGAAGGTGCGAGGTGTCGCCCATGCACTGGCAGCGGAAGGCGGCGATCCCGGGCTCGCGCTCCTCGGAGTGCAGGACCGTCACGGATGCGGGCGGCAGGAAGAAGCCGTCGAGCAGCTGCGGCGGGGCGATGTTGAGGAGATGGCCGATCGCGGTGCACGCGAGGCCGTGGTGGCAGAAGAAGAGCAGGAGCCCGTCGCGTCGGGCGTCCGGAGCGACGCGGTAGACGCCGCGCTCGCGGACGTAGCCGTGGCGGGCGAGGACGGCGTCCACGCCCGCCTTGACCTCCTCCCAGCGCGGGACGACCTCGTCCGCGACCGAGGCGGGATACGGCTCCGCGCGGACCCAGCCCTCCGGCTCGGCGAGCTTCGGCTGCTCCGAGCGCCAGGAGGGCAGCAGGTCCCACGTGACGCAGTGGCGGGAGCCGTCGGGGCGGTCGTGGTCCCTGATCGTGAACTCCGCCATCCACGGAAGCGTCTCCGCCTCCATCCCGAGCGCGGCGAGCGAGGGCTCCGACGTGCGCTGCGCGCGGCCGAGCGGGCTGCGGTAGCACGCGGTGACGCGCCCCTTCCACCCCGCCACGCGCGCCGCGAGGGCCTCCGCCTCGCGGAAGCCCTCGGGCGTGAGCGAGTCGACCGAGTAGTCGGGCTCGCCGTGCCGGATGAAGATCAGATGCATCAGGCCTTCTTGTGGAGGGAGGAGGTGTCGATCTTCTCCATCGGGTTCTCGGAGTAGACCTTCTCCGTGGCGGGGTCGCAGTCCCAGCAGTTCGTCTTCGCGTTCGGGAGCGTCTGCGCGGCCCAGCGGGCGGCGTTGCCAAGGACCTTGAGGACCTCCGGCTGCCGGTAGATCGGGAACGTCTCGTGGCCGGGGGAGAAGTAGAAGATCTTCCCTTGGCCGCGCTGGAAGGTGACGCCGCTGCGGAAGACGTTGCCGCCCTCGTACCAGCTGATGAAGACGACGTGCGCCTCGGGCGGGATGCCGAAGGGCTCGCCGTACATCTCGGTGTGCGGAATCACGAACGAGTCCGGGACGCCCTGCGCGATCGGGTGGTCCTTGTCGACGACCCAGACGCGCTCCTTCTCGCCGCACTCGCGCCAGCGCAGCGAGCAGTGCGTGCCGAGCATGCGGCGGAAGATCTTGGAGTAGTGGCCGGAGTGCAGGACGACGAGGCCCATGCCCTCCAGGACGCGCTTCTGGATGCGGTCGACGAGCGCGTCCTCGACCTTGTCGTGGCCGCAGTGGCCCCACCAGAAGAGCACGTCGGTCCTCTCCAGCAGGTCCTGCGGGAGGCCCTGCTCCGGCATGTCGAGGGAGACGGGCGTGATCTCCAGGTCGTCGTCGGCGAGGCCCTCGGCGAGGGCGTTGTGGATGCCGTTCGGGTAGAAGGACCGGATCAGGTCGGCCCAGGCGCCTTCCTGCTTCTCGTGGATGTTCTCGTTCCAGATGGTGACGCGGATCTTGCTCATGGATTTTCGGGGAATGTTCGGGTGGGGTGGGGGAGTGGTCGGACGGGACGGATGATACACCGGCGCCGTTCGCCGGCGCAAGCGCATTCTCCTCCCGCGGCTCAGAGAGAGGCGGCCGCAAGCTCTTCGAATGTGACGGCCTTGAGTCCGGCCTTGCAGAGCGCGCGCTTGGCGTAGACGGAGCCCACGGCGAGCGTGTCCTTCTTCGGGTCG
>CAMVRE010000377.1 GCA_947169825.1 uncultured Verrucomicrobiota bacterium | reverse complement strand
ATGATCCGCCCCTCCGTCCAGGCCCTCGCGCCCTACGTCCCCGGCGAGCAGCCGAAGCTCAAGCGCGTCGTCAAGCTCAACGCCAACGAGAACGCCTACCCGCCCTCGCCGAAGGTGAAGGAGGCGCTGCGGGAGTTCGACCCGGCGCGGCTGCGACTCTACCCCGACCCCGAGTTCAGCCGTCTGCGCCACCTCCTCGCGCGCCGCTACGGCTGCAAGGCCGAGTGCGTGTTCGTCGGCAACGGCTCCGACGAGGTCCTGCGCCTCGCGGTCGAGGTCTTCGTCCGCAACGCCGCCCCCGTCGGCGTCTTCGAGCCGTCCTACTCGCTCTACCCCGTCCTCGCCGCGATCCGCGAGGCGCCGCTCGTCTCCGTCCCGCTCCCGCCGGACGACGCCGCGCTCGCCGCGCTGCGCCCGCCGGAGCCGCGCCCGGACCTCTTCTGCCTCGTCAACCCCAACGCCCCGACCGGGACGATGTTTGGCTTCGAGGCCGTCCGCGCGTTCGCCCGCGCGCTCGCGCCGGCGACGCTGCTCCTCGACGAGACCTACGCCGCCTTCGCCGGCGAGGACTGCCTCCGCCTCGCGCTGGAGGAGCCGAACGTCGTCGTCTCGCGCACGTTCTCCAAGGCATGGTCGCTCGCGGGCCTGCGCGTCGGCGTGCTCGTCGGCCCGGCGCCGATGGTCGAGGCGCTCTACAAGGTCAAGGACAGCTACAACGTCGACGCCCTCGCGCAGGCGCTCGCCGAGGCCGCGCTCTCCGACCCCGAGTGGATGCAGTCCAACGCCCGCCGTCTCGCCGCGACGCGCGACCGCTTCTCCGCGGCGCTGCGCGAGAAGGGCTGGGACGTGACGCCCTCGCGCACGAACTTCGTCTGGTGCCGCCCGCCCGCGCCGAAGACCGCCGAGGAGGTCCAGGCCAAGGTCCGCAACTGGGGCTTCCTGCTTCGCCGCTTCGCGGACGACCCGAAGGTCGCCGACCACCTCCGCATCTCGATGGGCACCGACGAGGAGATGGACGAGCTCCTCCGCTACCTCTAGCCCCTCGCTCGTTGCCCGCCACTCGTCACTCGTCACCCGTCACTCGTCACTCGTCACTCGCCACTCGATGCACGACGCAATCCCGACCACCCCCGCCATCCGCGCGCTCCGCGCCGCGAAGGCCGATTTCACCGCGCACGCCTACAAATACGAGGAGCGCGGCGGGACCGCACAGGCCGCGCGCGAGCTCGGCATCGACGAGCACCGCATCGTGAAGACGATCGTCCTGAAGAACGGCGCGGGGAAGCCGCTGATCATGCTCATGCACGGCGACCGCGAGATCTCGACGAAGAACCTCGCCCGCGCCCTCGGCGAGAAGACCGTGGAGCTCTGCGAGCGCGCCGAGGCCGAGCGACACAGCGGCTACCACTGCGGCGGCACCTCCCCCTTCGGCTTCCGGCGCCCCGGCGTTCCGGTCTACGTGCAGCCGTCGATCCTCGACCTCGACTGGATCTGCATCAACGGCGGCCAGCGCGGCTTCTTCGTCCGCATCGCGCCGTCTCTGCTCGTCTTGGTCCTCGGTGCGCGCCCGGTAGACGCCGAGCAGGCCGCGCCCGCGCGCTAGATCCCGAGCGTCGGCTGGCGGGAGCGGCCGCCAGCCTGCAGGCCGAGCGCCTGAAACGCGAGCGGCGTCGCCTCGCGGCCGCGCGGCGTGCGCGCCAGATACCCCTCCTGGATGAGGTAGGGCTCGTAGACCTCCTCGATCGTGCCGGCCTCCTCGCCGACCGAGACGGCGACCGTCCCGAGCCCGACGGGCCCGCCGGAGAAGTCCTCGCAGATGCACGAGAGGATGCGCTTGTCCATCTCGTCGAGGCCCGTCCGGTCGATGCCCTCCATCGCGAGCGCCTTGTCGGCGACGGCGGCGTCGATCCTCCCGCCGGCCCGCACCTGCGCGTAGTCGCGCACGCGACGAAGCAGGTTGTTCGCGATGCGCGCGGTGCCGCGCGAGCGGCGCGCGATCTCGAGCGCGCCGGGACCGTCGACCTCCACGCCGAGGATGCCAGCCGAGCGCGTCACGATCTTCGCGAGGTCCTCGGGCGTGTAGTAGTCGAGGCGCGCGTTGATCGCGAAGCGGGAGCGCAGCGGCGCGGAGAGCAGGCCCGAGCGCGTCGTCGCGCCGACGAGCGTGAAGCGCGGCAGCTCGAGGCGGATCGAGCGGGCGTTGGGCCCCTGGTCGATCATGATGTCGAGGACGAAGTCCTCCATCGCGGAGTAGAGGTACTCCTCGACGGCGGTCTGGAGGCGGTGGATCTCGTCGATGAAGAGGATGTCGCCGGGGTTGAGGCTCGTGAGCATGCCCGCGAGGTCCGAGGGCTTGTCGATCACGGGGCCGCTCGTCGCGTGCACCTGGACGCCCATCGCCTGCGCGAGGATGTAGCAAAGCGTCGTCTTGCCGAGCCCGGGCGGGCCGGAGAGCAGGACGTGGTCGAGCGCCTCGCCGCCGCCGCGGATGCGTGCGGCCTCGACCGCGAGCAGCAGGCGCTCGCGCACCTTCTCCTGGCCGACGAAGTCGTCGAACCTCGTCGGGCGCAGGCGGTTGTCGAACGAGGCGTTCGGCTGGTTGAACTGTTCGGAAACGGG
>CAMVRE010000376.1 GCA_947169825.1 uncultured Verrucomicrobiota bacterium | reverse complement strand
TAGGGCATCAGGTTGTTGGGGATGCCGGCGGGATCCTCGCCCATGAGGCCGCTCTCGTGCGCGCCGACGGGGTTGAAGTAGCGCAGCAGCAGGAAGTGCCAGGCCGGATCCGCGGCGGACATCGCGCGCATGATCTCCTCGAGCCAGAGCTTCGTCGCGCCGTAGGGGTTCACGGCCGCGAGCGGGGCGGTCTCTCGGAGCGGAAGGTTCGCCGGGTCGGGGTTGCCGTAGACCGTCGCGGAGGAGGAGAAGATGAAGTTGCGCACCTCGTGCCTCCGGAGCTCGTCCAGGAGGACGAGCGTCCCCGCGACGTTGTTCTGGTAGTATTCCCAGGGCTTCGCGACGGACTCGCCGACGGCCTTGTAGCCGGCGAAGTGGATGACGGCGTCGAACGTCTCCGAGTCGAGGACGGAGCGGACGACGGAGCGGTCGCCGATGTCGCCGACGACGAGGCGCGGGCGCTTCCCGCAGATCCTCTCGATGCGGTTCAGGGACTCGGGCGAGCTGTTCGACAGGTTGTCGAGGATCGTGATCGTGTGGCCCGCGGCGTAGGCCGCGACGCAGGTGTGGCTGCCGATGTAGCCGGCGCCGCCGGTGACGAGGATGTGCATTTCAGTGACGAGTGACGAGTGACGAGTGACGAGTGACGAGTGGCGAGTGACGAGTGACGAGTGACGAGTGACGAGTGGCGAGTGCGGGTGGTCAGGAGACGACGGCGGGGAAGAGGGAGCGGAGGAGGGGGCGCATGCGCGCGGCGGCGCGGGCGCGGTGGGAGAAGGTGCACTTCACTTCGCGGGGGAGCTCGGCGAAGGTCTTGTCCCGGCCGTCGGGGAGGAAGAGCGGGTCGTAGCCGAAGCCGTTCGTGCCGCGGCCTTCGCGCAGGAGCGTGCCGGGGCACTGGCCGAGCGCGACGAACTCGCGGCCGTCGGGGGCGACGAGGGCGAGCGCGCAGGAGAAGTGGCAGGTGCGCGGGGCCTTCGGGCCGAGCGCGTCGAGGTTGCGCAGGAGGAGCGCGTTGTTGGCGCCGTCCTCGCCGTGGACGCCGGCGTAGCGCGCGGAATGCACGCCGGGCGCGCCGCCGAGGGCGTCGACCTCGAGCCCGGAGTCGTCCGCGAGCGCCCACTCGCCGGAGAAGTCGCGCAGCGCGCGCGCCTTGATGAGCGCGTTGCCGACGAACGTGTCGGCGTTCTCGTCCGGGTCGGGCGCGCCGGGGCATTCGGCGGCGGAGACGAGGAAGTCCACCGGGAGGCCGCAGAGGGAGCGGAGCTCGACGAGCTTGTTGGGGTTGCGGGAGGCGAGGACGAGGCGCATGGGCGGAATTCCTTCGAAGACGGGCGCTACCACTCGACGAGCGCGACGGAATGCGGCGCGAGCCGCAGGACGAGCGCGTCGCCGTCGATCCGGAACGGCGCGGGCTCGAGGTTGCGCTTCGCGTCGAGGACCCGGACGCGAGGTTTCTTCCACGTGCCCTTCGCGAGCTTCAGCGCGACGCTGACCGGGCGCGCCTTCTCGTCCTCTTCGACGAAGCGCGCGACCATGGCGGCCTTGTGCGCGCCGCTCTTGCAGCGCGCGGCGGCGGCGTAGACCTCCTCGCCCTTCGCGAGGTCCGGCGAGAGCTCCGTGCGGACGTGGTTCCCGAGGCGGCGCAGGCGGCGGAATGCGTCGAACACGAACCAGCCCTTGAGCGGCTCGTAGGCGTAGTAGTCCCAGATGCCGTTGAATCCGGTCGGGCGCGCGTCGTAGTACATCAGCATGTCGACGGGGGCGTTCTGCGCGTCGCACATCGCGGCGGCGGCGTAGGCGGCGCCCTTGACGCCGATGATGTTCTTCACGGTGTAGACGAAGCCGTCCGTCCAGTTGCGGACGTAGTTCCACTCGTTGCAGTGGCTCTCGGTCTTCGCGTAGCCGTTCGCGTCCAGGAGCTCGCGGATGCGGCGGCCGTTCCAGGCGATCCACTTGGGCTCCTTGGCGTAGACGTGCCACGAGAAGAAGTCCATCGGGACCTTGCGCCGGCCCATCTCCTCGACGAACGCCGTCTCCCACTCCCACTTGCCGCAGCAGGCAGGGCCTCCGATCTTCAGTTTCGGGAAGCACTTCTTGAGGTGCTTCGCGGCCGTTTCGAAGAGGTCGTAGAACTGCTCCGCCGTGCCGGTCCAGGTCTTCTTCTCGGAGACCGGGAGCCCCATCCAGTCGCAGAGGTCGGGCTCGTTCCAGATCTCCCAGTATCGGATTCCGTAGCGGTGGCCCTTCGCCCAGCCCTCGTTGAGGTGGCGGATGATGTGCTCGCAGACGACCGCCCACTTCTTGAAGTCCTTCGGCGGGAAGATGTAGTACTTCTTCGGCAGGTGCTCGATCTTCTGTCCGAGGCGGAAGTAGGGCTCCGTCCCGGCCGAGAGGATCTGCTCCATGTACATGTCCGTGAGGTCGAAGTCGTAGCTCGCGGGGTCGAGCGGGTCGGCGTCGAAGTCCGGGAAGACGGCCGAGATGTCGACCGTGTGCTCGCCGCCGTAGCCGTTGAAGAACGCGGCGTCGTGCGTGCGCGCGAAGGGGATCTCGAGCGCCTTGTAGGTGGGGAGATTGCCGCGCGTCTGGTCCTTGCCGGCGACGACGGGGCCGTTGTTCACGGCGTTCA
>CAMVRE010000375.1 GCA_947169825.1 uncultured Verrucomicrobiota bacterium | reverse complement strand
ACCGGCATCGAGAGCGCCGTCGCGCTCAAGAACGGCTACGCGCTCGGCATCGCGCTCACGGTGGGCCTCAACCAGAGGGAGCGCGGACTCGAAAGCGGCCTGCACTTCAACAGCCAGGCCGCGGTCTTCGGCCAGGCCGCCAAGGAGATGTCGCGCCTCCTCGACCTGCAGGGTGCCGGCACGCTCGACAACCTCTGCGTCGGCGTCGGCGACCTCTACGTCACCGTCTACGGCGGCCGCACGCGCGAGGTCGGCATCCTGCTCGGCCGGGGCCTCTCGATCGACGAGGCGAAGGCGGCGCTGAAGGGCGTCACGCTCGAGTCGCTCGTCGTTGCGGAGCGCGTCGGCCGCGCGGTCAAGGCGCGCATCGCCACGGGCGAGCTGCGCGCGGAGGACTTCCCGCTGCTGCTGCACATCGACCGGCTCCTCGCCGGCGAGGGCGAGGCGGCGCTGCCGTGGGAGCGCTTCACGTTCGAGGCGGCCGCGGAAACCGCGCCCGCCGCCCCCGTCGCGGAGCCCGCGCCGCCGGCCGCGGCGCCGGCCCGCGAGCACCCGCTCGTCCTCGCCCATCGCGGCGGGCTGGGCGACTACGACGACAACGCCGTCGGCGCGTTCGCCGACGCCCTCGCGCGCGGCATCGTCGGCGCGGAGACGGATGTGCGCCTCTCCAGGGACGGCGAGCTCGTGATCATGCACGACGCCACCGTCGACCGCACCACGACCGGCACGGGCCGCGTGGACGAGAAGACGATCGCCGAGCTCACGGCGCTGCGGCTCAAGCGCTCCGGCGAGAAGGTCCCGACGTTCCGCCAGTTCTGCGAGGTCTACCGCGGCCGCGCGGACGTGGACGTGGAGATCGAGATGAAGGAGCACGGCGACGAGATGACGCCCGAGCGGCTCGACCGCTACATCACGCTCCTGCACGACCAGGCGATCGAGGGCGGGCTCGTCGAGGGGACCTACGCCTTCACGAGCTTCTCCGTCCCGACGCTGGAGCGCTTTCGCGCGCTCTACCCGGACGCGCGCCTCGGCCTCATCTGCATCGAGCTCACGGAGCAGTCGATCGCGGAGGCGGCACGCCTGGGCTGCATGCGCATCGCGCCGGAGTGGAACAGCACCGGCCCGCTCTCCGTCGCCAAGGCGCACGCCGCGGGCCTCTCCGTGAACCTCTGGTGCAGCGACTCGACGTTCATCTACGACACCGTCAAGGCCTGGGGCGCGGACGTGAGCACGTCCAACCTCCCCCGCGCGATCATCGCCTACGCCCGCGCGGTATCCGCCGCGAACTAGTGCCGCTTCCGCAAAGTGTGTGGCCGCCGGAACGTCGGCTGCTACCGAGACAACGGTAGCGGCCGCGCTCCGCGCGGCCAGGGGATCGTTGAAACCGCGCCAGGGCGGTTGCGGGCGGCGCGGGCGTTCTGGTATCATCCGCCCCATGCGCACCGCGATCGAAGAAGCCGCCGCGCCGCCCGCGCCCGCGGCGGCGGACCTGAACCTCTGCTCCCCGAAGGAGGTCTCGGCGTTCCTGCGCGCGCGAGGCATCCGCCCCAGCAAGGCGCTCGGGCAGAACTTCCTCGTCGACCGCAACGTGCTCGCCCGCATCGTCGAGGCCTCCGGCGTCGCGCCCGGGACGGGCGTCCTGGAGGTCGGCGCCGGGCTCGGCGTGCTCACGTCCGCGCTGCTCGCGGCCGGCGCGCGCGTGACGGCGGTCGAGAAGGACCCCGCGCTGCAGCCGATCCTGCGTGAGCGCTTCGGCGCGGAGCCGGACTTCGAGCTCGTGTGCGGCGACGCGCTCGCGCTCGACTTCGCCGCGCTCTTCGCCGCCGGGCGCACGCACCTCGTCTCGAACCTGCCCTACTCCGTCGGCTCTCGCGTCGTCGTCGAGGCCGCGACCTGCGCGCATCCGCCGGAGCGGATGGCGCTGCTGCTCCAGAAGGAGGTGTGCGAGCGCTTCGCCGCGCCGGAGGGATCGCCGGAGCGCGGCGCCGCCTCGGTCTGGCTGCAGCGCCTCTACGACGTCTCGCTCGCGCGCGACGTCGCGCCGTCCTGCTTCGTCCCGCGGCCGGAGGTCGTCTCGTCCGTCCTCGTCCTCTCGCGCCACGCGCGCCATCCGCTCGACCCCTCCGCGGACGCCCTCTTCCGCGCCCTCTCCAAGGCCGCCTTCCTCCACCGCCGCAAGCAGCTCGCCGCCTCGCTGCGCGACGCCGGCGCGCTGTCGCGGCCGCCGGAGTTCGTTCGCGCCGCGCTCGCGGCCGCCGGCGCGCCGGAGACCGCCCGGCCGGGCGAGCTCTCCGTCGCACAGTGGATCGCCCTTTCCCAACAATGGAGCCAACCATGCTGAAACCCGACATCCTGACCTTCGCCGACGGCT
Source organism: uncultured Verrucomicrobiota bacterium (assembly GCA_947169825.1). GTDB lineage: Bacteria > Verrucomicrobiota > Kiritimatiellia > RFP12 > UBA3636 > UBA3636. The sequence continues at coordinate 279 of CAMVRE010000375.1, read as the reverse complement.
CGCCCGTCCGCACCCCCGAGGACTGGCGCCGCCGCCGCGCCGAAGTCGCCGCCGCCGTCGTCGAGACGGAATTCGGCGGCATGCCGCCCGCCCCCGCCGCGACGCGGTGGGAGTGCGTCTCCGTCTCGCACGACCCGCGCATCGCGCCTCCCGGGGTCGTCTACCTCGCCGGCAACGTCCGCATCGACGGCGGCGCCGCGCCGTTCTCCTTCGGGATGAAGGTCTGGCTCCCGCAGGGCGCGAAGGCCGAGGCGCCGGCGCCCGTCGTCCTCGCCGGCG
>CAMVRE010000374.1 GCA_947169825.1 uncultured Verrucomicrobiota bacterium | reverse complement strand
GTGGTCGGTGAGGAGATAGACCGGCGAAATGCCCTTGCTCCGCAAGTCCTCCACGGCCATGTCGAGCAGCCGCCCCGCAATACCGCGGCGGCGGTGGGATTCCTCGACGTAGACGGCGCAGACGTTGGGCGTCAGGTCCTTCCGCTCGTGGAAGTCGTTCTCGATCACGCCCAGCCCGCCGACGATCCGGTCGCCGTCAAAGCAGAGATACCAGCCGTATTCGGTTCGCCCGGCGAGATAGGCGTCCATGCATTCGAGATAGGCGGACTCCGGCACGCCCCACTTCGCGTGGAACCACGCGGCGGAGGAGGCCTTGAGCCCCGGATCGGCTCGGAGGGGGAGGAAACGGAGGATTCCCGCCGGTGCGGCCGATTCGCGGGCGATGAACCGCCATTTGCGGGCCTGGTCGCGCTTCGAGGCGTAGCCGATGCCGACGCGCGGGGATGACTTGAAGCTCGGCGGGGGCGCGCCGTCCGACTCGATCCAAAGGCGTTCCGACGAAACGAGATGCTCGCGGTTGAGCCCGCAGGTGATCTGCATCGCCTTGGTCACGCGCCCCGGACCGACGGCCCCCTCGACGCCGCGGACCAGGACGGCCTCGGGGTGGCCGGCTGGGCCGGTCACGACGTTCAGCATGGCGTGCATCCCGTAGCAGAGGTAGACGTAGGCGAACCCGCCGGGACCGTACATCACGTCGGTGCGGGGCGTCCGGCCCCGGTGCGCGTGGCAGGCGGTGTCCTCCTCGCCGAAGTAGGCCTCGGTCTCGACGATCCGTGCGCGCAGCACCGTGCCGTCGTCCAGGCGCCGGCACAGCACCGCGCCGAGCAGCGCCTTCGCCATCTCCACGGCGTTCCCGGCATAGTCCGAGGCCTTCAATCTCATGTGCGGGAACCGGTCACTGATCAGGTGTCGAAAAGCTGACCGGGAAGGCGTTGTTTCTCCTTTTCGGGAAACTGCGCATCGAAGGCGGCGAAGGCGTCCGGCTCCTGCTGGCAGACGAAATAGCCCTGCGGCGTCGCATATTCGCCGCGGACGCCGTCGAGGTAGCCGGGCCGCAGCTCCTTGCAGAGGAAGAAGGAGTCGTCCGCGCCTTCGGGAAGACCGTGGTAGCGGATGCCGAACGCCCGCGCGTAAGTGAAGCCGCTTTTGCCGTAGAAGGCGATGTTGCCCTCGAAGCAGACGGCGCCGTATCCGAGCGCCGCGGCGCGCTCGAGCGAGAAGTCGAGCAGCTTCTTGCCGTAGCCCTGGCGCTTCAGGTCCGGCGCGATGCAGATTGGCCCCATCGTAAGGATCGGGACGTCGCGCCCGTCGTCGGCGCGGATCTTCGCGCGGACGAAGACGTTCTGCCCGACGATCCGCCCGTCCTTCTCCATCACGAAGTCGAGCTCGCGGACGAACGCCGAATCGTCGCGCAGGCGGTGCAGGACGTAGTGTTCCAGCGCCCCCGGACGGTAGACGTTCCAGAACGATTCGCGGACGAGGTTCTCGACTTCGCGGTAGTCGCTTGGCTGTTCCGGTCTGATGTTCATGGTGGGTCGAGGTAGAAGCACCGCTGTCCCACGACGAAGACCTCCGCCCGGACGCGCAGGATTTCGTAGAGCTCGTCGAGGGAAAGTTCGGCGTACGGCTTGGCAAAGGAGGTCATGGCGCGGAGTCTACCACAACCGCGCCGCCGGCGAAAGTTCGGATGCGCGCGTGGCGGGGTGCGCACCTCGCCACGCGCCGATGAGGCGTCAAAGCCGACGTGGACGCGTCGCAAGCGCTACGCCGGGTTGAACTTGTCCTTGCCCTGCTTGCAGCGGGGGCAGCGCCAGTCGGCGGGGAGGTCCTCGAAGGCGACGCCGTTGTGCTCGGCCGGGTCGTAGACGTAGCCGCAGACGGAGCAGACGTACTTGCCGGTCGCGGTCTTGAAGACGATCTCGCCGGGCGGGATCACGGCGGGCGGGTTCGCGAGGTCGACGACGCGGTGCGCGGCGAGGCTCTCCAGCGCCTCGGGCGTGTGGGTTCCGAGGTAGACGGTCGGGCGCGCGGCGCAGAAGGCGCGGACGCGGTCGAGCGTCTCGCGGGCCGCTGCCTGGTCTTCGAAGACGACGGAGAGCTTGTTCTCGTAGAGCGCCACGTCGGTGTAGGTGACGTCGCCGTGGATCAGGTAGAAGAGGCCGTCGGACTCGACGACGACGAGGCAGTTGCCCGTGGTGTGGCCGCGTGCCGGAATGTAGGTGACCCCGTCGGCGATCTTCTGCGAGGCGGGGAACTCGAAGTACGGGCCGTCCTGGAAGGTCGCGACGGTCGGGTGGAAAGGCTTGATCTCATCCGCCTCCGCCTCGGCGGCGGAGCAGATGATCTCGGCGTTCGGGAAGGCGCGTAGTTCGCCGGTGTGGTCGGCGTGCTTGTGGGTGATCAGGATCTTCGAGACCTGCTCGGGCCTGTAGCCGAGGTCGGCGAGGGCCTCGAGATAGGACTTGATCTTCGTGCCGACATAGATCGTCGCGTCGGGCGTCGGGGCGGCGTCGGGGAACTCGGCGGGGAGGCCGGTGTCGACGAGGATGACCTCGCTTCCGGTGTCGATCACCCAGTTCTGGAGGCAGGAGCGGTATTTCACCGCGGGGTCGAGCCCCTCGGCGCCTTCGCCCCCGAGGGCGAACGGGCGGGTCAT
>CAMVRE010000373.1 GCA_947169825.1 uncultured Verrucomicrobiota bacterium | reverse complement strand
CCCGCCGCCCAGGCCGTGTGGCGCCCCGCGCTGCCGGAGGCGGAGTGGGCGAAGGCCGACGCGAGCTTCGACCGCGAGGAGGGCAACCGCTGGCAGGGCCGCGGCCGCCTCCCCGACCACTGGACGATCGACGTGGACGGCACGCGCTTCCACCTCTCGGCGACGGACTTCGGCCATCTCGGCATCTTCCCCGAGCAGCGCGCCCAGTGGGCGTGGCTGCGGAAGGAGCTCGCGGCCTCGCCCGGCGTGCGCGTCCTCAACCTCTTCGCCTACTCCGGCGGCTCCTCGCTCGCCTGCGCCCGCGCCGGCGCCGCCGTGACGCACCTCGACGCCTCGCGCGGCATGGTCGACTGGGCCGCCGAGAACGCGAAGCTCAACGGCCTCTCCACGATCCGCTGGATCGTCGACGACGCGCACGCCTTCCTCCGCCGCGAGGCGCGCCGGGGGCGCCGCTACGAGGGCGTCATCCTCGACCCGCCCTCGTTCGGGCGCGGGAGCAACGGCGCGACCTACGTCATCGAGCGCGACCTCGTCGAGACGCTCGCGCTCGTGCGCGCCGTGCTCTCGGAGACGCCGCGCTTCGTCCTCCTCTCGGCGCACACCCCGGGGTGCGGCCCGCAGGTGCTCGGCAACGCGCTCGGGCAGGCGCTCGAGGGCCTCGGCGGCGCGATCGGGACGGGCGAGATGCTCCTCGAGGGCGCGCCCGGCGTCCTGCCGCTCCCGAGCGGCGACTACGCGCGCTGGACGGCGGGGTAGGGCGGGGGGGCGGCGCCCGGCTACGCCGGGAGGCCGGCGAGGATGGCCTCGGTGCGCGAGCAGCCGAAGCGGTCGGCGCCCGCGGCGCGGAGGGCGAGGAGCTCCTCCGCCGTGTGGATGCCGCCGGCGGCCTTGATGCGGACCTTCGGGCCGACGTGCGCCTTCATGAGCGCGACGTCGGCGACGGTCGCGCCGCCGGAGCCGTAGCCGGTGGAGGTCTTCACGAAGTCGACGCCGACCTTCGTGCAGATCTCGCAGAGGCGGACCTTCTCCTCGTCCGAGAGGAAGCAGCACTCGAAGATGACCTTGAGGAGACGGCCGCCCTCGTGGACCGCGCGGCAGACCTCGGCGATGTCGCGCTCGACGTAGTCCCAGTCGCCGTCCTTGCACTTGGAGACGTTGACGACCATGTCGAGCTCCGCGGCGCCGTCGGCCATCGCGATGCGCGCCTCGGCGACCTTCGCCTCCGTCGCGTGCGTGCCGTGCGGGAAGCCGATCACGGTGCAGACGGCGACGCCCGAGCCGCGGAGCCGGTCGGCGCACTCGCGCACGAAGAACGGGCAGATGCACACGCTCGCGCAGCGGTTCGCGATCGCGTAGTCGCAGGCGTCGGCGAACGCCGCGTGCGGGCTCGTCGGATTGAGGACGGTGTGGTCGATCTGGGCGGCGATCTCGGTGCGGGTGCTCATGGCTTGGCGGTTGGCTGGATGGTTGGCTGGGCGGTGAAAAGCGTGTAGAGGGCGTCGATCGGGCGCGTGCGGCGGCCCTTGCCGCCGCAGCGCGGGCAGGAGCCGGTGACGGGGCGGACGAGGCCCGTGGCGGGGTTCGCGATGCGCTCGCGCACGACCGCGCCGGAGCCCTCGCACATGCCGCACGTCACGGAGACGTCGCGCCGGCGCACGACGAGGAAGCGCCCGCCCGCGCGGAACGCGGCGAGGATCTGCGCGTCGGTCGGCTGCGGATAGGCGTTCGTCTCGGAGCGGTGCCGGCGCCGAACGACGCCGGCGGCGGAGATCTCGATCTCGGAGGTCGGGACGAGCCCGTGCGGCGCGGCGCGATACTGCGAGCGGACGAGCCCGAGCGCGTCGCGCCGGAACGCCTCCTCGGTGCAGGCGATCTCCGGGCGCACGACCGAGGGGTCGGCGAGGATCGCGTCGAGCTCCGCCTGCTCGCGCGCCTCGCAGGCCGCGGAGGACGGCAGCGCGACCGCCTCGCGCGTCTCGACGAAGACGGGCGGCGGCGCGGGCTGCACGGGGGCGACGGCGCGCCCCTGCGGGAAGATGGCGAACGGGTTCTCCTCGACCGCGGGCGCGACGACGTGGTAGCCGCCGATCGTGCCGTCCGAATGGTAGGTGACGCCCGAGACCCAGGGCGAATACGGCGCGCCGAAGACGGGGCCGTGGCGCACGGGGGGCGCCGGGCGGGGGGCGGGGCGGGGACCCGACCGGACCACGGTCGAGAACTTCCTGGGGACGACGGGCGCGGCGGCGCGCGGCGCGGGCGCGGGGGCGCCGGGGATTGCGTAGCGCGGACCATGGTCGCCCGAACGCGGCGGAAGGGTCGGCGCCGGGGGGCCCGAAATGCGCAGCCCCTGCGCGCCGGCGCAGAGCGCGAATCCGGCGGCGACAACCGCGACGAGACGGAGGAATCCCTTCATGGCCGCGATTGTAGCAGAACACTCCCATCCCCCGCAAGCAAGCCCGGTTTTCTCTTGCGCACCCGGGGCGGTTTCCCCTAGAATTCCTCCCGCCATGACCTCCTCCTACGGAACGACGCTGCGTCTCTCCCTCTTCGGCGAATCCCACGGTCCCGCCGTCGGCTGCGTGCTCGACGCGCCGCCGCCCGGCCTGCCCGTCGACCTCGACGCCGTACGCCGCCACCTGGCACGCCGCGCGCCCAGCCAGGCCGGCCCG
>CAMVRE010000372.1 GCA_947169825.1 uncultured Verrucomicrobiota bacterium | reverse complement strand
TACACGCGCAGCGTCCCCTCGAAGGCGCGCTCGGCGCCGTCGAGGACGAGCGTCGCGGGCACGCCCGTCGGAACGGTCGCGGTGCCGGTCCAGCGTCCGCCCTCGAGCCGCAGGTCGAGCGTCACCTCGCCCTTCGGGTGCGGCACGGCGCAGCGGATCGCGGCAAGCGGCCCCGGCTGCGGCTCGATGCGCACCGCCGCGAAGCCGGGCGCGGCCGGACGGATGCCCGCCACGGACGCCAGCGCGTGGTACATCGGGTGCGAGCCCCACGCGTGGCAGTCGGAGCGCGTCGGCTCCGGCTGCTCCAGCACGGTCTTCATCCCGAGCGGCTCGAGCGTGAACCACAGGTCGAAGCAGCGGTAGAGGTCGAGCGGGCGGTGCAGCGCACGGAAGGCGTCGATGAGGTAGGAGCGGTAGTAGACGGTCGTGCGGTCGAGGTTCTCCGCCGTCGCGAGCGCCTCGCCGAACGCGGCTTCGCGCCCCTCCGGCACGAACCCGCCCATCGCGGCCATGCACTGCGTGTGCTCGATGAACTTCGTGTGCGCCGCGTCCTCGGCGAAGAGGTTGCGCTTCCCGTCCCAGTAGACGGCCGCGACGGCCTTTCCGACGCGGTCGGCCTGGCGGCGGTCCCATGCGGCGATCTCCGGGTCGCCGACCCAGTCCTCGATCTCCGCCGCCATGCGCAGCGTCCAGGCGAGGTGCAGGTTGTTCACGGGGCTCGCGCAGCCGACGTCGCCGTTCGGCGCCATGCCGCCCCACCACGAGTAGTTCCAGTCGACGAAGTTCCACCCGAGCGGGTTGCGCGCGAGGCCGTCATCGCCGATGTGCTCCGCCCACGCGTTCAGCACGGCGCGCACGCCGCCGAGGCGCTTGCGGACGAACGCCCGGTCGCCGCGCCAGAGCATGTAGTCGGCGACCATCTGGACGAAGTGCAGCGCGTAGGGCGGGATGACCTGCGGCTCGTCGGCCGACTGGCGCGAGAGCGCGAGGCCCGCCTCGGCGCGCGTGCGGTCGAGGACCGCCATCGCCTTGCGCGGCAGCCGGTCGTCGCGCGTCGTCGCGTAGGTCGCGAGCATCTCGAGGCGGGAGTCGCCGCCGTACATGAGCTGCTCGTAGTAGGGGCAGTCGAAGTAGCTCTCGTGCGAGCACATCTGGAGCGTGCGCTCCATGATCCGGAGGGCGCCGCCCCAGCGCGCGTCGCTCGTCTCGAACCGGTAGGCCCAGTCGATCGGGTAGCCCGTCTCGCGCAGCGAGAGCGAACGCACCGCGAGCGGCTCGTCCGCCGTGCGCACGACGACCTCGACGAACCGCCCCGCCTCGAACCACAGCGGCTCGAACGCGCGCAGCTCCTCCCCGCCCGGCGCGACGAACGCGTCCGCGAGGCCCTGGAAGTACTTGCCGTCGATCTCGCCGCGCGGGCCCTTCTCGGTGCCCGTCGTCCCCTTGAGCAGCGCCTCGGCCCAGCGGATCGAGACGTCCGCCCCGCGCCCGCCGGACACGACGAGCCGCGGGAACGCGCAGACGTATTCCTCGAGGTCCACGATCACGCGCTGCGCCGAACGCGCCGGCACGACGACCGGGGCGCCGCCCTCGAGCGGACCCCGCCACGCCGCCGCGAGCGCGGCGTCGGACTCCGCCGTGCGCACCGGCTCCTTCCCGAAGTCCGCGAGCGCGCCGCCGGGCGCGCCGGCCCTGCCCTCCGGCACCGCCGCGGCGAAGCGCACCGCCCCGCGCCGCGGGAACGACTGGCGCATCTCCGGGAGCGTGCCGGGCGTGAGGTTGTGCCAGTCGTCGATGTCGTTCGGCGCCGCGCGGAAGCGGGTCGCGAGGCCGTTCTCGGCCGCGGCCGCCCAGCCCTCGCCCTCGCCGCGCTCGAAGCCCCAGGCGTGCGCGCGGCCGTCGAGCCGCGTGCGCGCGCCGACGGCGAGGTAGGCGCCCTGGACCTGGTCGTAGGGGTTGTAGAACGAGTAGCCCGCGAGCGGCAGCGCCTCCCACGTCTCCGGCGCGGTGTCGAGCAGCTCGTCGAAGGGCCTGCCCGCGTGGAGGAGGAAGCCGGGGCGGTCCGCCGTCGCGTGGCCGGCGTGCTGGAGATGGGTGCCGCGGCCGGGCCACCAGACGCGCGCGACGATCGTGTGCTCGCCGGCCGCGAGGCGCGCCCGGTAGGTTTCGTAGAACCACGAGTTGTGCAGCCCGCGCTCGCTGCCGAAGCCGGCCCAGTCGCCGTCGACCCACAGGTCGTAGCGCTGGTCGGCCGTGACCTGCAGGAGGATCTCGGCGTCCCGCTCGAGGCGGAACCGGCGGCGGAACGCCCACACGCCGGGCGCGGCGCCGGCGTCGCCCGCGGCGCGGATCCATTTCGCGCGCCAGCGGGAGCCGCCCCAGTTGAACTTGGAGAAGTCGCAGTCGAGGTCGGAAGCGGCGATGACGCGCTTCACGGACGTGGCGGGGGTCGTGTCGTTCATGGCGCGGAGTCTACCAGAACGCCCGCGGCGCCGCCACCGCTTGCTCGCGCGCGGCCCCTTCTGATAGAATCGCCCGCATGAGATTCCTCCGCGCAGCCGCCTTCGCCCTCGCCGCGCTCTCCGCCCTGGCCGCCCGGGCGGAGCCCTTCCGCTTCGTCCAGATCTCCGACACGCACCAGGGCCGCCCGATCCACCAGTATCGCTACC
>CAMVRE010000371.1 GCA_947169825.1 uncultured Verrucomicrobiota bacterium | reverse complement strand
CCGGGTGTCGCGGCTTCGCCGCTCGCGGGCAAGAGGGTTCACGGGGCGGGCTCCTTCGCGCCCGCAGCGGACTCCCCGTGGGGGTCGGGCGCGGCGGGCGCGTTCGCGGCGGCGGGGGCTTTGACGAGCCTGTAATTTTTGTCAAAGGCAAAGCAATGCTCGTAGATTGACCTACTCCGCCAAAGCGCTTCAATGTAAAACGATCGTTGGCCTCTCGTTGGAACCGGTCCCGATTTAAGGGTCAGAATGCCGGATTCGGTTCGGGAATCGTAACGATAGGACCAATTCCCGCGCACGGAATTCGTCGTGATGAAGTTCCTTCCGTCCGGCAACGGCATGTCCAGCCCGTTCCAGTTCGTCATGAGAAACAATCCGTCCGGTTGTAGGTCGAGCGTGCATTCTTCGATGATTTCGTAGTCAAATCTTGGCGCATTGTGCGGAGAGGACGTCGTGCAGACGAGCCATCGTCCGGGCAATGTGGTAAAACACTCTTGGGACTCATTTCGCGCGCATCCCGCCGCGAGGACGAGGAGGGGGAGAAGGAGGGCGAGGCGTTTCATTGCGGGCGGGGGCGGGGTCAAGGGCAGTGGTTAGTGGTTAGTGGTTAGTGGTTAGTGGTTGGCGGCGGGGGACGGCTGCGGTCGGGTGTCGCGCTTTCGCCGCTCGCGGGCAAGAGGATTCACGGGGCGGGCTCCTTCGCGCCCTCCGCGGACTCCGCGTGAGCGCTCGCTTCGCTTGGTCCGGAGTCGCCGCCGCGCTCCGCGCGGCTCGTTCCTCCGTCCCTCGCTCCGCTCGCCCGGCTGGCCGGAGCCGTGTCGGCCCTGCCGGAGGCGCAGAGGCGGAAGCCGAGGTAGCCGTTCCGGAGGGAGGGCGAGGCCCAGAACCGGCCGGAGGACTCGCAGAACCAGGCCGTGAAGAACCAGCCGCCGCCGCGGGAGACGCGGTTCTCGCCATCCGCCGTTTCGGTCCACTCCCACACGTTGCCGTGCATATCGTGGAGCCCCCACGCGTTCGGCTCCTTCCGTCCCACCGGCTTGTGCGAGAGGGTTTCGTGCCAGTCGACCTCGCGCACGCGGTCGACGAGCCGCTCGGCGAAGGCGAGGAAGCGCGAGAGCCAGCGGGGACGCGTCAAGGCGTTGTTGTCATACCACGCCACGCGGCCGAGCGTCGCTTCCGTGATCTCCGTCCCGTCCGCGAGGCGGCAGTAGGCGTTCGTCGAGCCCGCGCGGCAGGCGGTTTCCCATTCCTCCTCCGTCGGCAGGCGGAAGACGAGGCCCGACGCGCGCGCGGCGGGGTGCGCGTTGAGCTTTTCGAGAAACGCCTGGCAGTCGTCCCACGAGACGCATTCCACGGGATGGTCGGCGCCCTTGAACACCGACGGATTCTCCCCCATCACCGCCTCCCACTGCGCCTGCGTGACCTCGTATTTGCCCATCCGGAAGTCCCGCCCGGGGATTTGGACCATCTCCGCCACGAGCCGCTCCACCGGGTCGCGCCGCGCGCCGCCCCCGCGCGCGGCGAGCCAGACGGCGAGCGCGAGGAACGCAAGAAGAAGGAGGAGGGCGAGGCGTTTCATCGGGTTGAAGGGTTGAAAGGGTTGAAGGAGTTTAAAGTTGAAAGGGTAAAGGGAAAAGTGGCGGAGCGTGGCGGGGTTTGATTGGCATTTGCGTTGGTGGATGATGTCAAGGCTCTGCGCTCTCTGCGTTCTCTGCGTGTGAAACCCCCTCAGTCTCGCTTCGCTCGCCAGCTCCCCCGGCGGGGGAGCCAGACTCCGCTTGAGGGACGGGCTCTGCGTTCTCTGCGCGCTCTGCGTGAGGTTCGGACTCCGCGCCCTCCACGTGGGGGAGCTTGCCTTCCTTGCGCGCCCAGTCGAGGAAGAAGCGGACCTGCTCGCGGAGGAGCTCGCGGGCGTCGCGCTGCCCCTTCTTTCGGTCCAATGTCGTTTCGCGGGCCAGCGGATCGAAGAAGATTCCGATGGTCACGGGTTCGCCCTCGGTGCGCGTGGAGAGGTCGGCGCGGAAGCGTTCGGCGCGACGCGGGAAATCGTAGACGGCGACCGTGCTGCCCCAGCCGCTATCGGTGTCGGCGAGGCGGTCGTGGTCGCCGGCGGAGAGGTATTCGAGGAGCAGGGCGCCGTCCTCGGTCGCGAGGTCGAAGACCCACGAGCCCGGGACGGTCTTCTTCGGGCGGGCGGGGTCGCCTTCGCCGTCTTGGCGGTACCGCCACACGTCCTCCTGCTCCTTGTTGGCGGGCTTGCGCGGGGCGTTCCAGTCGGTGAGCGTGCGCGTGTAGCCCGTGAGTTCGCGGCAGTCGCGCAGCTTCACGCCGGCGGCGGCGAACTCCTGCTCGATGAGGTTGAGCGCGTCGGTTTCGGAAAGGAAGCACGGCGAGTCGACGGCCATGCAGCCGAAGGCGCCGCGGCCCTCCTCGTCCATCGCCTTCTGCAGGATGGGCGCGACGGTGGTCGCGACGGCGGCGCGCGCGGCTTCGGCGCGGGCGGCGGCCTCCGCCTCGGCGGGGGACGGCGGGACTTGCGCGGGGATGGGGGCCTCCTCCGCGCCACCTGCGCCTTCGATATGCCGAAGGACCCGTGGCTCCTCGATCCCACCGTCCACGCCATCGATTTCGATCGCCTGGAGGCGCTCTGCGACGCCTTCATCGCGCTTCAAACCG
>CAMVRE010000370.1 GCA_947169825.1 uncultured Verrucomicrobiota bacterium | reverse complement strand
ACGCCGCCGAGCCGACGAGCGCCGCGAGACCGCCGCGTCCGGGCTTCGCCGAGCGGCCCCGCATTTCGGAACGCCGCGCCTTGGGAGCCCGGAGCCCGGGATCGAAGACGTCCGCGGCGGGTTGCCGGAAACGGCAGATGCGCCCCGTAGCGCGCGCGAGGTTGCCCCCGCGCGCGGGTTCTGCTAGAATCGGCGGCGTTTCCGACCTCCACGCCATGCCCACGACCGAAAAAAGAACCGCGGTGCGCACCGTCTCGACCGGCGGCGACTTCGCCGTCTCGTGGGGCCCCCGCAGCCCGCTCGCGCTGATGGCGGGCCCCTGCGTCATCGAGTCGCGCGCACACTGCCTCGGACTCGCCCGCAGGCTCGCCGCGCTCGCCGATCGCCTCGGCATCCCCCTCGTCTTCAAGGCCTCGTTCGACAAGGCCAACCGCTCGTCGCTCGAGGGCTACCGCGGCCCCGGGATCGACGCCGGGCTCGACATCCTCGCCGAGGTGCGCGAGGAGACGGGTCTCCCGGTCCTCACCGACATCCACGAGCCCTGGCAGGCCGAGCGCTGCGCCAAGGCGGGGATCGACGTGATCCAGATCCCCGCGTTCCTCTGCCGCCAGACCGACCTGCTGCTCGCCGCGGGCGAGACGGGCCGCGTCGTGAACGTGAAGAAGATGCAGGGCATGGCGCCCGAGGCGATGGCGCAGGTCGTCCGCAAGATCGAGTCGACGGGCAACCGCCGGATCGTCCTCACGGAGCGCGGCGAAAGCTTCGGCTACGCCAACCTCGTCGCGGATATGCGCAACCTGATGGTGATGCGGGCGCTCGGCTACCCCGTCGTCTTCGACGCCACGCACAGCGTCCAGCGCCCCGGCGCGCTCGGGAGCGGCAGCGGCGGAGACTCGAAGTGGGCTCCCGCGCTCGCGCGCGCGGCCGTCGCGACCGGCGCGTGCGACGGCGTCTTCCTCGAGACGCACGAGACGCCCGCCAGGGCGCTCTCCGACGCCGCCAACTGCATCGCGCTCGCCTCCGTCGGCCCGCTGTGGAAGCAGCTCGCCTCCATCGCCGCGGTCGTGCGCGCCGCGCCCGAGCCGCGCGTCGAGCTCGTCCCGGCGCCGAAGGCGCGGAAGGGAGGCGCCCGATGAGGCGGCGCGCCCTCCTCCCCGCCCTGCTCGCGCTCGCCGCCCTCGCCGGCGGCGCGCTCGCGCAGCTCGACGTCGCCGCGACCGGCGACCAGCGCGTCTCCAACCTGCGCCTCCCGCTGCAGCGCCACCCGAACGGCCGCGTCAAGGAGCTCTTCCTCGCGAAGGAGGGCGAGATGACGCCGGACGGGCGCTTCGTCGTCGACGGCGGCATCCTCGTGCTGCTTCTCGACGAGGACGGCGCCACCAACGGCGTCGGCCGCGGCGTGCGCGGCTGGTACGACCGCGCCAGCAACCGCGCCGAGTGCATCGGGCCGGTCTCGCTCGAGCTCCGGACCAAGGGCGTCCTCCTCGAGGGGACGAACATGGTCTGGGACAGCGCCGAGAACCTCCTCGCCATCCGCACCAACGCCGTCCTCACCCTGAGCCGCGGCGGCAAGAGCGCCGTCGAGGCCCTGCAGCGCTAGGCCGGCCCCGCCGCATCGCGGCCCGTCTGCGCGCTTGCCCGGCGGACGGGCGTGTGGTAAGATTCGCGCCATGCACATCCACACGCGACTTCTCCTTCTCCTCGCGGCGGCCGCGCTCCCCGCGTTCTCCGCCTACGGGGCCGACGGCTCTCAACGGTCGGGGCTTCCGGCCTTCGACGGCATCTCGCAGAGCTTCCAGGACCCCGACGGACAGACCGACGTGCAGGCCGACGAGCTCGAATACAGCTTCGCCGACACCGGCGCGGAGGCCGGCTGGACGACCTTCAAGGGCCATGCGGCGATCCGCTACAAGGGCTACCAGCTCCGGGCGGACCGCATCCGCTACAACTCGAAGACCGGCGACGCGCAGGCGAGCGGAAACGTCGTGCTCACCGGCGCCGACGGCACGCTCTGGAAGGGCGACGCGCTCACCGTGAATCTGCGGGACCGCGCGGGCCGGGCGGACAACATCGACCTGTTCACCAAGCCGTTCCGCGTCCTGGCGGACGACGGCGCGTTCGCCGCGCCGACGAAGAGCAACCAGCTCTACCGCATCGACGGCGCGACGATCACGACGTGCACCAACGAGCCCGGACACTTCCACTGGCAGGTCCACGCCTCCCGCGCCCGGGTGCGCCCGGGCGACGACGTGACGGGCTGGGGCGTCGTCCCGAGCCTTTTCGGCGTGCCGGTCTTCTACGTGCCCTACTATTGGCGCGACCTCGAGCGGAACTACGGCTTCCGGTTCCAGCCCGGCTTCAAGAACTCGTGGGGCGCGTTCCTGCTCTCGACCTACAAGCTGCCGATCGTCCGCGACAAGCAGAACGACTCCTACATCGACTCCTACACGTTTGCGGACTACCGGAGCAAGCGCGGCTGGGGCTTCGGCGAGAAGGTCGCGTGGGAGTTCGGCGAGAAGGCGAGCGACTCGAAGGGCTACCTTACCGGCTGGTACATGCCGAAGGACGACGACCTGCCGACGATTCTCGATCCCGACGACACGGAGCGCTATCGCATCCGTCTCAACCACTACTGGAACGCGACCGACCGCGACCAGGTGCTCCTCCAGGCGCTCT
>CAMVRE010000369.1 GCA_947169825.1 uncultured Verrucomicrobiota bacterium | reverse complement strand
GGCGCGCGGAAGCGGCTGCGGCGCGGCGGGACGGTAGGGCCTGCCGTCGTCGCGGACGGGGAAGGGATGGTCCAGGGTGCCGATCTCCGTCTCGAACGAGCCGTCGGGGTGGACGACGATCAGCCGCACGCCCGGGTCGCCGTCGTTGTAGGACGTCGTCGTGACCGCCTTCGTCGTGGCGAGGCGGATGCCGTTCCGGTCGACGCCGTCGAAGGAGTTCATGTGGTCGTGGCCGAAGTAGGCGCCGACCATGTGCCCGTTGGCGCGCCAGGCGTCGTAGAGCGTGCGGCCCCCGTGCGTGTGCCTGGCGTCGCGGTAGTCCCGCGGCCGGGTCGCGTGCGGGACTTCCTTGAGCTGGCCGACGACGCCGTCGGCCAGCACGATGCGGACGTCCTTTCCGTGGACTCGCCGGGTGACTCCGCCCTCTTCGCCCTCCTCCGCCTCGCGGAAGAGCCCGGTCTCGAACACGTCCGGGACCATGACGTGCTGGAACCAGAGGTGCGGGAGGCCGTCGGCCGCGACGCGCTCATACCAGGCAATCTGGTCGGTCCGGCAGTTGTCCCACCCGCCGAACGGGCAGCAGTCCATCACGAAAATCCGGAAGCAGGGCTTGCCGGATTTCGGATCGGCGAGCTCGATCGCGCCGCTGCCGGCGCCGGTCAGCTCCGGGACGTCGTAGTCGACATAGAGCGCGCCGCCCTGCTCCTTGAACCAGTCGTACTGCTCCTCGCGCGTGAAGCGGTCTCCGCTCTCGTCCTCCGAATCGTGGTTGCCGAAGGTGACGCAGAACGGGACGCCCGCCTCCTTGAAGATCTCGACCATCGGCCCCATCAGCTTCGGGAACTCCTCGCGACCGTTGCACCGGTAGACGTTGTCGCCGGTGACGACGATCAGTTGCGGCTTCGTCGCCGCGATCGTCTCGCGCATCGCGCGGGCGGCACGCCCGCCGACCGGTTGGCGCACCTGGACGTCCGTGACGTGCAGGATGGCGAACGTGCCGTCGGGGCCGAACTCCATGCGCGGCGCCGGCGCCGTCGGCACGGCTTCGGCGGGAGCAAATTCGGCCGGCGCGGGTTCATCCGGCGCGGGTTCATCCGGCGCGGCTGCGGCGGGCGCGGCAGCGGCGGGCGCGGCTGCGGCCGGCACGGTTTCGGCGGGGACGACTCCGCCGCCGCACACGGGCCGCACGGGCACCGCGACGACGCGGTCCCAGTGGTAGCCCACGCATTTGTCGACGCGGGATCCGCTCTTGCCGGCCCGGGCGAACTTGATGCGCCACGATCCGGGCATGCCGTCCGTGCGCGGGTCGCTCGCCCAGAGGAATCCCCACTCCGGGTATTCCCACTTCCCCATGTTCCAGCCGGTGGCGGGGAGGAAGATGGAGGCGTCGGCGTAGTCGCCCCGTCCGCGGACGATCGCCCCGTCGACGCCGTTCGTGGTCGTCCAGGTCCACTCGCACTTGTTGTAGCAGAGGTCGAGCAGCTCCTGCTTCGTCGGCATCCGCCAGTCGCCGCCCCAGTGCGCCCGGGCCGCGTCGTGGGCGGGCGCGAGCACGTCGTTCGGCACGGTCGCCCCGCCGACCCGCATCGAGACGTTCGTGGTCCATCCCTCCGCCCGCAGCGCGCCGCGGCTTTTCGTGGCCGTCGGCACGTTGTTCGTCTTGCTGAGCGTGTACGTCAGGCGCGCACCGGAGCCGTCGCTCGCCACGCAGAGATCGTTCTCGCGCTTGTATCCGACGGTGTCGCCCCACCAGAAATAGAAGCCCGAACCCCACGGCTCGTCCGCCCCGACGTTCCGGTCGGCCCAGAGCGGGCCGCCCTCCCAGAGCCGGACGCCCCCGCGCCCGTTCGTCTCGGGCGCCGGAGCGGCGACGTCTTCGGCGCCGTCCGGGGGCGGCGCGGGCCGCGCCGGCAGGGCGGGGTCGCCACGGACCGGACGCACCGACCGCCCCAGGCGCCGCTCCCAGCTGCAGTCCATCTTGACGGCCAGCTTGTTTGGTTTCGGCGGACCGAACGAGCGCACGCCGAACTCGAGGCACCACGCGAAATCCGTCTCGGGGGCGTCCAGGCCCGGCTCGCTCGACCAGAGGAAGCCCGCCGAACCCTTCCACCACCACTTCTCCTCGACGCCGGCGCCGGCGGCGGGGACGAAGACGCTCGCGGAGGCGTAGTCGCCCCGGCCGCTCACGACGTATCCGCTGACATCGTTCGTGGTCGTCCACGTCCAGTCGCACTTGTCGATAAGGTCCTCCAGCTCGCGCCTCGTCGGCAGCCGCCAGTCCCCGCCCCACTGCACGTGGGCCGCGTCGTGCTCCGGCGCGAGAACGTCGTCCTCCGTGGTCCACCCCTCGCGCCGCAAGGTGTCCGGGTCCTTGCCGTAGGTCGGCGTGCGCCACGGGAACCAGATGAAGTCGGCGCGCGGATTGGAGCCGTCGCTGGCCACCCAGTTGCGCTCCCCGCGCCTGGAGCCCAGGGTGTCGCCCCACCAGAAGTGGAAGCCATACTCCCACGGCTCCTCGGCGCCGACGTTGCGGTCGGCCCAGAACGGCCCGCCCTCCCAGAGCCGCACGCCCTCCTGCGCGGCGGCGGCGGGCGGCTCCGCCGCAATGCTGAATGCGGAATGCTGAATGCTGAATGTCGCCGCCGCGATGCAGAAGGCGAGGGTTCGGTTCTTCATGGC
>CAMVRE010000368.1 GCA_947169825.1 uncultured Verrucomicrobiota bacterium | reverse complement strand
AGGCACTTCAGGGTGAGCTTCGCCAGCTCGAGCATCGTGAACTCGCCGGGGTTGCCGACGTTGAGGACGGGGACGCCGAGTCCCTTGCCCTCGAAGAAGCGCTCGACCTCGGCGCGGGGCTTGGCCATGAAGCGCTCGATTGCGTCGAGCAGGTCGTCCACGTACTGGAACGAACGGGACTGGCTGCCGTCGCCGTAGATCGTGATGTCCTTGCCCTGGAGGGCCTGCATGGCGAAGTTGGAGACGACGCGGCCGTCGTGCGGGTGCATGTAGGGGCCGTAGGTGTTGAAGATGCGGATCATGCGGACGTCGACGCCGTACTGGCGGCGGTAGTCCGCGCAGATCGCTTCGGCGGCGCGCTTGCCCTCGTCGTAGCAGCTGCGGATGCCGATGGTGTTCACGTGGCCCCAGTAGGTCTCGGGCTGCGGGTGGACGTCCGGGTCGCCGTAGCACTCGGACGTGGAGGTGTGGAAGACCTTCGCCTTCGTCTTGAGCGCGAGGTCGAGCGCGTTCATGATGCCCAGGAGCGACGTCTTCGTCGTCTCGACCGGGTTGTGCTGGTAGTGGATCGGCGAGGCGGGGCAGGCGAGGTTGTAGATCTCGTCGAACTGGCCCCAGAACGGCTGCGTGACGTCATGCAGCAGGAACGTGAAGCGGGGGTTGGTCAGAAGGTCGTAGATGTTCGCCTTCGAGCCGGTGAATAGGTTGTCGAGGACGGTGACCTCGGCGCCCTGCGCGAGGAGGCGGCGGGCGAGCTGCGAGCCGATGAAGCCGGCGCCGCCGGTGATGAGGCACTTCCGGGTGTTTCCGATCATGGGGTGCTCCGTGTTCGTGATGGCGCGGAGTATAGCGCAACCCCCGCGCGGATTCAACCGCGGACGCGGAGCGGGACTACCTGCGGCCGGAGGTCGGGGCGTTGGTGCCGGCGTAGACGTTGACGTCGGCGGAGAAGCCCTCGAGGACGGTCGGGACGGCGCGGTCGGCGTCGAGCTTCTCGCGGACGTCGTCGATGAGCGGGCGGAAGCGGGGGAGGAAGTCGTCGAGCTCCTCCTCCCACTGCCCGGGGCGCGAGGGGTCTCGCCCGAGCGAGATCGAGGCGTAGCCCCAGCGCGGGCGGTAGGCGCGGAAGCAGTTGTCGAACATCATCCGCGCGAAGCGGGAGAGGTGGTGGACGGTCTCCCGCTCGGGGTTGAAGAGCCAGTAGGCGTAGACGCCGAGCGACTGCGAGACGGCCTTGCCCGTGGCGGGGTCGAGGTCGGGGTGCGCGATCTCGAGGACGCGAAGCGGTGCGGTGGCGTCCGGGTCCGCGAGCGAGGCGCGCGTCGGGCGCGTGTATTCGTCGAGGATGCGGTTGCCCTGGCCGACGAGGCAGACCTGCGGGCGGTGGATCGAGCGGCGCTCGATGCCGGAGAAGACGACGGTCGCCACGATGTCCGGGTGCCCGGCGCGACGGTAGACGCGGCGGAAGATCGGGGTCGAGTCCGGGAGAAGGTTGATCTCGCCGAGCGAGATGCCGGCGAGCGCGGCGCCGCACTCCGGACACGCGGCGGGCTCCTCGGGGAGCTGCGACTGCAGCCAGGAGCGGGCGCACTGGTTGCTCGTGCAGTAGTAGACGCGCTCGGCGCGCCAGGGGCCGAGCGAATCGGGCAGCTCGAGGGGAACCTCGCCGGTCGGGTTGCCGTAGACCGTGCGCGGGCCGGAGAGCAGGATCGCCGCGCCCGCGAGGAGCGCGGCGGCCGCGAGGCCGGGGAGGGCGGCGGCTAGGCGGCGGAGCGCTTTCTCGGCTTGAGCGCGCACAGGCGGGCCCTCCAGTCCTGGTCGATGAGCGATCCTGCGCCGATGAGCAGCAGCAGGGAGAGGAAGAAGACGAGGTAGCCCGAGAAGTCGTGGTAGAGCGACATCGCGAGCGAGGTGCCGATCCACTCCGCCACGACGCCGAGCGAGAAGATGCGCAGCGCGTTGGCGAGCATGGCGAGGGGGACCGAGAGGGCGAAGAGGAGGAGGCGGCGCGCGTTGGTGCGCATCGTCCAGCAGGCGTAGGGCGCGGCGAGGGCGGTCATCGTGACGAGCGAGCGCAGTCCGGAGCAGCCCTCCTCGACGTCGAAGAGGAAGCCGCCGCCCGCGGCGGAGCGCACGACGGTGCCGTCCGCGACGGCGGGGATGCCGACGCCGCGCAGCAGCAGCACGGCGAGGCGGCTCGCCATGAGCCGCAGCGGCATCGTGAGCTCGACGAGGAGCGAGTTGGTGAACGCCAGCAGCAGGTAGGCGCAGGGGAACGCGAGGATCCGCGCGACGCGCCAGCCCCAGACCGCCCAGCACGTTCCCCAGAGCGCGATCGCGGTCGAGGCGATCGAGAGGCGCGGCAGCTGCGAGCGGTAGCCGACGACGTGGAGGAGGAGCGCGAGGGCGACGACGAGCGTCCCGCCCCACGACGGGCGGACCTCGGCCTCCGCGAGCGCGGCGCGGTCGCGCCAGACGGCGAACGCGGAGATGCCGCAGATCGCCCAGTTGATCTGGAAGTCCTGGGCGGCGAGGCGCCAGTGCATGGCGACCCAGTGTAAGATCGAATGCCCCTCGTGTGCGACGTCGGAGTCGCACCCGTGCGCCGTGTAGAGCCAAAGCCCGGCGGCGGCCGCGAGGAGGAAGACTCCGAGGCGGACGGCGTCGGGCCGGAAGGCGG
>CAMVRE010000367.1 GCA_947169825.1 uncultured Verrucomicrobiota bacterium | reverse complement strand
GCACCAGGGCAAGATCGCCGAGATGCAGACGGGCGAGGGCAAGACGCTCGTCGCCGCCGCGCCGCTCTACCTCAACGCCCTCACCGGCCGCAACGTCCAGCTCGTCACGGTCAACGACTACCTCGCCCTTCGCGACTCGCAGTGGATCGGCCACCTCTACAAATGGCTCGGCCTCACCGTCGGCTGCATCCAGAACACGATGCACCCGCTCGAGCGCCGCGAGCAGTACGCCTGCGACGTCACCTACGGCACCAACTCCGAGTTCGGCTTCGACTACCTGCGCGACAACGGCATGGCGCAGGACGTGCGCGAGCAGGTCCAGCGCGACCACTACTTCGCCATCGTCGACGAGGTCGACTCCATCCTCATCGACGAGGCCCGCACGCCGCTCATCATCTCCGGACCGGCCGAGTTCTCGCACAACCAGTACAAGGACCTCCAGCCCAAGGTCGAGCGGCTCTACCGCCGCCAGGAGAAGCTCGTCGACGAGCGCCTCGGCGCCGCCAAGAAGGCCATCGAGGCCGGAGACCAGGAGGCGGCGCGCCGCCTGCTCTACCAGGTCTACCACGGCATGCCGAAGAACAAGGAGTTCATGCGCATGATCGAGGACCCGGCCATCCGCCGGATCCACGAGGACGTCGAGAGCATGATGCTCACGGAGATGCACAAGGACGAGGCCCGCATGTTCCGCGAGGAGCTCTTCTTCGTCATCGACGAGAAGATGCGCGACGCCTCGCTCACCGACCGCGGCTGCGCCGAGCTCAACCCCTCCGACCCCGAGATGTTCGTCGTGCCGGACATCGTCTCCGCCATGGCCGAGATCGACCGCGAGGGCCTCTCGCGCGAGGAGCGCGACCGCCGCCGCGTCGAGGTCCAGCAGCGCTTCGCCGAGCGCTCCGAGCGCATCCAGAACGTCTCGCAGCTCCTGAAGGCCTACTGCCTCTACGAGAAGGACACCGACTACGTCGTGATGGACAACAAGGTCCTCATCGTCGACGAGTTCACCGGCCGCATCCTCCCCGGCCGCCGCTGGTCCGACGGCCTCCACCAGGCGGTTGAGGCGAAGGAGGGCGTCGAGATCGAGCGCGAGACGCAGACGCTCGCCACGATCACGATCCAGAACTACTTCCGCCTCTACGAGAAGCTCTCCGGCATGACCGGCACCGCCGAGACGGAGGCGCAGGAGTTCAACGACATCTACCGCCTCGACGTCGTCGTCATCCCCACCAACCGCCCGATCCGCCGCGTCGACGAGAACGACCAGATGTACCGGACGCAGCGCGAGAAGTTCGCCGCGATCATCGCGGACGTGACCGAGCGCCACCGCCGCGGCCAGCCGGTGCTCATCGGCACCGTCGCCGTCGAGACCTCCGAGACGCTCTCCCGCCTCTTCCGCGAGGCCGGCATCCCGCACAACGTCCTCAACGCCAAGAACCACGCCCGCGAGGCGGAGATCGTCGCGCTCGCCGGCCAGAAGGGCGCCGTCACGATCGCCACCAACATGGCCGGCCGCGGCACCGACATCAAGCTCGGCGAGGGCGTCGTCTGGACCCCGAAGGAGCTCATCCGCTCCCAGGTCGCGCTCGACGACCGCCCGCCCGGCGAGTCCAAGACGCTGCGCGCGCTGCTGGAGGAGCGGCCCTGCGGCCTGCACGTCATCGGCTCGGAGCGCCACGAGTCCCGCCGCATCGACCGCCAGCTGCGCGGCCGCTGCGCCCGCCAGGGCGACCCCGGCTCCTCGCGCTTCTACGTCTCGCTCGAGGACAACCTCATGCGCCTCTTCGGCTCCGACCGCATCGCCGGCATCATGACGCGCCTCGGCATGCAGGAGGGCGAGCCGATCGAGCACCGCTGGCTCAACCACTCCATCGAGAGCGCCCAGCGCCGCGTCGAGCAGCGCAACTTCTCCATCCGCAAGCGCACGCTCGAATACGACGACGTGATGAACCGCCAGCGGTCCGTCGTCTACGACTTCCGCTCCAAGGTCCTCGCCAACGAGGACATCCACGGCCTCGCGCTCGACGTCCTGCACGACATGGTCCTCACCGAGGCCGAGGAGCGGCTCTCCGACCCCAGGTCCGCCCAGCCCGAGGACTACGCCGAGTGGGCCTCCCGCATCTTCCCCGTCGGCGTCACCGCCGAGGACGTGAAGCCCTTCGCCGGCAACCCCGAGGGCGCAGCCGAGATGGTCTTCAAGCAGGTCGAGGAGGCCTACGAGCTCAAGTGCGCGCTCGAGGACCCGCAGGTCCTGCCGCGCCTCGAGCGCTTCGTCGTGCTGCGCTCCATCGACCGCGAGTGGCAGGACTACCTCCGCGCGATGGACGACCTGCGCGACGCCGTCCGGCTGCGCGCCTACGGCCAGCGCGACCCGCTCGTCGAATACAAGCGCGAGGCGTACGGCATGTTCGAGCGCCTCATGGCCTCGATTAAGCAGCGCGCCGCCTCCGGGCTCTTCCGCGCGTCGACCTCGGTCGAGACGATGCAGAACTTCATGGCCCAGGTCCGCCGCCCGCGCCGCGTGCAGCTGGCCGGCCCGGACCCGAACGCCAACGCCCTCTCCGGCGCCCCCGCCGGCGGCGGCCGCCCCGCGCCGACGCCCGCGCAACGGGCGGCGATGCGCTCGGACGACGCCTTCGACCGCCTCCTCGACCGCGCCTCCGCGAGCCACGCGGCGCAGGTCG
>CAMVRE010000366.1 GCA_947169825.1 uncultured Verrucomicrobiota bacterium | reverse complement strand
ATCGCGCGCGACAAGGCCTACCGCAAGCTCGCGGACTGGTTCGCGTGGGAGAAGTGGCAGACGCCCTACAACGAGCTGCGCGGCAAGTTCGGCGAGGAGGACGGCAGGAAGAAGGAGGCCGAGGTCGACGAGATGTCCAAGGCCGAGCACGGCGGCATCGCGGGCTCCGCGATGGTCTCCGACGCGTTCTTCCCGTTTCGCGACGGCGCCGAGGTCGGCATCCGCGAGGGCGTGACGGCGATCGTCCAGCCCGGCGGCGCGCTGCGCGACTGGGACGTCATCGACTGCTGCAACGAGCACAACGTCGCGATGGTCTTCACCGGCCAGCGCTCCTTCAAGCACTAGCCAGCCCCTCCCTCCATGGACGTCGCCGATCTCGCCCGCGCCGCGCGCGCCGCCGCCGGGCCGCTCTCCCGGTCCTCCGCCGAGGTCCGCAACGCCGCCCTCGCCGCCATGGCGGCCGGCCTCCGCGACCATGCGGGGGAGATTTTCGCCGCGAACCGCGAGGATCTCGCCGCCGCCGCCGCGGAGGGGCTCGACGCGCCCCTCGCCGCCCGCCTCTCCTTCGACGAAAGGAAGCTCGCCGGCCTTCTCGACGGCCTCGCCGCCCTCGCCGCGCTCCCGGACCCCGTCGGCCGCGTCCAGCTCCGCACCGAGCTCGCGCCGGACCTCGTCCTCGAGCGCGTCGCGTGCCCGCTCGGCGTCGTCGGCGTCGTCTTCGAGTCTCGCCCCGACGCCCTCGTGCAGATCTCCTCGCTCTGCCTCAAGAGCGGCAACGCCTGCCTCCTCAAGGGCGGGCGCGAGGCGCTGCGCACGAACCGCGCGCTCTTCTCCGCCATCCGCGCCTCGACCGCCGCCGCCGGCATCCCCGCGGACTGGATCGCGCTGCTGGAGTCGCGCGAGGACGTCGCCGCGATGCTCGCCTGCGACCGCGACATCGACCTCGTCGTCCCGCGCGGCTCGAACGCCTTCGTCCGCCACATCCAGGAGAGCACCCGCATCCCCGTGATGGGCCACTCCTCCGGCCTCTGCCACCTCTACGTCGACGCCTCCGCCGACGTCGCGATGGCCGTGCGCATCGCCGTCGACGCCAAGACGCAGGCGCCCTCGACCTGCAACTCGATCGAGACGCTCCTCGTCCACGAGGCCGCCGCGCCCGCCTTCCTGCCCGCCCTCGCCTCCGCGATGGCGGAGAAGGGCGTCGAGCTGCGCGGCGACGCGGCCGCGCGCGCGATCGTCCCCTCGATGAACCCCGCCACGGACGCCGACTGGGACGAGGAGTACCTCGGGCTCGTCCTCTCCGTGCGCGTCGTCCCGTCGCTCGACGAGGCCGTCGCCCACGCCAACGCCCACGGCTCGCACCACACCGACGCCATCGTCGCCCGGGACCGCGCCGCCGCCGAGCGCTTCCTCGCCGCCGTCGACTCGGCCGACGTCTTCTGGAACTGCTCCACGCGCTTCGCCGACGGCTTCCGCTTCGGCCTTGGCGCCGAGGTCGGCATCTCGACCGGCAAGCTCCACGCGCGCGGACCGGTCGGGCTCGAGGGCCTCACGACCTACAAGTGGATCCTGCGCGGCGCCGGCCAGACCGTCGCGCCGTTCGTCTCGGGCGAGGCGCGCTTCACGCACCGCCCGCTCCCCCTCGGCGGAGGCCCCGCCGATGCGTAGCCGCGCCTTCGCCTTCCTCAAGCCCCACGCGATGTCGTCGCAGGCCGTTGTGACCGCGATCGGCGACCGTTTCGAGGAGGCCGGCGTCTCCGTCGCGCGCCGCATCCCGCTCCCCGCCGCCGGCCTCGCGGAGCGCTACGACCGCCACGTCGGCCCCGCCGCGCGCGCGGCCCTCGCGCCGGACCCCGCCGCGCTCTTCGGCGCCGACGCCCGCGCGCGCTTCTCCGAGGTCTTCGAGGAGGACTTCGCCGCCGTCGTTTCCGCCGGGCGCCTCCTCTCCCCCTTCGCCGCGATGGACCGCCTCGTCCTCGACCCCGACGGCCTCCTGCGCGCCTGGATCGCCCGCGGCGCCGAGGACTTCGGCGGCGGCCTCTACGCCGCGCTCCTCGAGCCCGAAGGCCTCCGCTCCGCCCACCACGGCCATGACTGCGATTGCGGCCACACCCACGAGCATGGTCACGAGCACAGTCACGAGCACGCCCACGAGCATGGTCATGCGCAAGGTCACGAGCACGCCCACGAGCATGGCGAGGTTTTGCACCCCGCCGGCCCCGGCGGGGTCTACGTCGTCAACGGCTTCTACCCCGCCGAGCGCGCGCCCTACGCGGACCCGGCCGGGCCGGGCGCGATGTCGATGATCCTGGAGTTCGACATCCCGTGGCGCGACTTCAACGAGGTCGTGATCGGCGACGAGAACCCGGCCGGCGCGCTCGAGGAGTCGATCCGCGGCTACCTCTACGACCGCCGCGAGGCGCTCGCGATGCGGATCGACCCCTTCGACAACGTCCTGCACGCGAGCCGCGGCGCCTTCGACGCGCTCTGCGAGACCCTGATCTGGCTCGGTCCCGAGGCCGCCGAGGGCGATCCCCTCCTCTCCCTCCTTCGCGCCGACTCCTCCCTCCCCCGCGGCGGCTCCCTCCTCTCCTCCCTCCTGCGCCTCCGCGACCAGGGCTCCTTCGCCCCCCTCGCCTCGGGCCTCGACGCCGCCGAGACCGCCCCCCTCCTCTCCTCCGCGCTGTAGCGG
>CAMVRE010000365.1 GCA_947169825.1 uncultured Verrucomicrobiota bacterium | reverse complement strand
ACTCGGACCGGACGGCGAAGCCGGAGCGGGCGTGGGCGGGCGGGGAGCATCCGGGGCGCCGAAGCGATGCGGGATGACGCGCGGAGGCGATGCGGGCCGGGCAAAGGCGCCGGCCGAACAGGACGGCGCCGGACGGCCCGCAGCGGCCCGCGCGGCGCCCGCAGGGCGAGGCGCTCCGGAGCGCACGCCGCCAAGCCTCAGCCCGCGGAGGAGAGCCGTCCGGGCCGCTGCGCAAGACAAGCGGGGTGCGATGCGCAGCGAAGCAAGCATCGAACCCCTGGCCTGAGGTCGCGAATGCCGGGGGCACAGCGCGCCGGGGATGCCCGCGGGGATGGGATCGCGAGCGGGAGGAGGCGAAGGCGGGAGTTGCCCCGCCGAGCCGACGAGCGCCGCGAGACCGCCGCGCGGGCGCCCCGGCGCGCGGCCCGGCATTCGCGATCCCCGCCACCGTAGCCCGAGCAGGGAGGAGATCGAGCCGAGACCGGGCGCCGAAAAAAGTGGGGAATGTCCAGGCACGGAATCAATGGACGCGTCCGGAGGGTTCTGGTAGACTGAAGGGCGTGCGGACGGGACCGCGTCCGGCACGGAATCACAAGGAGACAGCCATGAGGTCTTCGTTTCTTCCATCCTCGCTTCTTTCGCTCGCCGCCGTCGCGGCGCTTGCGGTCCCCGCGGCGCGGGGCGAGACGCCCGCGAACATCTCCGTCGAGGGGCGCGGGCTGCCCGTCGTTCCGGGCATCCTGCGCGACTCCGACAAGGTCGACTGGGGCTTCGCCAACTTCGTCGCGTTCGGCCCCGGCTGGGCCTACGCCGCCCAGGACTACGCCGCCAAGGAACAGAAGAAGGACGCGGTCGAGGACCCCGCGCTCGGCCGCGGACTGCTCTTCACGGGCAGGATCTGGGCCGGCTCGCGCGGCCTCGCGTTCCGGGAGGAGTTCTTCGACGTCTCGAAGGGAGGCCCCGCCAAGGCGCGCGTGCGCTGGACCATCTCCTCGCAGGACGGAAAGCCGATGGCGCTCGAGCGCGCCTTCCTCCGCTTCCCGCTCGCGCTGAACGACTTCGCCGGCGGCACGGTCTCCGGCGCCCCGCTCCCGGTCGACTACGGCCAGGAGTGGATCGGCGTCGCCGACAAGGGCGCGATCGAGCTCGTCTCGAAGGACGGAACCAAGACCCTCCGCCTCGACGCGTCCCGCGGCAAGGTCGCCGTCCGGGACGGCCGCAAGGACAAGCTCGAACGCTTCGAGCTCTGCATCGACTTTCCCGACGCGAAGAACGCGACGAGCTCGACGGTCGAGTTCGACCTCTCCGGCGCGTTCGCCGATTCGCTCGGGCGGCCGGCGGGCCGGGTCGACCTCGGGCTCCCGCCGCCGCCCCTGACGATCGCCGCCGGCGACAAGTGGGTCGTCTTCCCGTGGACGAACGACGTGAAGCCCGGCTCGATCCTCGACTTCTCGAAGGTCGTGCCTCGCGAGACCCCCGCGGGCCGGGACGGCTTCGCGCGCGTCTCGCCCGAAGGCCACTTCGTGTTCGAGAAGGACGCGAAGAAGACGCCGCGCCGCTTCGTTGGCGGCAACCTCTGCTTCGGCGCGAACTTCCTCTCCAAGGAGCAGGCCGACCAGGCCGTGCGGGACTTCGTCGCGCGCGGCTGGAACGCGATCCGACTCCACCACCTCGACGTGACGATCACCAAGGACGAGTGGAACGACATCTGGAACCGCCGCACCTGGCCCGAGATCGACCCGGCGAAGCTCGACCGCCTCGACTACCTCGTCGCGGCGTGCAAGAAGGCCGGGATCTACGTCACCTTCGACCTCTACGCGATGGGCAGCTACGGCAGCTGCGAGGGCTTCGACAAGCCGCTGCATTGCGGCACCATCAAGGCGATCGTCCCGATCCACAAGCCCGCCGAGGACCTGTGGTTCAAGCGCTCGATGGAGCTCTTCGACCACGTGAACCCCTACACGGGGACCAAGTGGAAGGACGAGCCCGCCGTCCTCTTCGTGACGCTCCTCAACGAGGACTCGATCGCGTCCGTCTGGTGGGGCGCGGCGGACGTCTACGTCGCGAAGTACAACGAGTGGGCGAAGGGCAAGGGCTACCCGCAGTTCGAAAAGAAGGACATCGGCAAGCACAAGGAGTTCGCCGAGTTCCTCTACGAGGTGAAGTCGGACGCCAACCGCCGCATGACGAAGCGCCTCAAGGAGGCCGGCGTGAAGACGCTCGTCTCCGGCGGCAACTGGTGGGAGAACATGGCCCAGGTCTACGAGCGCGAGGCGCTCGAGGTCGTCGACAACCACCAGTACGCCGACATCTACTACGGCGCCTCCGGCAACGTGGTGATGCATTTCAACAACCAGGCCAACCTCCAGAACGGCAGCCCCGCCTACTCGCTTCCGATCATGATGGCGTCGACGCGCGTGTTCGGCAGGCCGTTCACCGTCACCGAGTGGAACTTCTGCAATCCGAACCGGTGGCGGGCGGAGGGGGGGCTCACGATGGGCGCCTACGCCGCGCTCCAGGACTGGGACGCCATCTTCCGCTTCGCGTGGAGCCACGAACGGCCCCCCATGTTCAAGCGGAGCCCGTCGAAAGGCTTCGACATCGTGACCGACCCGCTCTCGCAGCTCACCGAGCGCCAGGCCGTGCTGCTCTTCGGCCGGCGCGACGCCGCGCCCGCCAAGGGGAGCGCCGCCTACGGCGTCACGGC
>CAMVRE010000364.1 GCA_947169825.1 uncultured Verrucomicrobiota bacterium | reverse complement strand
CGCTGCGTGATTCTCACCTGGCGCCAACGGGACGCGACGTGGGGCGCATTTTACGATGCGGGCGACGCCTTTCGGAGCGTGACCGTCGACGCAGCGGGCCGTTGCGTCGAAAACGCGGCGGAAGATCCCCCCTGGAATTCACCCGCGGAGTTCCTTTCCCTCGCCGAAGCCGCCGCCGCCGCGGAGCGGGCGTCCGCGGGAGAGGTCCGCACCGCGGCCCTTTCCCGTCCCGACGCCACGTGGTACGTGGCCCTGTCGGACGACGGGACGAGAAAACGGGTCGTCGTTTCCCCGGACGGCTCGGTCGAACCCGTCCCTCCGCCACCGGAAGCCACGGATGAAGAACGGACGGCGAACGCGGGCGTGGTCCGCGTCCTTCCCGAGCGCGCGGGCGACGCCTGGTGCGTCGTCGCCGCGACGAACGCGGCCGTCCTCCGCGGCGTCCGGTTCGCGTTCCTCGACGCCGTCAAGCCGACGCAGACCAACCTCTGTTTCGCCGTGTCCGGCAATGGGCGCTGGGCGGCCGCGGCGTTCCGGCACGGACGCGGGAACGACGCCGGCGCGCTCCCGGACGGGGCGGCGGAAGCCGTCGCCCGCGCGCTCGGCCCCGACGCCGCCCGCCTGCTCGCCGATCCCGCGAAGCGTGTCCCCTGCCGGTTCGAGGTGCTCGACGACGTGCCGTCATTCCACTTCGAGAAGTGCCGTTTGCCGGACGACTTCGCGCCTTCCGGCGAAAACGTCCGGTTCCTGGTCTGCCGCTCGACGGAGAAAGACGCGTCCGGCGGCTATCGGACCAAGGACGACATCCACGCCATCGTCAACCTCGATTCCGTCTCGTTCAGTCGCTCCCGTCCCGGCGACCGGATCGACCGCGTCCGCGTCATGTGCAACGACCCGGAAACCGGACTCCCGCGCGGCGTCGCGTGGGACTGCGTCCGCCAGGACAACGGCACGTGGATCGAAGGCCCGGCCGAAGACGAAATCCTCCGTCTGCTCGCCCCCGCCGCGCAGAGCCCCGCGGAAGAATCCCACGCGGAGTCCGCGGAGGGCGCGGAGAATTGATTTGACTTTGCCATTTGTGGACAATTGTGAACATTTGCGATTTGTGAACAATCCCGCACACCCCGCCACGAAACCCGACAGAATCGACCGAATCAAAGAGCAACTTTACCCTTTACACTTTACCCTTTCAACCCCTTCAACCTCTTCAACCTCTTCAACCATGAAACGCCTCCTCCGCTTCCTCCTCGCCGCCGCGGCGCTCCTCGCCGCGTGGTTCCTCGTCTTCCAGCTCCGCAAGGATCCCGAGGGCGCCTTCCTCGTGCGCTGGAGCGGCCCGTCCCCGATTCCCGCGGGCGCGCAGTGCGTCGCGCTCGGCGAAGGGGATGCGCCGGACGAGCCGCCCGTCCTCGACGCGTTCGAGGAGCTTCCGGTCGTGGGCGCGCGGGTCTCCCGGCTCGTCCTCCGCTCGTCGGCTCGCGACGGCCGCCCGGCCGCCCTCGAGTTCTGGTTCGAACGCATCGCGTACCCCTCGGACGGCTCCGCGCGGGTCTGCCTGAGGGCCGCCCACGCGCCCTGGGACGGGCCGCGCGGCGAGCGGTGGGGCGGGGAGATCGTCGACTTCGGCGGCGCGCCGGGCCGGGCCGCCTCCGTCCGCCACCGCGGCCGCGGGACGCCGCGCGCGCTTTCCGTCGCCGCCGTCGCGGACCTCTCCGCGCCGTTCCCCGTCTTCTGCCTCCTGCACGACGGCACCGCGCCCGGCGCCGCCGCACTCGAGGCGGAGTTCGAGGCCGACCCCGCCGCCGCGGTCCGCTCCCCCGGCCCCGACCGCCGCGGATTCGTCCTGTGGGTCCGCCCGGAGGGGAACGGCCCGGCGCCCTCGCGGGAATCCGTGGAGGAGGCCGGCCGCGCGCTGCGCGAGGCGCTCGCGGAGCGCCTCTCCTCCGCGGAGCGCCTCCCGGCCGGCCCCTGGCGGTTCTTGCCGCACGACTTCGCGGACGGGCCCGCGACGGCGTCCGCCTTCACGAACGAAGCCGAGACCCTCGTCGCGCCCGGCCGGCGCATCCGCGCGAGGCTCGTCTTCGAGACCGACGCCCCCGGCCGGGGGGCCGGCCACTTCGCGACGGGACTGGTCCACCGCGTCCGCGCCGAAGCGCGCCTCGAAACGCTCCGCGGCGGCGAGTGGCGGCCCGACCCGCGGTTCGACCTCCGGCTCGCGCGGGACGGCGTCCTCGGGACGGACGCGCGCGGCCTGCCGTTCTGCGGGGGTTCCTACTGCGACGGCCGCACGGAGACCCGCGTCGCGGACGTCTGGACGCCGTCCGGCCGCAGGATCCTCGCGCTTTCGCTCGACACCCAAGGGCCGTGCGCGCCGCTGGCCTCGACGGTCTTCCCCGCGGATTCCGGCACGCAGTGCCTGACGCTCTCCTCCGTCTCCGCCAGCGTCGGCTACGACGGCCGCGCGCTGCCGCTCGTCCGCCGCCGAAGCGACGCCCAGACCGGCGCCGACCGCTCCGCCCTCGGCCCCTTCTGCTCCTTCGGCCTCTCCGTCCCCCTCGTG
The DNA here is from genome assembly GCA_947169825.1 of uncultured Verrucomicrobiota bacterium. Taxonomy (GTDB): domain Bacteria; phylum Verrucomicrobiota; class Kiritimatiellia; order RFP12; family UBA3636; genus UBA3636. The sequence continues at coordinate 189 of CAMVRE010000364.1, read as the reverse complement.
AACGTCACCGTCTTCCCGCCCGCGCACCCCGCCACGCCGAGTCCCGCCGCGGATGAATCCCACGCAGAGAGCGCAGAGACCCCAGAATCTGGCTCCCCCGCTGGGGGAGCTGGCGAACGAAGCGAGACTGAGGGGGTTTCACACGCAGAGAGCGCAGAGACCCCAGAATCTGGCTCCCCCGCTGGGGGA
>CAMVRE010000363.1 GCA_947169825.1 uncultured Verrucomicrobiota bacterium | reverse complement strand
CCCGCCGCGCATCACCGCCGAGGCCCGCCCGACCCTCGAGGCCGCGCTCAAGGCCGCCCGCAAGGCGGTGTAGCGGTCATTGCGGCGCGCGGGGCGGTGTGGTATAAACCGGGCCGTTCCGCGCGACTCGCGGACGAACAGGGAAAACACCGATGATCGACCTCAGGATGAAGGGCCCGACGATCCGTCTGGGCGTGATCGGATGCGGCGGCCGCGGCCGCGACCACATGCGGCGTCTCGCCGCGATGCCGGACGTGAGGATCGTCGCGATCTGCGACAACTGGCGGCCCCATCTCGACCGCGCCCTCGCGGACCTCTGGACCGGGCCGCACGCGCTCTACCCGAAGCAGCGGGCGCCGAAGGGGACGCTGCGCTACGAGGAGGTCCTCGCGCGCAAGGACGTCGACGCGGTGTGCGTCTTCACGTCGTGGGAGACGCACATGCGCATCGCGATGGACGCGATGCTCGCCGGCTACCCCGTCAGCATGGAGATCGGCGCGGGGCAGTCGCTCGAGGAGTGCTACGAGCTCTGCCGCACGAGCGAGCGCACGGGCCGGCCCGTGATGCCGCTCGAGAACTGCTGCTACGACCGCCGCGAACTGGCGATCCTGAACATGATCAAGCAGGGCGTCTTCGGCGAGCTCGTCCACTGCCAGGGCGGCTACGAGCACGACCTGCGCGACGAGGTCGGCAACGGCGACCGCACGCACCACTACCGCCAGCCGCACTTCCTGCTGCGCAACGGCGAGCTCTACCCGACGCACGAGATGGGCCCCATCGCCAAGTATCTCGGCATCAACCGCGGCAACCGCATCCTCACACTCTCCGCGATGGCGTCGAAGGCGCGCGGCCTGCACGAGTGGCTCGCGGCGCACCGCCCCGACCTCGCCGGCCGCGCGGTGAACGAGGGCGACGTCGTGACCTCGATGCTCAAGTGCGCGAACGGCGAGACGATCCTGCTCACGCACGACTGCACACTCCCGCGCCCCTACTCGCGCGGCGGGCGCGTCCAGGGCACGAAGGGCCTCTGGCAGGAGGACGGCAACCTCATCTACCTCGAGGGCCGCACGAGGATCGACAAGAACGACTGGATGCACGCCTTCGAGAGCGCAGAGCCCTACCTGAAGGAGTACGAGCACCCGCTCTGGACCGCCTACGAGGAGATGGAGCGCCGGCTCGTCGTCGGCGGCCACGGCGGCATGGACTGGCTCGTCGAGCGCGCGTGGATCGAGAGCGTGCAGACCGGCACCGAGCCGCCGCTGGACTGCTACGACGCGGCGACGTGGATGTCGATCACGGTCCTCTCCGAGCAGTCGATCGCGATGGGCGGCGCGCCGCAGGCGATGCCGGACTACACGCGCGGCTCGTGGATGACGCGCGGCCCGTCCCGTTGCCTCGAGACTTGGACGCTCGACGCGATCCCCTCCGCCGGCGCCCCCTCGGCGCCGCGGAAGGCCCGCCGGGCGTCGAAGAAGAAGTAGGTCCGCGCATGGACGACGGAACGCAGGCCGGCGCGGACGCCGGCGGCACCGTGCGGTTCGGCCTCGTGGCGGATCCGCACGTGGCGGACCTGCCCGACGCGGGCGGGCGCCGCTACCGGCTCGCGGCCGGACGCCTCGCGGACGCCGCGAAGGCGCTGCGCGCCGAGGGCGCGCGGTTCCTCGTCGAGATGGGCGACCTCAAGGACGCCGGCCCGGACGAGGCCGGCACGCTCGCCAACCTCGCCGCCGCCGCAGGCGCGCTGCGCGCGTTCGGCGGGCCGGTCGAGCCGGTCCTGGGGAACCACGATGTGGACCTCCTCTCGAAGGAGCGGTTCCTGCGCGGCTTCGCGGACGGTCTCGGCCTTGCCGAGCCGCCCGCCGCGCACGCCGCATGGCGCGCCGGCGCCGTCACGTTCGTGCGCCTCGACGGCGACTTCTTCCCGGACGGCCGCCCCCTCTCCGACGGCGGCCGGAACCACCGGGACTGCACGATTCCGCCGGACCAGCTCGCGTGGCTGCGCGATACGCTCGCCGCCGCGCCGGGCCCGTGCGTCGTCTTCTGCCACTCGCTCCTCACGGGCGACTGGGACAGCGTGATCACGAACGGCGCGGACGTGCGCGCCGCGATGGAGGCGGCGGGCAACGTCTGCGCCGTCTTCCAGGCGCACACGCACGCGGACGCCTTCAAGGAGATCGACGGCATTCGCTACTGCACGGTGCCGTCGATCGCCCATGACGACGGCCCCTACGAGCTCGTCGAAGTCTCGCCGGACGGGCGTGTCCGCATTCGCGGGTTCGCCGGCGCGCCGTCGCGGGAGTGGTAGTGGCCGCCGTCCCGGCGGCCACGGCGTGCGCGGTGGCGGCCGCCGTCCCGGCGGCCATTCGGATCCCTACGGCCCGGGCTCGAGCATGAGTTCGCGCCAGCGCGCGATCTCGGCGTCCGTGACGCCGCACGAGCGCGCGTAGGAGACGCAGCGGTCGTTGACGGTTTCGCCGGGCAGCGTCGCGAGATACTTCAGGAACGGGTCGAGGCGGCTCTCGTGGCGGAAGCCCCAGTGCGCGTTGGCGAAGCCCGTGCACTCCCAGTCGCGCAGCTTGTCCTCGTCCGAGACGCCGAGCAGCCCCTGCAGGAGGAAGCAGAGCGTCCCGGTGCGGTCCTGCCCCTCGATGCAGTGGACGATCGCGGGGAGGTTCTCCCGGTCGAGGAGGAGGCGGAGGATCTTCGCGAACATCGCCTTCTCCTCGTCGCCCGCGACCCACTGGTAGAGACTCCACGG
>CAMVRE010000362.1 GCA_947169825.1 uncultured Verrucomicrobiota bacterium | reverse complement strand
ACCACGGTCGCGGAGACCACGGCGTCGCCGGCGGCGACGTTGACGATGCGCACGCCCTTGGCGCCGCGAGCGGTCTCGCGGATCGAGCCCACGGAGGTGCGGATGAGCTGGCCCTTGGCGGTCACGACCAGAATCTGGTCGGCGGGCAGCGTCGCCTTCTCGCCGGTCTCGACCGCGGGGTCGGAGTCCGGACGCTCGAGGTGAACCGCCGCCGCGAAGACGACCTTGCCGTTGCGGTCGCCGGTGTCGATCGAGCGCACGCCCTTGCCGCCGCGCTTGTGGATCGGATACGCGTCGAAGGTGTTCAGCGTGCCGTAGCCGTTCTCGACCATGAGCAGGATGCGCGCCGCGGGGTCCTTCTCGACCTTGACCACGGCGACGACGCGGTCGGCGCCCTTCGCCTGCGGCTCGCTCGGAGCGCTCGCCCCACCATCGTCCTCTCCTTCGGCTTCCTCCGGGTCGGCGAAGGTGACGCCGGCGAGGCGGATGCCGCGGACGCCGCGCGAGGCGCGGCCGAGCGGGCGGAGCTGGTCCTCGGTGAAGTGCACGGCCTGGCCGAAGGCGGAGGCGACGATCACCTCGTCGCCGCGCTCCACGAGCTCGGCGGAGACGAGCTCGTCGTCGTCGTCGATGTTGATCGCCTTGATGCCGTTCTTCGTGACGTTCTGGAACTCGGAGAGCACGGTCTTCTTCACGATGCCCTTGCGCGTGACGAAGAGCACGGCCTGGCGGTTGGTGAAGATCTCCTTGCCCTCCTTGACGACGTAGCGGGCGTCGTCCTGCGCGGCCTCGTCCCCGGCGAAGGCCTCGGCGGCCTCCTCGGCGGTGCCGAGCGAGACGAGGGCGAGCACCTTCTCCGCGTCGCGCGGGGCGAGGGGCCGGCCGTCCTTGTCCTTGGCGCCCTCCTTGACGGCGGGCTGGAGCGGGAGGAAGTTCACGATGGGCTTGCCGAAGGAGTTGGGGTCGGCCTCCGGCAGGTCCCACGCGCGGCCGATCGCGTAGACGCGGCCCCACGAGGTGAAGGCGAGCAGCGTGTCGTGCGTCTGCGCGCCGTAGACGCGCTCGACGTAGTCCTCGTCCTTGAGCTTGGCGCCCTTGCGGCCCTTGCCGCCGCGCTTCTGCGCGGCGAAGGCGTCGAGCGAGGAGCGCTTCACGTAGCCCTTGGCGGAGAGCGTGATGACGCACTTCTCGTTGGCGATGATCTTCGTCATGTCGATCTCGCCGGAGGCGTGCTCGATCGAGGTGCGGCGCTCGTCGCCGTACTTGGCGATCATCTCGTCGCACTCCTGGACGATGATGTTGCCGATCTCGGTCTCCTTGTTGGCGAGGACGAACTCGTAGCGCTCGATGCTCGCCATGACCTGTTTGTACTCCTCCTCGATCTTGTCGCGCTGCAGGCCGGTGAGCTGCTTGAGGCGCATCTCGAGGATGGCGGAGGACTGGACGTCGTCGAGCCCGAACTTCTCGAGCATGCGGGCCTTGGCCTCGTCGTCGTCGCGCGAGGAGCGGATGATGTGGACGATCTCGTCGATGTTGTCGATCGCGATGCGGAAGCCCTCCAGCAGGTGCGCGCGCTCCTTGGCCTTGCGGAGGAGGAACTTCGTGCGGCGCTCGACGACCTCGCGGCGGTGCTCGACGAAGCAGCGCAGGAACTGCTTGAGGTTCATCACCTTCGGGCGGCCGCGGTCGAGCGCGAGCATGTTCGCGCCGAAGTTGGACTGCAGCGCGGTGTGCTTGAAGAGGAGGTTGAGGACGACCTGCGGGACGGCGTCCTGCTTGAGGTCGATCTCGACGCGGACCTTGTCCTTGGAGAGGTCGCGCACCTCGGCGATGCCGGTGAGGACCTTCTCGTCCATCAGCTCGCCGATGTGCTGCAGCAGGTCCGTCTTGTTGATGCCGTAGGGGACCTCGTGGACGACGATCTGCGAGTGGTTGCCCTTGTCGACGATCTCGCAGCGGGCGCGGACGACGAGCGTCGCGCGGCCGGTCGTGTACATCTGCTTGATCGGGCCGGTGCCGCAGATGATGCCGCCCGTGGGGAAGTCGGGGCCCTTGATGTGCTGCATCAGGCCGTCGATCGTGATCGCGGGGTCGCGCACGAGAGCCTTGACGCCCTCCAGCACCTCCGTGAGATTGTGCGTGGGGATGTTGGTCGCCATGCCGACCGCGATGCCCATCGAGCCGTTGAGGAGGAGGTTGGGGAGCTTGGACGGGAGGACCGTCGGCTCCTCGAGCGTGCCGTCGTAGTTCGGCACCATGTCGACCGTCTCCTTGTCGAGGTCTTCGAGGAGGTCCTCGGCGAAGCGCTGCATGCGCACCTCGGTGTAGCGCGGGGCGGCGGCCTTGTAGCCGTCGATCGAGCCGAAGTTGCCGTGGCCGTCCACCAGCAGGTAGCGCATGTTGAAGTCCTGCGCGAGGCGGACGATCGTGTCGTAGATCGAGGCGTCGCCGTGCGGGTGGTACTTGCCCATCACCTCGCCGACGACGCGGGCGGACTTCTTGTGGGCCTGGGCGTGGGTGTTGCCCATCTCGCCCATCGCGTAGATGCAGCGGCGATGGACGGGCTTCATGCCGTCGCGCGCGTCGGGGAGGGCGCGGCCGACGATGACGGACATCGAGTAGTCGAGGAAGGACTGGTGCATCTCGTCCTCGACGCGGACGGGCTCCACGTTCTGCGCGACGGGAGCGGGGGGCGCCTCGGGCGCGGCGGGGGCTTCGGGTGCGGGGGCGGGGGGGATGTCGGAGGGATCGGACATGGGGCGGGGGAGGGG
>CAMVRE010000361.1 GCA_947169825.1 uncultured Verrucomicrobiota bacterium | reverse complement strand
AGCCCTCGTCCTTCTTCGGGGGAAAGACCTCGAGCGAGACCGACACGCGGCCGCCCGCCAGGATGTCCTTGATCTTCATGAGGCGGCATTCTACCAACTCCCCTCCCCCGCCGCAACCGGGGCAAAACGCAGGTTTGCGCTCGAACGGCGGTGTGGTAGAATCCGGGGCCGATGCTGCGCTACTTCCTCAAGCGACTCGCCCTCGTGGTGCCGACGTTCCTCGGCATCACGATCGTGTGCTTCGCGCTCGTGCAGGCCGTGCCGGGCGGGCCGGTCGAGCAGCGGCTCGCCGCGCTGCGCGGGCTCGGCGGCGGCGGCGCGGGGCAGGTCCAGGGCGGCGGCGCGCGCGGGGGCCCCAGCGCGGTCACCGAGGAGATGCGCAAGCGGCTCGACGAGCACTTCGGCTTCGACAGGCCCCTCCCCGTCCGCTACTGGAACTGGCTCGTCCGCGACCGCTGCGGGCTGCGGACGCACTCCTACCACTACACCGACAAGACCGCCGGCGAGCTCATCGCCGACCGCATCCCCGTCTCGCTCTGGTTCGGCATCCCGGGCTTCTTCCTCACCTACCTCGTCTGCATCCCCCTCGGCATCGCCAAGGCGCTCCGGCGCGGCACGCGGTTCGACCTGGCGTCGTCGGTCGTCGTCTTCGTCGGCTACGCGATCCCCGCCTTCGCGCTGGGCATGGTCCTCAAGACGCTGCTGTGCGGCACGGTCGACGGCCTCTGGGACGTCCTCCCGCTCGGCGGGCTCGAGAGCGACGGCTACCCGGACCTCCCGTTCGCGGGCAAGGCCCTCGACCGCGCGCGGCACATGCTGCTGCCGGTCCTCTGCTACATGGTCGGCTCGTTCGCGATGCTGACGCTGCTCGTGAAGAACTCGCTCCTCGAGCAGATGTCGGCCGACTACGTCCGCACGGTCCTCGCGAAGGGCGCGACGCTGCGCCGCGCGGTCTGGGGCCACGCGCTGCGCAACGCGCTCGTGCCGGTCGCGACGGGCTTCGGCGGCATCCTCACCGTGATGTTCGCCGGCTCCGTGATCATCGAGAGCGTCTTCGAGATCCCGGGGATGGGCCTGCTCTCGCTCGAGGCGCTCGAGTCGCGCGACTACCCGGTCTTCCTCGGGCTGCTCTCCGTGACCTCCGTGCTCGGCCTCCTCGGGCAGATCCTCTCCGACTTCTGCTACGTCCTCATCGACCCCCGCATCCGCTTCGACCGATAGGTCCGCGAAGATGCGGCCGCGCCGCCCGAGCGCTCTCAGAACCGCGAGACGCGCCAGTCGGCCGGCTCCTCGCCGTCGTAGCGCATCCAGCCGTGGAAGGGGCGCGGGTCGCCGTCGAAGACGAGCGGCAGGAAGAGCCGGTCGCCCTTCCACATCGGCAGCTCGCCGAGGCGGTCGATCCGCTCCCAGGAGAGAGTCCCCTCCTCGTTGTCCGCGAAGGGCTCGCCGCGCCAGCCGTCGACGAGGAAGACGAAGCCGAGCCACTCCTCCTTCGCCGGGCCGAAGTCGGACCAGCAGACCGTCCCGCGCAGCGACATCGAGAGGACCTCGAGGCCCGTCTCCTCGCGGATCTCGCGCACCATGCACGCGGCGACGTCCTCGCCGCGCTCGAGGTGGCCGCCGACGCCGTTGTACTTGCCGAGGTTCTCGTCGGTCTTGCGGTAGGTCCGGTGCACCATCAGCACGCGCTCGCGGTCGGGCGAGAGGATGAAGCCGAGCGTCCCGACGATCGGCCGGTGGCGCCCCGCGCTCACCGCGCGGCCCCCGGCGCGAAGTCGCGGACGAAGGCGACGAGCAGGTCGGCGTAGGCCTGGATGCTCGCGAGGGTCGCGCCCTCGCCCTCGTCGTGGCAGCGCCAGCCCTCGACGCCGATCATGGCGACGGGCGCCGCGCCCGGCCCGGCGAAGTGCCGCGCGTCCGTGGCGCCGTGCATCCGCACCATCGGGATCTCGCGCCCGAAGGCCTTCGCCATCGCCCCGCGCAGCGCGGCGAGCGCGGGCGCGTCCGCGTCGCAGACCACCGGCTCGCACGTCGCGAGGACCTCGGCCTCGAGGCCGGACTTCTCGCGGACGAAGGCCTCGATGCGCGGGATTGCGCCGGGCTCGACGAACCGGACGTTGACGACCATCGACGCCTCGTTCGGGATCTGGTTGTGGACCGCGCCCGCGCGCACGACCGTCGCCGCGATCGAGTCGCCCCAGTGCTCCTTTTCGTCCGCGATCGCGGGCCAGGCCGCGCGCAGGCGCGCCCAGCCGTCGAAGAGCCGGTCGATCGGGTTGTCGAAGCGCCACGGCTCGGAGGAGTGCCCTCCCCTGCCCTTCGCGACGAGCCGGAACGAGGCGATGCCCTTCTGCGAATACGTGATCGACCAGGGGCCTGCGTCGAGGACGATCGTGAGCCCCGTCGCGCGGATGCCGCGCCGGACGGCCTCGCCGGAGGTGAAGCCGCCCTCCTCCTCGTCGGTGGAGAAGACGGCGCCCACGCTCGCGCCGCTCCCGGCCAGCGCCGCGAGCGCGGTCGCGGCCGCGACCGCGTTGCCCTTGCAGTCCGACGCCCCGCGCGCCGAGACGCTCCCGTCCTCGACGCGCGGCTCGAACTGCTCCGGCCCCGCGGGGACGACGTCGAGGTGCGCGTTGAGCAGGAGCTTCGGCGCGCGCTCGCCCTTGACGACGGAGGCGTAGAGCAGCTCGCGGCCGTCGGGCATCGACTCGGTCTCGCAGAAGACGCCGCGCGCCTCGAGCCAGCCGCGCATCGCGGCGACGGCGCGGTTCACCTG
>CAMVRE010000360.1 GCA_947169825.1 uncultured Verrucomicrobiota bacterium | reverse complement strand
GCGCTGGGCGGTCTCCTTTGGAATCGCCTCCGAGCGCCTCGCACAGGCGAGGGCCGAACATCGCCGCGACTGGGACGCCGACCAGGCGATCCACCAGCTCCGCGCCGACGTCTTCCGCGACACCGTCGCGCGCGTGCGCGCCGGTGGCTATCTCCTGCCCGGCGCGGGGCGGATCGACCTGGCCCTTTCGCAGGACATCGGGGCGGACACGCGCTTCTACGCGGAGGAGCTCCCGCCGGGCCCGGGCGCCGCGCCGGACGCCGCGCCGGCGGCCGTCGAGGTCGAGGGCGGCGACTGCCTCGCCGCCGCGCGCCGCCTGGTCGAGGCGGGCGAGCCCGAGACCTGCGTGCTCAACATGGCCAGCGCCACCACGCCCGGCGGCGGCGTATACAACGGCGCCGGCGCGCAGGAGGAGCACCTCTTCCGCTCCTCCGATCTCTATCGCTCGCTCTACCGCTTCGCCGAGTTCGGCGTCGACTACGGCATCCCTCGCGCGCCCCAGCGCTATCCGCTGCGCGGCGACGGCGCGGGCATCTTCACGCGCGGCGCCACGGTCTTCCGCGGTCCGGAGCCCGATGGCTATCCGCTGCTCGAGCGGCCGTGGAAGTGCAACTTCGTCTCGGTCCCCGCCGTCTCGCATCCCGAGACCGTCGCGGGGCCGGACGGCGCCCCGCGCCTCGCCCCCGGCCCGGAGGAGGCGATGCGCCGCCGCATCCGGACGATCCTGCGCATCGCCTGCGCGAACGGCCAGCGCGCCCTCGTCCTCTCCGCCTTCGGATGCGGCGCCTTCCGCAACCCGCCGCGCCATGTCGCCGAGCTCTTCCGCGAGGCGCTCGCCTCGCCCGAGTTCCGCGCCGCCTTCACCCGCGTCGTCTTCGCGATCGTCGACGACCACAACGCCCGCGGAGACGGCAACCTGCGCCCCTTTCGCGACGTCCTCGGGGCCGCCCCGCCGCCGCCGCGCGCCGCCGGCCCCGCCCCCGTCGATGCCGCCACGGCCTCGCGCGAGCTCGCCCTCGTCCTGCTCTTCCTCAACCGGATGGAGGACCGCTCCCTCCCCGGCGCTCCGCCGCGCTGGCGCTCGTGGAAGGACCACGACTCCGGCACGCTCGACGATCTCGCGCGGCGCGGCTACCTCGACCCCTCCCGCGCCGCGAATTCCGTCTGCCTTACCGATTCCGGCATCGCCGAAGCCCGTCGCCTCCTGGCCAAATACGGCGTCGCCGACAGGAAGAAGTGAATATTCGAGCCTTGACATTCGTCAATCGCAAAAGGGTCTTTTCAGCTTCTCCCATCCCGAACCTCCGACATCGCCCCTTCCCCATGAGACGCATTCTTCCCCTCCTTTCTTTCGTCGCGGCCGCGGTCCTGACGGGCTGCGAGCACGACGGCGACGATTCGTTCGACCTCTCCGTCCACGCGTCCAACGACCGGCTGCACGAGGGCGAGCGATGCGAGCTGGTCGCGCACCTCCGGGATGACGAAGCCGACGACAACGTCTGGTTCGGGGACTACGTGACCTGGTCCCTTTCCGACCCTTCCATCGGGCACCTTTCCGAAAGAACAGGCCGGCGCGTCGTGTACTATCCGGACAGGATTCCCGTCGCCCCGGAGAAGGAACTCGTCCAGACCGTCTACTGCAAGTACGACGCCCCCCTTGCGTTCAGCCACCACACGCGCCAGAGGCTCCACCACCTCGTCAAGCGCCACCCCTGACGCGCCGCCGCCCCCACGCACCATGAAAAGACTTCTCCCGCTTCTTCTCCTCGCCGTCCTCGCGACGGGCTGCCGCACGACGGCGATGAAGGGCACGCCCTTCTACACGGGCGAATACAAGACGCGCGAGGGGCCCGCCTCGGACCGCGTGAACCTCTGGCCGCTCGCCTATTACCGCGCGCCCGCGCTCTCGGTCCTCTGGCCCATCGGCGAGTTCTCCGACGACCGCTTCGCGGTCCGTCCGCTCTTCTCGATGTACCGCGACGGCGAGGGCGAGCCCTGGCACGAATACAACTGGCTCGGCGGCCTCGTCTCGTTCGACACCGAGAGTCATCGCCACATGGCCTTCCCGGCGTTCTGGGGACCCGACTACTTCAACGTCTTCCCGCTTTACTGGAGCGGGTCCGATCCCCGCTCCGGCGACAACCACAACGCGCTCTTTCCGCTCTGGATCTGGTCGCGCGACGGCGACGAGACGATGCTCTTCTGCCCGTGGCCGCTCGTCGCGCGCTTCACCGGCCCGCGCGAGAACCGCTTCGCCGTGTTTCCGCTCTGGGACCACCGCCGCGACCCGTCCGACCCCGGGCGCTACTCGGATCGCTTCGGTCTCTTCCTCGCCGGCAATTTCCGCGACGGCGCCTCGCACACGCACTGGGCCGTTCCGTTCTACTACGCCAAGGACGGAGCCGGCACGGGCGGCGACCGGTTCGTCTCGCTGCCGTGGGCGGCGATGGGCGACGACTGGCGCGCGATCCCCCTCCTGCTTTCGGGCTGGTCGCCCGACGGCGACCGCGGCCGGATCCTGCTCGGCCTCGCCGGCTGGGAGGACTCGAAGAGCTGGGCCTTCCCGGTCTTCTACCACAATGCGGAGACGGGCGAGCTCGTCGCCCCCTTCTGCTACCGCAACCCGCGCACCGGCGTCTTCCTTTCGCCGCTCTGGGCGTCGAAGGACGGCGCTTGGCGCTGCATCCCGCCGCTGCTCTCGTGGTGGAACGCCGACGGCAGCGGCCGCGTTATCGCCGGCCAGACCGGCTGGGCCGCTTCCCGCGCCTGGGCGGTCATGCCCGTGTT
>CAMVRE010000359.1 GCA_947169825.1 uncultured Verrucomicrobiota bacterium | reverse complement strand
GGCGGCGTGGCGGGGTCCTCGGGCGGGATCTCCTTCGAGACCGGCTCGAAGACGAGCCTGTCGGAGCCCTCGGCGACGGAGGCGCGGACGGTGCAGGGCGGGTCGAAGCGGCCGCGCAGGAGGTCGTCGGAGAGCGGATCCTCGAGGAGGTTCTCGATGGCGCGGCGCAGCGGCCGCGCGCCGAAGGCCGGGTCGAGCCCCGCCTTCGCCAGGCGCGCGAGCGCCTCGGGCGCGAGCTCCAGCTCGATGCCGCGCCCGGCGAGGCGCCTGCGGATGTCGGCCAGCTCGATGTCGACGATCTTCCCGATCTCCGCCTCGCCGAGGGACTTGAAGACGATCGTCGCGTCGAAGCGGTTCATGAGCTCCGGGCGGAACGTCTTCTTCGCCGCCTCGAGGATCGTCGACCTGGCGCGCTCGGCCGCCTCGGCCTCGCCGCCGCCGGCGAAGCCGAAGGACTGCGCGCTGCGCGAGGCGTCGACGCCGAGGTTGGAGGTGAGCACGACGACCGTGTTGCGGAAGTCGACGCGGCGGCCCTGGCCGTCGGTGAGGCGGCCCTCGTCGAGGATCTGCAGGAAGGTCTGCATCACGTCGGGGTGCGCCTTCTCGACCTCGTCGAAGAGCACGACGGAGTAGGGCCGGCGGCGCACGCGCTCGGTGAGCTGGCCGCCCTGGTCGTAGCCGACGTATCCCGGGGGCGCGCCGACGAGGCGCGAGACCTCGTGGCGCTCGGCGTATTCGGACATGTCGACCTGGATGAGCGCCTTCTCGTCGCCGAAGATCTGCGTGGCGAGCGTGCGCGCGAGGAGCGTCTTGCCGACGCCCGTCGGGCCGAGGAAGAGGAACGAGCCGATCGGGCGGCGCGGGTCGCGCAACCCGGTGCGCGAGCGGCGGAGCGCGCGGGCGAGGGTCGAGATGGCCTCGTCCTGGCCGACGACGGCGGCGGAGAGCTCCTTCTCCAGGTCGAGCAGGCGCGCGGTCTCGTCCTTGCCCATCCGGCGGACGGGGATGCCGGTCGAGCGCGAGAGCGTCTCGGCGATGTCGTCCTCGGTGACCTCCGCCGCGGCGTCGCCGCCGTGCTCCCTCTTCCACGCCTCCAGCCGCTCGTCGAGCGCCTTGCGGCGCGCGAGGGCGTCGTCGCGGAAGCGCGAGGCGGCCTCGAAGTCCTGCTTGGCGACGGCCTCGTCCTTGGCGCGGAGCGCCTCGGCGACGGCCTGCTCCTCGGCCTTGAACTCGGCAGGGCGCGTCGAGGCGCCGATGTGGACGCGGGCGCCGGTCTCGTCGATCAGGTCGATCGCCTTGTCCGGGAGGTAGCGGCCGCTCACGTAGCGCGCGGAGAGGCTGGCGGCGGCCTCGAGCGCCTCGGGGCGGTACTTCACCTTGTGGAACGCCTCGTAGCGCGGGGCGAGGCCGCGGAGGATCTCGACGGTCTGCTCGACGGTGGGCTCCTCGACGCGGAGCGTCTGGAAGCGGCGCTCGAGCGCGGGGTCCTTCTCGATCGACTTGCGGTACTCGTCGAGCGTCGTCGCGCCGATGCACTGCAGCTCGCCGCGGGCGAGCGCGGGCTTCACGATGTTCGCGGCGTCCATCGCGCCCTCGGCGCCGCCGGCGCCGACGAGCGTGTGGATCTCGTCGACGAAGAGGATGACGTTGCCCGCGCGGCGCGTCTCGTCGAGCACCGCCTTGATGCGCTTCTCGAACTCGCCGCGGTACTTGGTGCCGGCGACCATGAGCGTGAGGTCGAGCGAGACGATGCGGCGGCCGAGCAGGAGGTCCGGGACGTCCCGCGCGGCGATGGCCTGCGCGAGGCCCTCGACGACGGCGGTCTTGCCGACGCCCGCCTCGCCGATGAGCGCGGCGTTGTTCTTGTTGCGGCGCGCGAGGATCTGGACGAGGCGCTCGATCTCTTTCTCGCGCCCGATCATCGGGTCGAGCTTCTTCTCGGCGGCGAGGCGCGTGAGGTCGCGCCCGAACGTGTCGAGCGCGGGCGTCGCGACCTTGCGGCGCGGGCCGGCGCCGCCGCGCGAGGGCGAGGCGCCGGGGCCGCCCGTCGCGCCGGGGTGCGGCGGCGGATGGAGCTGCTCGAACGCGGGAACGTCGTCGTCGTCGTCCTCGGTCGGAATGCCGCCGGGGGCGTCCAGGTCCGGGGGCGGTCCGCCGCCGAATCCGGGGCCAGGCGTGTCGTCGTCGTCCTCGTCGTCGTCGTCCTCGCCGGGAAGCGGGTCGCCGTTGAGCGTCGCGCGGACGGCCTCGAGCGCCTTGTCGTAGTCGACGCCGAGGTCGGCGAGCACCTTCGCCGCGGTCCCCTCCCCCTCCTTGAGGAGCGCCAGCAGGAGGTGCTCGGCGCGGACGGTGCGGGAATTGGCGCTGCGGGCCTCGGCGACGGCGATCTGGAAGACCTTCTTCGTGCGCGGCGTGTAGGGCAGCATCCCGATCTCGGCGGTGTCGGGGCCGGCGGGGGAGGCGTATTTCTCGATGGCGAAGCGGACGCCCTCGGCCGTGAGCCCGAGGCGGCGGGCGGCCTCGGCCATGTTGCCCTCGGAGAGGCTGGCGAGCCCGAGCAGAAGGTGCTCGGTGCCGATGGCGTCCTGCCCGAAGCCGTGCGCCTCGCGGTTGGCGATCTGGATGGCCTTCTTGGCGTCGGGCGAGAAGAAGTCGAACGGATTCATGGCGGCGGAGTCTACCACAGCCCTCGGCCCCGCGCAACGCGCACGCGCGGCGTCAGGGGCCGGTCGCGGCGCGCGGCTCGTCCCGGATCAGGCGCAGGACGGAGTCGAGCAGCTCGTCCGGCGTGCGGC
>CAMVRE010000358.1 GCA_947169825.1 uncultured Verrucomicrobiota bacterium | reverse complement strand
GTGTCGGGGTCCGGGAAGTCGTCGCTCGTGTTCGACACGGTCTACGCCGAGGGGCAGCGGCGATACGTCGAGACGTTCTCGCCCTACGCGCGGCAGTTCCTCGACCGCCTCCCGCCGCCGCTCGTCGACTCTGTCGACGGCATCCCGCCCGCCATCGCCATCCGCCAGGGCAACCCCGTCCGCAACTCGCGCTCCACGGTCGGAACGATGACCGAGCTGCACGACCACGTCAAGCAGCTCTTCGCCTCCTGCGCCCGCCTCTTCTGCCCGCGCTGCGGCCGCGAGATCGTTCCCGCCACGTCGGATTCCGTCTTCGAGGACCTCCTCCGCCGCGGCCTCGGCGGAGGCCGCGCGATCGTCGCGTTCGAGGTCGAGATCCCGGCGTCCGTCCCGCGGGAGGACGCGCTCGCGCTCCTCTCGTCGCAGGGCTTCACGCGGGTGCGCGAAGGCGGCGGCGGCCGCTTCCGCGTGGACGTCGACGCGGTCCGCGTCGAGGAGTCGCGGCGCGCGCGCCTCTGCGAGGCGATCGAGACGGCCTTCTCGCGCGGGCGCGGCGCGGCGCTCGTCGTGCCGCTCGCGGAGGACCGCTCCGAGGGCGATGCGCTCAAGTACTCCACGCGGCTCGAGTGCCCCGACTGCGGCGAGGCGTTCGAGGAGCCGTCGCCGAATCTCTTCTCGTTCAACTCGCCCGTCGGCGCGTGTCCGCACTGCCGCGGGTTCGGGCGCGTGATCGGCGTCTCCGAGGCGCTCGTCGTCCCGGAGCCGCGCAAGTCGATCGCGCAGGGCTGCGTGAAACCCTTCCAGACCAAGTCCTTCATCGACGGCCAGCGCCTGCTCGTCCGCCGCGCGAAGGCGATCGGCTGCCCGGTCGACACGCCGTGGGAGAAGCTCCCGGCAAAGTGGCGGAGGTGGGTCTGGGACGGCGAGACGGACGACTGGGAGAGCGGCCTGTGGCCCGGTGTGGCGGAGTTCTTCCGCTGGCTCGAGAGCCGCGCCTACAAGCTGCACGTCCGCGTGATGCTCTCGCGCTACCGCGAATACACGCCGTGCCCCGAATGCGGCGGCGCGCGCCTGCGCCCCGCCGCGCTCGCGTGGCGGCTCGTCGCCGGCGGCGCGTCGCACACCGTCCCCTCGCTCAACGCGCTCACGGTGTCGGAGGCGCGCGCGTTCCTCGAGGCCGTCCGCGCCGAGGCCGCGCCCGGCACGCCGCGCGGCGACGCCGCGATCGCCGTGCTCGACGGCGTCCTGCCGCGCCTGCGCTGCCTCGAGGAGGCGGGCGCGGGCTACCTCGCGCTCGACCGCCCCGCACGCACGCTTTCCGGCGGCGAGGCGCAGCGCATCGCGCTCACGACTGCGCTCGGCTCGAACCTCGTCGGCACGCTGTTCGTGCTCGACGAGCCCTCCGTCGGCCTCCACCCTCGCGACATCGACCGCCTCGTCGGCATCCTGCGCCGCCTCCGCGACGCCGGCAACACCATCCTCGTCGTCGAGCACGACCCCGCCCTCATCCTCGCCGCGGACCGCGTCGTCGAGCTCGGCCCCGGCCCCGGCGAGAACGGCGGCTCCGTCGTCTTCCAGGGGTCCGTCCCCGAGCTGCTCCGCAGCAGGGCGTCCGTCTCCGCGCCGTATCTGCGCGCGTTCGCGGAGCCCCGTTCTCGCACGGATCACCCCCCTGCACTCGCTTCGCTCGAGAGCCCCCTCGCGGAGGGGGCCAATCCGGACTCCCCGGGACTCCTTCTCGCGGCGGAGCCGCCGCCACGGCCGACCGGCCGGCGCCGCGCTGCAGGCGCCGGCGCCCATTCAGCATTCAGCATTCGGCATTCAGCATTGGTTCTGCGCGGCGCCTCCGCGCACAACCTCAAGGACATCGACGTCTCCTTCCCGCTCGGCGCGTTCACGGTCGTCACCGGCGTCTCGGGCTCGGGCAAGTCGACGCTCGTCTGCGACGTGCTCTACCCGGCCGTGCGCCGCGCGCTCGGGCTCCCGGCGCCGGAGGCCGGCGCGTGCCGCGGCGTCGAGGGCGCGGAGGGGCTGGCGGGCGTCGAGCTCGTCGACCAGTCGCCGATCGGCAAGAGCGCGCGCTCGACGCCCGCGAGCTACGTCGGGGCGTTCGACGCCATCCGCGCGCTCTTCGCCGCGACGCCCGCCGCGAAGGCGCACGGCGTCGGCGTCGGGGACTTCAGCTTCAACTACGGCCTCGGGCGCTGCCCCGCGTGCGAGGGGTCGGGCTTCGAGCACGTCGAGATGCAGTTCCTCTCCGACGTGTACCTGCCCTGCGAGGCCTGCGGCGGCACGCGCTACCGTCCGGAGATCCTCGCGATCCGGCTGCCCTGCCCGGCCCTCGGGCGCGACCTCTCCGTCGCCGACGCGCTGCAGCTCACCGTCACCGAGGCGCTCGCCGCCTTCGCGGACGACCCCGCCGCCGTCGCGCGCCTGCGCCCGCTCGCCGACGTCGGACTCGGCTACCTGCGGCTCGGCCAGCCCGTCCCGACGCTCTCCGGCGGCGAGGCGCAGCGCCTCAAGCTCGCCGGCTTCCTCGCGGAGCTCGGCCCGAAGGCGAAGGGCTCGCTGCTGCTCTTCGACGAGCCGACGACGGGGCTGCACTTCCGCGACATCGACACGCTGCTCGGCGTGTTCCGGCGCCTCGTGAGCGAAGGCCACACGATCGTCGCGATCGAGCACAACGTGCAGGTGATGCGCGCCGCGGACCTTCTCGTCGACCTCGGCCCCGAGGGTGGCGAGGCCGGCGGGCGAATCGTCGCGCAGGGCTCGCCCGACGAGCTCGCGCGCCCCGGCGTCCC
>CAMVRE010000357.1 GCA_947169825.1 uncultured Verrucomicrobiota bacterium | reverse complement strand
CTTGCGGAGATCGGATGCGGTGTAGGGCATGGTGTATCCTCGGTTGGAAGTGCGGTGCGCGGCGGGGCCCCTCGGGGTCCTTCCCGCGACGGCGGAACGACGGCGCGGGATGATAGCCGAAAGCCGCGCGGGCGTCAAGGTTCGCGCACGCGCGCGGGAGGCGGCTCGTCCGCCGCCTCGTCCGGGATCGCGGAGGCGAAGTTGACGTTGTAGAGGTCGTTCTTCGCGCAGATGTCGAGCACGCGCAGGACCGACTCCCACGAGGCGGCCCGGTCTCCGCGCACGACGATCGGGTTGCCCGGGAACGCCGCCGCGAGGGCGCGGCACTTCTCGCCGAGCTCCTCCGGGGTGAGCGTGCGCCCGTTCACGCGGATCGCGCCGTCCTTGGCGACGTTGACGATGATCTCGCCGGGGAGCCGGTTCGGGACGACGCTCGAGTCCGCGCTCGGCAGCTGGATCTCGACCTCGTTCTCCCACTGCGAGTAGACCGACGTCGTGACGAAGAAGCACAGCAGCAGGAACACCACGTCGAGCATCGGCGTGAGCTGGAAGCCCGGGAGCTCCGGCCTGGGGACGCGGAACTTCATCGCACGGCGCCCCGGCGGGAGAGGAGGACGGTCACGAGGTCGGAGGCGAGCCCCTCCAGCAGCGCGACCTGGCGCTCCGCGCGGCGGCGGAACCACGCGTAGAAGACCAGGCAGGGGATCGCCACCAGGAGGCCGGCGATCGTCGTGATGATCGCGAGGGCGACGCCCTGCGCGAGGACGACGGGCTTGGCGGAGGCGACGAGGTCGCTCCCGATGCCCTGGAACGCGGCGAAGAAGCCGAGCACGGTGCCGAGCAGCCCGACCATCGGCGCGATGGTCGCCACGTCGAGCAGCCACTGGGCGCGGCCCTGGAGGACGGCCGCCTGGCGCGCGCCCTCGCCCTCGACGGCGGCGGAGAGCGCCGCCGATACGTCGCCGGCGGGGAGTCCGCGGGCCGTGTCGATCGCGGCGATCGCGACGCGGGCGAACGGGCAGGGGCGGTCCTCGCAGATCTTGCGCGCCTCGCCGAGGTCGCCCTGGCGGATCTTGTCCAGCGCGTCCCGCACGAGGGAGCGCGGCGCCGTGGCGCCCGCGCGCAGCGTGGCGAAGAGCCAGGCGATCGCGGCGAGGGCGAAGACGGAGAACGCGAGCAGCAGCCACATGAGCGGGCCGCCGGCGCGGAAGAGCTCGCCGAGGGTGGGGTTGGCGAGCGCGGGCACGCCGTCCGGCGCGGAGGCCGTCGCGTCCTGCGCGGCCGCGAGGCACGCGGAGGAGAGGAGCAGAAGGGCGGTGAGGGGTCGTTTCATGGCGCGCAAGTCTAGCAGAACGCCCGCCGCCCCGCAAGCGCGCTACATGCGGAAGTCGTCGGTGAGGTAGCGCGAGCGGACGACGGGGTCGGCGACGATGTCGTCGGGGCTGCCCTCCTTGATGACGGTGCCGTCGATGAGGATGTAGGCGCGGTCGACGATGGAGAGCGTCTCGCGGACGTTGTGGTCGGTGATGAGGATGCCGATGCCGTCCGCCTTGAGGTCGCCCACGATCGAGCGGATGCCCTCGACGGCGACCGGGTCGACGCCCGCGAACGGCTCGTCGAGCATCAGGACCGAGGGGTTCTGCACGAGCGACCGCGCGATCTCGAGCTTGCGGCGCTCGCCGCCGGAGAGCGTGTAGGCGTATTGCCTCCGGACCTTCGCCAGGTCGAACCGCTCCAGCAGCTCGTCGAGGCGCCGCTTCCGCTCCTCGCGGGTGCGGTCGGTCGTCTCGAGGATCGCCCAGATGTTCTGCTCCACCGTGAGCTTGCGGAAGATCGAGGGCTCCTGCGCCAGGTAGCCGAGGCCCGCGCGCGCGCGCCGGTAGACCGGATAGCGCGTCACGTCCGTCCCGTTGAAGAGGATGCGGCCCCGGCCCTTGTCCGGCCGGACGAGCCCGAGGATCATGTAGAAGCTCGTCGTTTTGCCGGCGCCGTTCGGGCCGAGCAGCCCGACGACCTCGCCCTTGTCGACGTGGATCGTGACGCCTCGGACGACGGTGCGCCCCCTGTAGGTCTTGAAGATGCCCTGCGCCTCGAGCGTGTGGCCGCCCGCCGCCGGCTCCGCGGCCTCGCTCACTTCGCCTCCCCCTTCGCGGGATCCTGCGCCTCCGCGGGCTTCCCGGCCGGCGCCGGCCCGCCGCCCCCGGCGGGCTTCTTGAAGGAGTTGGGCTTCGCCTCGACGGCGGCGCCGTTCTTCACCTCGACGCGCTCGTCGTCGAGCCAGATGTTGATGACCTGCCCCGCGACGCGCTGGTCGGGGCCCTTCATGACGACCGGCTCGTCGGACATCACGACGAGCGCGTTCTCGCGCGTGTAGACCGCGCGGCCGCAGACGGCGTGGATGTCGTCGCTCACCATGTCGACGTTGCCGATGCAGTCGACCCGCTTCACGTCGTTGGAGTTCTCGAACGTCACGAGCATGCGGTCGGTCTTGAGGACGAACTCGGGGTCCTTCACGACGACGTGCCCGTCGAACAGCGCGACGAAGTTCTGGTAGTCGAACTCGAGCTGGTCGGACGTGATGACGGTCGGCGCCGCGTTCGCGGGGCGCTTGCGCCCGGCGAGCGGGCCTTTTCCGCCGGCGGCCGGCGCGAGGGAGGCGGCGAGCGCAGCCGCGAGGACGAGGAGGGCGAGGAGGGGGCGTTTCATGGGACGGATCCGGGTTTGGCGGCGCGGGCGGGGCGCCCGTCGGCGAACGGTCTCGGGGAGCCGGCGGGCTAGAGGTACTTGTGCTCCTTGTACCAGTCGAAGGCGAGCTTGAGGCCT
>CAMVRE010000356.1 GCA_947169825.1 uncultured Verrucomicrobiota bacterium | reverse complement strand
CGGACGCGGATGGGATCGCGAGCGGGAGGAGGCGAAGGCGGCCTCCACGCCGCCGCGCCGACGAGCGCCGCGAGACCGCCGCGTCCGGGCTTCGCCGAGCGCCCCCGCATTTCGGAACGCCGCGCCTTGGGAGCCCGGAGCAGGGCGGGCGGGTGCAGCCGCATTTCACTTGCGCATCGACGCAAATGGCCTGTTTGCGGGCTTCCGCGACGTTGCGGCGCCGAAAAGTGGGGAATGTCCACAATCGAACGCGAAGGCGAAGGCGCGATCGCTTTGCCCTCTCCGAAATGCTGTGGTAGAATCCCGGCCGACGTTCCGCCACACGATTCCTCGCTTCGACCGATGACCCTCCGCTCGCCCGCCTGGAAACGGTTCCGCGCCAACCGGCGCGGCTGGTGGTCGCTGTGGATCTTCGTCGCGCTCTACGCCGCGAGCCTCTGCGCCGGGCTCTTCTGCGGCAGCCCCCACGAGGTCTTCCCCGCCTCGGTGCTCGACCCGCACCTGCGGCCCGCGGTCGTCTCCGCCGGCCACTACCCCGTGGCCGCGGTCGAGGTCGCGCCCCCCTCCGTCTCGCTCCGCTCGCCAGCTCCCCCAGCGGGGAAGCCGGCCCCCTCCCTGAGGGGGCTCCCGCCGGAGGCGGGTGGGGGAGTCATTCAGCATTCAGCATTCAGCATTCAGCATTTCCAAATCGTCCGCGCATGGGGGGACACCAACGACTTCGCCTCGGCGCTCGCCGCGCCGCTCCCGGATGCGCTCGGCCCCGCGCTCGCCGCGCGCCTCCGCAACGAGGCGGCGCCCGCCTTCGAGTTCGCGACGAACGGAGTGTCGTATCGCCTCGCAGCGCTCACACGGTCGGACGGTCACACGGTCGAACGGTCGAACGGTCGAACGGTCCGCATCTACCTGCGCCGCGCGGACTGGCGCACGGCGAAGCCGGAGCAGTCCGCTCCCGGCATTCAGCATTCAGCATTCAGCATTCAGCATTCCGGCCCGAGCGGGACGGCCGGAGCCGTCCCGCTCGAGCCGGCGGTCTTCCCCTTCCGCCCGATCCCGGGGCATCCCTTCGGGTTCGACGCCGCGGGGCGCGACGTCTTCTCGCGCGTCGTCTACGGCGCACGGACGGCGATCACTTTCGGGCTCCTGCTCACGCTCGCCTCGCTCGCGCTCGGCGTCGCGTTCGGCGCGGTGCAGGGCTACTTCGTGCGGTGGGTCGACATCGCCGGCCAGCGCTTCACGGAGATCTGGTCGGCGATCCCGTTCCTCTACGTGATGATCTTCCTCGGCAACGCGTTCGGGCGCTCCTTCGGGCTCCTGCTCGCGTGCTACGCGATCTTCAACTGGATCGGCGTCGCGTCCTACGTCCGCGCCGAGTTCCTGCGCCTGCGCACGCGGCCGTTCGTCGACGCCGCCCGCGTCCAGGGCCTCTCCCACGCGCGGATCATGTTCCGGCACGTCCTGCCGAACGCGCTCACTCCTCTCATCACGCTCTTCCCGTTCCTCCTCGTCGGCGCGATCGGCTCGCTTGCCGCGCTCGACTACCTCGGCTTCGGCCTGCCGGACGGCGCGCCGTCCTGGGGCGAGCTGCTGCAGCAGGCGCAGGCCTTCCGCCACGCGTGGTGGCTCGTCCTCTGGCCCTCGCTCGCCCTTTTCGTCGTGATGCTCCTCGGCGTCTTCGTCGGCGAGGCCCTGCGCGACGCGTTCGACCCGAAACCCCTTAGCGCGCTCGACGCGGAGTCGCGGCGCGGCCGCGACTCCGCGCCGAGTGCGCCAGGAGTAGAAAAGGCCGGCGACGCCGGCGCATCCGCGACGGCGTCGCCGGCCGCAAACGCCTCCGAAAGTCCTCCGACCATTCAGCATTCAGCATTCAGCATTCAGCATTCGCCAGCCGGCGCGGCCGCGCCGGCGCTGGCCATCGAGGACCTGCGCGTCTCCTTCGATACCTCATTGGGCGAATTGCGCGCGGTGGACGGCGTCTCGCTCTCGCTCGCGCCGGGCGAGACGCTCGGGCTCGTGGGCGAGTCCGGCTGCGGCAAGTCCGTGACGGCGATGTCGGTCCTGCGGCTCGTCCCCTCGCCGCCCGGGCGGCTCGTCTCGGGGCGAATCCTCTTCGACGGGCGCGACCTCGCCACGCTCCCGCTTCGCGAGCTGCGCAAGATCCGCGGCGCGGCGGTCGGGATGGTCTTCCAGGACCCGATGACGGCGCTCTCGCCGCTGCACCGCATCGGCGACCAGCTGCTCGAGGCGCTGCGGCTGCACCGGCCCGTCTCGCGGAAGGAGGGCCTCGCCCTCGCCGCCGAATGGCTCGCGCGCTGCGGTATCCCCGACCCGGAGCGCTGCCTGCGCGAATACCCCTTCCGCCTCTCCGGCGGCATGCAGCAGCGCGTAATGATCGCGTCGGTGCTGATGACGCGCCCGCGCCTCGTGATCGCCGACGAGCCCACGACGGCGCTCGACGTCACCGTGCAGGCGCAGGTGCTCGACCTCATGCGCAACGCGCGCGACAGGGAGACGGCGCTCCTCCTCATCACGCACAACATGGCGGTCGTCCGCCGGACCTGCTCGCGCGTCGCGGTGATGTACGCCGGGCGCATCGTCGAGAGCGGGCCCGTCGAGGAGGTCTTCGCGCACCCGCGCCACCCCTACACCGCCGCGCTCCTCGCCGCGATGCCCTCGCGCCACGCCCCCGGCGAACGACTCCCCGCGATCCCCGGCACCCTCCCCTCCCCGCTCGCCCTCCCGCCCGGCTGCCGGTTCGCGCCGCGGTGCGCGAGGGCGACTGCGGAATGCAGAATGCTGAATGCTGAATGCCAAACGACCGGCATG
>CAMVRE010000355.1 GCA_947169825.1 uncultured Verrucomicrobiota bacterium | reverse complement strand
CGTGATGTCGCAAATTGCGACATCACCATCTTCAAGGTCACAAATTGTGACCTTGCGCCTTCGACGCGGCGCTCCTGCTCGCGCTCGCGCTCTTCTGGCGCGGCCTGCTCGGCGTCGCGTTCAACGAGCGCCTCGCGGCGCTGCGCGGCGCGCCGGTGCGGCTGCACGCGTGCGTGCTCTCGCTCGCGACGGCGCTCGCCGTCGTCGTGCTCGTGCGCGCCGTCGGCATCGTCCTCGCGGTGGCGCTCCTCGCGCTGCCCGCGCTCGCGGCGCGCCCGCTCGCGCGCCGCATCGGCCCGATGATGCTGCTCTCGGGGCTCTTCGCGTTCCTCTCGCTCGCCGCGGGCCTGCTGGTCTCGTGGAAGCTCGACTGCCAGCCCTCCGCGCCGGCGGTCCTCGTCGCGGCGCTTCTCGCCCTCGTTTCGCGGGCCGGCGCGCGTCTCGCCGGAAAGGCCTCCGCGCGGCGCGCGGCCTCCTCCTCCTTTTCCCGGTAGCGCCCGCGGCCCCCGCCGGCGCCGCTACTTCGCGGCGGGATCCTTCCGGTCCGGATAGTCCTTCGCGAGCGAATCGCGCAGGGAGGCGGCCTCGTCGGCGCGGCCGAGCTCGTCCAGGAGGCGCGCCGTCTCCTCGATCACCGGCGGCAGGATCTCCGGGTCGTGGTAGAGCAGGCAGACGGTCATGAGGTAGTTCGCGGCGTCGTCCTTCTCGCCGCGCGCGAGCGCCGCGCGGCCGAGTCCGACGTAGGCCCAGATGCGCTGCGCCTGCAGCTCCGGCGCGGCGCAGCGCTCGACGGCGAGGCGGAACCATTTGTCCGCCTCGTCGGCCGCGCCGCGCGCGAGCAGCAGCTCCGCGAGGCGCAGCGTCGCCTCGGGCGCGGAGGTCGTGAGGACGTTGAGCTCGCATGCCTTGCGGAACGCCTCCTCCGCCTCGCGGGCGCGCCCGGCGGCGCGTTCGGCGCGGCCGGCGAGCGTCCACGCGGTCTGGCGCCAGGAGTCGTCCGGCGCGAGCTCGGCCATCCGCCGCGCGGTCGTTGCGGCCTGCGCGAATTTGCCGCCCTCGATCTGGCGCTCGGCGAGCCAGGCGAACTGCCCCGGCGTGAAGCGCGAGGCGGCGGCGGGGCCGTCGAGCAGTCCCTGCAGCAGCTCCGCGGCCTCGGACTCGCGGCCGGACTTCTGCAGGACCGTCGCGAGGGCGAAGCGCGCGTCGCGCGCGACCTCCTCTCGCGGGTTCGCGGCGAGGGCGTCGCGCAGGGCGCGCTCGGCGGGCGCGGGGTCGTCCGCCTCGCGCAGCAGCTCGCCGCGCCAGAGCAGCGCGTCGGCGCGGCGCGACCCCTTCGGGAAGCGGCGCAGCAGCTCGTCGAAGTCCGCGAGCGCCTCGGTGCGGCGGTCGAGCCGCAGGAGCAGCACGCCGAGCTGCCAGAGGCCCTCCTCGGCGCCCTCGTGCGACGGGAAGTCGCGCAGGTAGGTGCGCCAGGCGACGACGGCGCGGTCGTCCTGGCCGGCGCCGCCGAGCGCGTGGGCGGCGGAGAAGCGGGCGCGCGGCGCAAGCTCGGACTTGGGATACCTCTCCGCGAGGGTCTCGAACGCCGCGACGGCGGCGGCCCAGTCGCCGCGGCCGCACAGCGCGTGGGCGAGGCGGAAGAGCGCGCCGGGCGCGTAGGAGGACTCCGGGAACTCGGCGGCGATGCGGCGGTAGCTCTCGATCGCCTCGTCGATCGCCTTGCCGCCCTCCTCCGAGGCGGCCTGCGCGATGAGCCAGAGCGCCTCCTCGCGCATCGCCTTGTCGGAGAGGAGCGGGCGCGCGGCTTCGCGCGCGGCGGACCACTGCCCGCGCTTGAAGGCGCAGAGCGCGGCCTGGTAGCGGGCGCGGGCGGCGAAGCCGGACGCGACCGCGGCGGGGGTGTTCGCGATCTCGAGGAACGCGGCGCCGGCCTCCTCGAGGCGCGCCAGGTCGAAGAGCGCCTGTGCGCGGACGTAGCGCAGCTCCGCGGCGGCGGCGGGCGCCGGAACGGGCGACGCGGCGAGCGCGGCGTCCACCGTCGCGATCGCGTCCTGGGCGCGGCCGGCGCGCGAGAAGGCCCAGGCGGCGGGGATGCGCGCGAGGGGGACGCGCTCATCCTCCGGGTAGCGCTCGAAGAGCGAGCGGTAGGCGTCGGCCGCGGCGCCCTCGTTGCCGGCCGCGCGCTCCGCGGCGCCGAGCAGGAAGAGCGCCTCCGCGCCGAGGCGCGGCGTGGCGGGGTCCTTCGCGAGGTCGGCGAGGAGGCCGCGCGCCTTGGCGGGGTCGAACGTCGGGCCCTGGAGCGTGCGGAGGCGGGCGAGGGAGAGGCGGCCGTAGGAGGTCATCGAGCCCTTCGGGAAGTCCTTCACGAGCGTCTCGAGGCGGGCGACGGCGTCCGCGTTGCGGCCGAGGCCCTCGAGCGCGGCGGCGTCGTAGTAGAGCGCCAGCTCGCGCACCTCGGGCTCGGGGCCGGCGGCGAGGAGCTTCGCGAAGAGCTCCTCGGCGGCCTCGTTCTGGCCCATCTCGGCGAAGAGGGCGGCGCGCTTGAACATCGCCTTGCCGCGCCAGGGGGAGTCGGGGGCGTCGATCGCGCGCTTGTAGGCCTTGAGCGCCTCGACCCTGTCGCCGGCGCTGCGGTGCGACTCGCCGAGGCGGAAGCAGCAGAGCGCGTAGTCGGCGCTCTTCGGGAACTCGTCGAGGAAGCGGGCGTATTCGACGGCGGCCTGGCGGTAGAGGCCGCGCGAGAAGAGCGCGTCGGCGAAGGCGCGGCGGTCCTCCTCCGTGCGCGCGTCGGCGTCGGCGAGGGCGGGGGCCGCGAGCGCGGCGAG
>CAMVRE010000354.1 GCA_947169825.1 uncultured Verrucomicrobiota bacterium | reverse complement strand
TCACCTCCGGAACGACCGGCTACTGCCCGAATCCGTCGGAGCTCGCCGTCGCCGATACGTGGCACGGCCCCTACCGCGTCCTCGGCGACCCGCACCCCGGCGACCCGTCGCGCACCTCGTTCCACTCGCAGGTCTCCTCCGTCTTCAAGGTTCCCGGCAAGAAGGACCTCTACGTCGCGCTCGCCGACCGCTGGCTGCCGCGCGACACGGGCCGCCCCTACGAGGTCACGCACGCCTTCTTCGAATCGTGCTTCGGCGAACGCAACGAGGACGCGGTGCGCGCATGGAACGCCCTCCCGCCCCCCGGCGGAAACACGAGCATCGCGGACTACGTCTGGCTCCCGTTCCGCTTCGACGGCGAGAGGGGCTACCTCGACTGGCGCGACGCCTGGTCGCCCGACGACTTCGAGTAGTGCTCGCAACCATGAGAACCCCTCCTCCGCCCACCGTCTGACCCCAAAAAACGCCCATTCCGCCATGATCCACGACACCATCGAAAACGGCTCCCGATACACGAACGTCCATCCCCGCTTCGCCACCGCGTTCGCGTGGCTGCGCGAGAACGCCGCGTCGGCCGCGCCCGGCCGCCACGAGCTGGACGGGAAGGACCTCTTCGTCAACGTCGACCATACCGCATCGCACGCCTTCGACCCGTCGAAGTTCGAGCTGCACCGGCGCTACGTCGACATCCAGTTCCTGGTCGAGGGCGAGGAGGAGATCTGGGTGGGGCCGCCGGATTCCATGTCGGTCGCGATCCCGTTCGACGAGGCGAAGGACGTCTCGTGGCATCGCCACGAGGGGGATGCGGGGCTGCACCGCGTCGTCATGCGCCCGGGCGACTTCCTCGTCCTGTGGCCGGGCGCCGAGGCGCACCAGCCCGCCACGGCGCCCGCCGGCGCCTTGCCCGGCGCGCCCATCCGGAAGGCGATCGCCAAGGTCGCGCTCTAGCCGAGGGCGCGGTAGGAGAACGAGCGGAAGTCGGCGGGGATGCGCCGGCCGGCGAGGTCCACGCACGACATCCCGACGAACGGGCCGGTGTGGCCGTCGGTCTTCATCTCGCGGTAGGCCTCGTCGCAGAGGTGCGAGCCGTCGAGCTCGCCGCAGACGTCGGTCCAGGCCGCGCCGTCGAGCGAATACGAGAAGCGCAGCCTGAAAACGTCCTTGCGGACGCGCAGGAGGACGCGGGTCGCGCCGCCGAGCGGGACGAACCCGCCGGGGACGGGCTCGGAGAACTCGCGGTTGCTGCGCACGGAGAGGCGAAGGACGTTCTGCGCCGACTCCTCGTCGCGCGTGAGATGGAGGAAGAAGAAGTTGGACGCGTCGTAGATGAGCATCAGCCCGGCCATCTGCTGGAAGCTTTCCGGCGCGAACTCGAGCTCCGTCTCCGCCTCGCAGACGAAGTGCTGCACGCGGCGGGCGACGAGGCTCTGGCGCTGCCAGGAGATCGGCGACTCGCGCCCGTAGAGGCGCAGCCAGCCGGGACGGGCGGCGAGCGAGCCCATCTCGCCGTCGAAGGGCGCGCGCAGCGTCTTGAACGCGGTCGGGAGCGCGGGGGCGTCGAAGACGACGCGCTCCGGCTCGGGCGCGACCGGCGCCTCCGGGAGGTCGACGTCGAACTCGACGGGCGGCACGACGCCCTCGACGCCCTTCATGCGCAGCCAGCCGTCGGGGCTCCACTCGACCGGCACGAGCGCGGTCTCGCGGCAGAGCGGGCAGGGCTGCTGCCAGCCGACGGGCACCGGACGTCCGCAGAGGTAGGCGACGAAGAGGTCGCCCTTCGGCGTGTCGACGAGGCAGCCGTGGCCGGTGCGCTGGAGCGGGCTGGCGTGGTCGTGCTTGGCGGTGAGGAGGGGCTGCGGGTCGCTCTCGTAGGGGCCCCAGACCGACTTCGACCGCGCGAGCTGGACGCCGTGCCAGTAGGCCGTGCCGCCCTCGGCGACCATGAGGTAGTATGTGCCGTCGCGTTTGTAGAGGTGCGGCCCCTCGGTGCCGAGCGCGGGCGTGCCGGTGTAGACGAGCTTCGCGGGGCCGACGAGCCGCTTCTCCGCGACGGAGTACTCCTGCACGACGATGCCCGCGAAGAGGCGGTGGCCAGGACGGTGGTCCCAGAGCATGTTGCAGACGTACTTGCGGCCGTCGTCGTCGTGGAAGAGCGAGGGGTCGAAGCCGCTCGAGTTGAGATAGACCGGCTCGCTCCAGTCGCCCGCTGGATCCTCCGCCGTGACGACGTAGTTGTGGACGTCCTTGTAGGGTCCGCGCGTCTCCTTCGCGTCGGTGTAGACGAGCCAGAAGAGGCCGTCCGCATGCGTGAGGCACGGGGCCCAGACGCCGCCGGAGTCGGGGTCGCCTCGCAGGTCGAGCTGCGAGACGCGGCGCAGGGGCGACGGCAGGCGCTCCCAGTGCACGAGGTCGCGCGAGCGGTGCAGCTCGACGCCGGGGAACCACTGGAACGTGGAGTTGGCGAGGTAGAACCACTCGCCGGCGCGGCAGATCGACGGATCGGGATGGAACCCGGAGAGAATCGGATTGACGGCGTGGATCATGGCATGTCGGAGTGTCGTGGCCAGGGTCGGATCATTGGCATTTCCTTAACTCCCGCCATTCTATCCCCCCGCCCCACCGCCCGCAAGTCCGCCGCTTTCCGTTCTGCCATCCATACGAATAATCAAGCAATCACAGTCTTTCCGACCGTGTTGCAGATTTCTCTTGACCTCCGTCCTGCCGGCGGCTAGAATCGCCGCCGATCGACTCTCGTCCCGCCTATTCCACCCCTACCCCCGCATCTGCCATGCTCTTCTTCCCCTCCGGCACGCCGTTCGGTCCGCCCGACCCCTGGGACG
>CAMVRE010000353.1 GCA_947169825.1 uncultured Verrucomicrobiota bacterium | reverse complement strand
CACTACCTCAAGCCGGAGCTCATCGGGCCGCTCGTCCGGTCGCTCCAGGGCGACATCGTCGAGTGCAACACCGCCTACGGCGGCTCGCGCCAGGAGACGCCGAAGCATCGGCAGACGATCGAGGACCACGGCTTCAATGCCATCGCGAAGGTCGTGATCATGGACGAGTTCGACCAGATCGAAATCCCGTGCCCCGCCGGCTCGACCCACCTAAAACAGGATCTGATCGGCGCCGCGTTCACGAACTACACGGGCTTCGTGGTCCTCAACCACTTCAAGGGCCACATGATGGGCGGCTTCGGCGGCGCGCTGAAGAACCTCTCCATCGGCGTCGCCTCCACGGCCGGCAAGGCGCGCATCCACTCGGCCGGGAAGACCGACGACGCGGGCAAGGTCTGGGGCGACCTGCCGCCGCAGAAGGACTTCATCGAGTCGATGGCCGAGGCGGCGGGCGCCGTCGTGAACTACATGGGCGACCGCGCGGTGTACATCAGCGTGATGAACAACCTCTCGATCGACTGCGACTGCGACGCGCACCCGCACCCGCCGGAAATGGCGGACGTGGGCATCCTCGCCTCGCTCGATCCCGTCGCGCTCGACAAGGCGTGCGTGGACCTCGTCTACGCGTCCGACCCGAAGACGAGCGCCTCGCTCCGCGAGCGGATGGAGACGCGCCTCGGCCCGCACATCCTCGAACACGCCGAGGCCCTCGGCTACGGCGCCAGGGCCTACCGCCTCGTCTCCCTCGACGGCACCGAGCCCCCCTCCACGAAGCGCGTGGACTGATCGGTCCGCGGAATCCCGCCCTCGTCCGGCAGCCGCGCCGGCGCGGCGAGGGCGCAGCGGCTAGCGGCGCGAGACCGAGACGACGCGGTAGCCCTCGCCCTCGATGGCCGCGCGGAGCGCGGACTCGGGGACGTCGCGGTCCATCCGCACGAGCGCGCGCTGCGGGTCGAGCGTGACGTCCGCCGCGACACCGGGGATGGCCTCGAGCGCCTTCTTCGCGTGGGCGACGCAGTTCATGCAGCGCATGCCGTCGAGCGCCAGCTCGCACGTGGCGACGGCGGGGCCGATTCCCTTCGCGGGGACGGGCTCCGGCGCCGACGCGGCGGCCCCGCCGCCGCAGCAGCCGTCCGACCCGCCGCAGCAGCCGCCCGCCTCGCCGGAGCGGCCGCGCGAGGTCATCGCGGCGGGGCGCGCCAGGTTGTAGGCCGTCATCGCGGCGAGGAACGCGGCGCAGGCCCAGTGCAGCGGCGTGAGCCCGTGCGAGGCACAGCGCGCGGCCTCGACCGCGGCCGAGGGGTCGGCGAAGGCGTTGACGGCGCAGCCGCACAGGATCGCCCCTACGACGATCGTCGCGACGTAGGCCGCGGTGGCCCTGCGCCCGATGAGCGCGGCGACCGTCGTCACGGACACCGCGTTCATCGCGGGGCCGACCATCAGGAAGACGAACGCCGCGCCCGGCGAGACGCCCTTGAGCATCAGCGACGCGGCGATGGGGATGGACGCCGTCGAGCACACGTACATCGGCAGCCCGACGAGCGCCATCGCCGGCATCGCGAGCCAGTCGCGCCCTCCGAACGCCTCGGCGAAGAAGCCGTCCGGGACGAGGACGGTCACGAGCGCGGAGACCGCGAGGCCGGCGGCGAGCGGCTTGGCGACCGAGCCGAGGAGCCGGACGTAGGCCTGGCGCAGGATCTCCCGCAGCCCCCGCGAGGGGGGCGGCGGCTCGTCCGCGGCGGCGGCCGCGGCGTCGTCCTCGCCCCCGACCGCCGCGACGACCGCGCCGCCGACGAGGCCCGTGAGCGCGGCGGCGAGCGGGCGCGCGACGGCGAAGACCGGCCCCATCAGCGCGTAGGTCGCGAGGATGGAGTCGACACCCGTCTGCGGCGTGGAGATCAGGAACGCGGCGGTGGCGCCCTTGCCGGCGCCGTTGCGGCGGAGCCCCGCCGCGATCGGCAGGACGCCGCACGAGCAGATCGGCAGCGGGACGCCGACGAGCACGGCGCGCAGGACGCCGGAGAGGCCCGTGCGCCCGCCGAGCGCCCGGTTCACCCACGCCCGCGGGATCCAGACGGCGAGCACGCCCGCCGCGAAGAAGCCGGCGACGAGCCACGGCGACATCGCCGCGAACACCCGGAGGGCCGAGAGGAGAAGATCGACAAGCTGTTCCATCGTTCCGCCTCCCTACGCCATCTTCGAGAAGTTCTCGAGCGCCTCCGCGAACGACTCGATCGTCTCGTCGGCGTTGCCGCTCTCGATGCCCTCGCGGACGCAGTGCCGCAGGTGGGCGTCGAGGATGATGAACGACAGGCGGTGCAGCGCGCCGTTGGCCGCGTTGAGCTGCGTGAGGATGTCCTCGCAGGGCGCATCCGCCTCGAGCATCTTGTGGACGCCGTTGAGCTGGCCCACGATCTTCCTGAGCCGAAGCTGCAGGGCCGTCAGATCTTCCTTGTCCCGGTTCTTCATGTTTTCTCCGTTCCGTTGGAAACGGGGCGGAGTCTACCATACCCCCGTAGGGTATGTCAAGCGCTTCCGGCGCGTGGGGCCGCCGAGGACCGGCGGATCAGGGAGCGGGCAGGGCGTCGAAGACGGGCGCAAGGGCGTCGGCGCGATCCGCGCGGCAGACGAAGTGGTAGGTCGCCGTCGCCTCCGGGTCGCGCAGGGGGATCACGACGCGGCCCTCTGGTGCGGGCGCGCGCGAGGCGGCGACCGCGGTGTGGAAGGCGGGCAGGTCGGAGTTCGCGACGATGCGCCGCGTCGCGTCCAGCGTCCCCTGCTCCAGGAAGGTCGCGCGGGACGATCGACCGCCTCGGCATCCGCCTCATGAGCTGGTATCCGCTCGGCCACGGCGACAA
>CAMVRE010000352.1 GCA_947169825.1 uncultured Verrucomicrobiota bacterium | reverse complement strand
TTCATGGTCGCGGACCGCGTCGACGTCCTCACGCGCCGCCGCGGCGCGGCGCCCGTGCTCTGGTCCTCCGACGGCAAGGGCGAATACGACCTCTCGGACGGCGACCCCGACGCCGCCGACGGCACCACGATCACGCTGCACCTGCGCGAGGACGCGAAGGAGTACCTCGACGAGTGGCGCCTCGAGGACATCGTCCGCACCTACTCGGACTTCCTCGCCTATCCCGTGATGCTCTGCCCCGACCCGAGCGTCAAGCCGGAGCCGAAGAAGGACAAGGACGGCAAGGAGCTTCCGCCCGACCCGCCGCGCGAGCCGCGCCAGGTCAACTCCATGAAGGCGATCTGGAAGAAGTCGAAGAGCGAGGTGAAGAAGGAGGAGACAGACGCCTTCTACAAGCACCTCGCGCACGACGGCGAGGAGCCGCTCGCCACGATCCAGTTCGCCGCCGAGGGCGCGACGGAGTTCCACGCGCTCGTCTTCATCCCGCGCACCGCGCCCTACGACCTGTGGTTCGCCAACGCCAAGCTCGGCCTGCAGCTCTACGTCCGCAACGTCTTCATCGGCGACGACGTGAAGGAGCTGCTGCCGCGCTACCTCGCGTTCGTGCGCGGCGTCGTCGAGAGCGCCGACCTGCCGCTCAACGTCTCGCGCGAGACGCTGCAGGACAACGCCGTCATCCGCCGCATCCGCAAGGTCCTCGTCGGCAAGATCCTCGGCGAGATCGAGGACATGCAGAAGAACCGCCCCGCCGACTTCGCGGTCTTCTGCGCGCAGTACGGCCGCCTGCTCAAGGAGGGCGCCCATTCCGACTGGGAGAACTCCGACCGCCTCCGCGACCTCTGCGTGTTCCCGTCGACCTTCTCCGAGGACGCCACGAAGCCCGTGACCCTGAAGGAGTACGTCTCGCGCATGCCCGAGGGGCAGAAGGAGATCTACTACCTCTCCGCCGACACCTACGAGGCCGCGAAGAACTCGCCCGTCCTCGAATCGTTCCGCCAGCACGGCTACGAGGTGCTCTTCTTCGTCGACCCGATGGACGAGTTCTTCGCCGAGCGCGTCCGCGAGTACGACGGGAAGAAGCTCCGCGCCGCGGACCGCGGCGAGCTCGACCTCGACGACCCGGAGGGCAAGAGGAAGGACAAGGACGGCAAGAAGGAGGAGACCGAGGACGACAAGCGCTTCAAGCCGCTCGCCGACTACCTGAAGGAGCGCTTCTCCAAGACCGTCAAGGAGGTCCGCCTCACGAGCCGCCTCGTCGACAGCGCCTGCTGCTTCGTGGCGGACGAATACGGCGTCTCGGCGCACATGCAGCGCGTGCTCAAGGCGTTCAACCAGCCCGTGCCGGACTCCCCGCGCATCCTCGAGCTCAACGCGAAGTCGCCGATGGTGGAGAAGATGCTCGGGCTCGTCGGCAAGGACGAGGCGAAGGCCTCGCTCGAGGACCTCGCGGACCTGCTCTACGGGCAGGCGCAGCTCGCCGAGGGCACGCCGCTGGAGAACCCCGCGCGCTTCAACAAGCTCGTCGCCGACCTCGCCGCAAAGTAGTCCCCTCCCCCGCCCCTCCGCATCGATGAAGATCTACCGCGCCGAATGGCTCGTCACACAGGACGACGCCCGCGCCGTCCTCGAGGACGCCGCCCTCGCCATCGAGGGCGGACTCGTCTCCGACGCCGGCCCCGCCGCCGACGTCCTCGCGCGCCACCCCGACGCGGAGGTCGACGACCTCGGCGCCTCCGCGATCCTCCCGGGCCTGATCGACGCGCACACGCACGTCCCGATGAGCGCCCTGCGCGGCGCGGCCGACGACAAGGCGCTCTTCGCGTGGCTGAGCGAGGACATCTTCCCGCGAGAGGCGCGCTGGGAGCCCGCGCTCCTGCGCGTTTCGGCGCTGCTCTCCTTCGCGGAGATGATCCGCACCGGCACGACCGCCTTCTGGGACATGTACATGCTCCAGGAGAACGTCTTCGCCGCGGCCGACGAAGCCGGTGTGCGAGGCGTGATCGGCGAGAACGTCGTGCGCTTCTTCCCGCAGCTCGGCGGCGCCACGCGCGAGGCGCTCTTCGACCGGATCCGCGCCAACGCCGAGGCGTGGCGCGGCCACCCGCGCCTGCGCGGTGCCGTCGCGCCCCACGCCGTCTACACGACCGACCCCGACACGCTCCTCGCCTGCCGCGCGCTCGCCGACGAGGTCGGCTGGCGGTTCGGCATGCACATGTCCGAGACGCGCAAGGAGACCGCGGACTGCCTCGCCGAGCGGGGGGCCCGACCGATCCCCTACTGCGACTCGCTCGGCATCCTGCGCGCCGACACCGCGCTCTTCCACTGCGTCGACGTGGACGACGCCGACCTCGCGATCCTGCGCGAGCGCGGCTGCGCCGCCGTCCACAACCCCGCGTCCAACATGAAGCTCGCGTCCGGCGCGGCGCCCGTCCCGCGCATCCTCGCCGCGGGCGTCCCGCTCGCGATCGGCACGGACGGCCCCGCGTCGAACAACGCGCAGAACATGCTCCGCGAGACGTGGCTCGCGGCGCTCCTCGGCAAGCTCGCCTCGGGCGACCCGACGGCGGTCTCCGCGCGGACCGCGCTCGACATGGCGACGCGCGGCGGCGCCGCCGCGATCGGCGACCCGCTCGCCGGCCGCCTCGCGCCCGGAAGCCGCGCGGACTTCTTCGCGCTCGACCTGCGCACGCCCGGCCTCCAGCCCGTGAACGACGTCGTCTCCAACGTCGTCTACGCCGCCACGGGCCTCGAGAACCGCCTCACCGTCGTCGACGGCCGCGAGCTCTACCGGGACGGCCGCTACCTCTCCCTCGACTGGGGCGCCCTCCTCGCCGAGGCGGAGAACCTCCGCCGCTGGGCCG
>CAMVRE010000351.1 GCA_947169825.1 uncultured Verrucomicrobiota bacterium | reverse complement strand
TGCGCGCCGGCGCGAAGTGCCCGGTCGAGATCAACCTCATCCCGCCGGCGATCGCCGAGGAGCGCCGCTTCCTGCGCCGCCTGCCGTTCTTCGGCGGGGCCGTCGCGGCGATCGTCCTTTCGCTCCTGCTCGGGTTCCTCTACGCCAGCAACCTGAAGGGCCGCTACGAGAAGGACGCCAAGGACTGCCAGAGGCGGGCCAACGCCCTCAAGCAGGTGCAGTCGCGACTCTCCGGCGTCGCCTCCGAGGTGGACGGCGCGATGGCGCGCGTCGACTCCTATGCCGCGATCGCCCTCTCCCGCGCCTCGTTCCCGCGCGCGCTCGACGCGATCCGCTCCGCGATGCTGCCCGGCATGTGGCTCAAGTCGGTCTCCTTCGCCCCGGGCCGTCCGTCCGGCGACGGCGAGGAGGGCTCCGCCGGCACCGTCCGCCTCGTCGCGTGCGGCTTCAAGGGCGAGCTCGACGAGGCCGTCGCCCGCCCGCGCCGCGGCCGCCGCGTCCGCGGCGGATCCCCGGGCGAGCTCTTCTGCAACTCCCTCCTCGCGATCACGCCGAAGTATTTCTCCTCGGGCAGCGTCGTCCGCGAGACCACGACGCACGGCAAGCGCGTCGCCGAGATCGAGATCTCGCTCGCGCTCGCGCACCCGCTCGGGACGCCCGACATCTCGTGGCTCCCGGGCCGCGGCGGCGACGAGCCGGCCGCCGAGGAACACGTCGCCGACGAGCCCCTCGCCGACGAGGCCGCGGAGTCCGCGGCGGAGGAGGTCCGCGCCGCCGGGGACGAGGCCGCGGAGCCCGCGCCCGCCGAGGACGGGAAGGGCGCCGAGCCCGCCGCCGCGGAGGAGCCCGCCGGAGAGTCTGCCGAAGGGGAGGTCGCCCCATGAAGAAGAACCAGCTCATCCTCGCCGTCGGCGGCGGCGTCTCCGCCGTCCTTCTGCTCGGATCCGCCGCGCTCGCGTTCGTCGGCTTCTCCGGGATCGGAACCGCCCGGAAGAACCGCGACAGGGCCTTTTCCGACCTGAACCGGCTCTACCAGGCCGACCCGTTCCCGAGCGAGGAGAACGTCGCGGCCGCCGGGAAGAACCTCGAGAACGCAAGCGAGTGGATCGACCAGCTCGACGATCTGCTCACGGTCGGCACCAACGACTGGGCCCGGGGCCTCAACCTGCGCCGCGCCTCCCCGGGCGAGTTCAGTTCGCTCCGCGAGGAGACGATCCAGGGTCTCTACGACGCGGCGCCCGTCGGCGAGGACGGCCTGAAGATCGTCCCCGACTCGTTCGCGTTCGGCTTCGACCTCTACGCCACGGGCGACCCGGCCAAGCCGCAGCACGTCACGCGGCTCCTGCGCCAGCTGCGCCTCACGGACCAGCTCGTCCGCATGCTCTACGCGGCCGGTCCGCAGCGCGTCGAGGCCGTCGGTCGCGTCGTCTTCGAGACGGGCGCCGGCGCCTCCGGGGAGGAGGGCGGCAGGGCCCGCCGCGAGCGTCGCCGCGCCAGCCGCGAGGGCGGCGGCGGCGGAGCGTCCTCCACCCTCGCCGTTCCGGCGCCGCCGCCGTTCCGCGGGCCCGTCCCGAGCGACGTCGAGCGCTTTGGCTTCCGCTTCGTCGCCCGCGAGAAGGCGGTCCTCGACTTCGTCGACGCCGTCTGCGCGGCGACGCCCTACGCCTGCGTCTCCGGCCTCACGCTGGAGAAGACGGCGGAGGACGCGGTCTTCGCGGGCGAGGAGAAGGAGAAGGAGCGGGAGCGGGACCGGGATCGCGACGACCGCCGCGGGTCTCGGGGCTCCCAGGAGACCGAGGCCCCCGATCCGCGCGGCGGGCCGCCCAAGCCGCCCCCGCGCGCGTCCCGCATGGTGTCCGGCCCCCTGCGCGAGGCGCCCGTCCTCGCCACCGTGCTGGTGGACGTCCGCTTCGTGGGCCTCGATCCCGCCGCGGCCGAGTCGTCCGGGGAGGAGGAATAGCCATGGCCAGCCAGAAGAAGTCCGCCTTCCTGACCGAGCACTACGACAAGCTCGTGCTCGTCGCCGCGCTCGCCGTGCTCGTCGCCGCGCTCGCCGCGCTGCTCGTCGGCGCCGGTTCGAGCAAGGCCGAGTCCGCGAAGTTCGCCCGCCGCATCCAGGCCCTCTCGAACCTCGAGCGCCGCAACGTCCAGGTCGTCCCCGGCCTGCTCTTCGCCGCCGCGCGCGAGGCCGCGCGCACCTCCTACGCGATGTCCGGCACCAACGTCGCCTTCCTCGTCGCCCCCGAGCGCGTCTCCTGCGTGAAGTGCGCGCAGCCCATCCCGATCGACGCCGACGTCTGCCACTGGTGCTCCGCCGAGCAGCCGAGCGAGACGGTGACCGTCGACGAGACGTGGGACTCCGACTCCGACGGCATGCCCGACGAGTGGGAGAAGAAGAATTCCCTCGACCCGTTCAGCGACGACTCGGGCCTCGATCCCGACACCGACGGCTTCACGAACCTCGAGGAGTTCCAGGGCGGCACCGATCCCAAGGACGCCAAGAGCCACCCCGCGCGCTTCGCGTTCCTGCGCGTGAGCTCCATCGACGTCGAGCCGTTCCCCTTCGGCTTCAACGGCAGCAAGATGAAGGGCGCCGACGGCGAATACAAGTTCGCCGTGAAGGACGCCTCCGGCCGCGACTGGTACGTGAGGAAGGGGCAGGAGCTCGCGAAGACGGGCTTCGTCCTGAAGGAGTATTCCTCCGCCATAGAGGAGCGCAAGACCTCCACCGGCCTGCGCAAGATGGAGATCTTCACGCTCCGCTTCGTCAAGGGCGACGACCAGGTCGTCATGAAGGCCGGCTCCAAGCCCGAGTCCAGCATCTACAAGGCCTCCTTCGTCTGCGCCAAGGACGCCGAGCC
>CAMVRE010000350.1 GCA_947169825.1 uncultured Verrucomicrobiota bacterium | reverse complement strand
CCCGATCATCACGTCCCTGCTCGAGCAGGACTTCTACAAGTTCACGATGGGGCAGCTCGTGCTGCACCAGCTTCCGACCGTCAACGTCCGCGTCGAGTTCCGCCTGCGCACGCCCGGCGTCGACCTTCGCCCGCTGATCCCCGCCATCGACGAGCAGCTCGACCACCTCTGCACGCTGCGCTTCGCGGACGAGGAGATCGCCTACCTGCGCGGCATCCGCTTCCTCGCGCCCGACTTCTGCGACTACCTCAAGCGCCTCTGGCTCTACCGCGAGCAGATCCACGTCGAGGCCGATCCGACGAAGCGGGGCGGCGTCGCGATCTGGGCCGAGGGCCCGTGGCGCGACGTGATCTGGTTCGAGATCCCCGTCCTCGCGATCGTCCAGGAGCTCTACATGCGCGGCCGCGTGAAGAGCCTCGCCGAGGGCCGCCGGCGCCTGCGCCGCAAGATCGACGCGTTCGACCGCCACGCGGACTGGGGCTTCAAGGTCGCCGACTTCGGCCTGCGCCGCCGCTACTCCGGCGCCTGGCACGAGGAGGTGATCCGCGAGTTCGCCGACCGCGGGCGCCGGTTCTTCTCCGGCACGTCCGACGTCTATCTCGCGAAGAAGTTCGGCGTTTCGCCGATCGGCACCTTCGCGCACGAGCTCTTCATGGGCGTGATGGGCACGGACGTCCGCGTCTCCGAGGTGCAGCGCCGCACGCTCGACATGTGGGCGCACGAATACCGCGGCGAGCTCGGCATCGGGCTCTCGGACATCTTCGGCTTCCGCGCGTTCCTGCGCGACTTCGACCTCTACTTCGCCAAGCTGTTCGACGGTTGCCGCCACGACTCGGGCGACCCCTTCACGTGGGGCGAGATGCTGATCGACCACTACCGGAGGCTGCGCATCGACCCGCGCACGAAGACCGCGTGCTGGAGCGACAGCCTCGACACGCGGCGCGCGCTCGCCATCGCGCGGCGCTTCCACGACCGCATCAAGGTCACCTTCGGCATCGGCACGCACCTCACCAACGACATGGGCGTCGAGCCGCTCTCGATCGTGATGAAGCTCACCGAGTCGAACGGCTTCCCCGTCGTGAAGCTCTCCGACTCGCCCGGCAAGTCGATGTGCGACGACGCCTCGTTCGTCGAGTACGTCAAGCAGCAGTACGACTGGAAGTCGATCGACGACTAGCTACTTCGCCGGCGGCTCGATGACGGAGGCGCCGCCGAGGAACGGGCGGAGGACCTCCGGGATGACGACGGAGCCGTCCGCGCGCTGGAACTGCTCGACGATGGCGGGCAGGAGGCGCGAGGTGGCGAGGCCGGAGCCGTTGAGCGTGTGGAGGAACTCGGACTTCTTCGTCGCCGCGCGGCGGAACTTCATGTTGCCGCGCCGCGCCTGGTAGTCCATCGCGTTGGAGACGGACGAGCACTCCTTGTAGACGCCCATCGACGGGATCCACAGCTCCACGTCGTAGGTCGTCGCCATCGACGCGGAGCAGTCGCCCGCCGCGAGCTTCGAGAGCCGGTAGTGCAGCCCCAGCCCCTCGACGAGCCGGCACGCCTTGCGGATCAGGAGCTGCAGCATCTCCTCCGACTGCTCGGGCAGCGTGTAGGCGAACATCTCGACCTTGTTGAACTGGTGGCCGCGGATCATCCCGCGCTCCTCCTTGCGGTAGGAGCCCGCCTCGCGCCGATAGCACGGCGTGTAGGCGAACATCTTGAGCGGCAGGTCCTTCTCCTCGAGGATCTCTCCGCGGTGGAGGTTCACGAGCGCCGTCTCCGCCGTCGGCAGCAGGAACTGGAAGCCCTCCTCCTTGAGCCGGAAGACGTCCTCCTCGAACTTCGGGAACTGGCCCGCGGTGAGGCCGCACTCGTAGGTGAGCAGGTGCGGCGGCAGGATGAACTCGAAGCCGTCCTTGAGGTGCTCCTGGACGAAGTAGTTGAGGAGCGCCCACTCCAGCCGCGCGCCCATGCCGCGGTAGAGCCAGAAGCCGTTGCCGCCCATGCGGACGCCGCGGTCGTAGTCGATGAGCCCGAGCGTCGTGCAGAGCTCGACGTGGTCCTTCGGCTCGAAGCCCTCGAAGACGGGCTTCTCGCCCCAGACGGAGACGACCTGGTTGGCCTCCTTGCCGCCGGGGACGACGCCGGGCGCGGGGAGGTTCGGGAGCGCGAGCAGGATCGCGCGCTGCCTCTCGTCGACCTCGGACGCCTCCTTGTCGAGCGCGGCGATGCGGTCGCCGAGGGCGCGCATCTCGGCCTGGATGGCGGACGTGTCCTCGCCGGCCTTCTTCGCGGCGCCGATCTTCTTCGACGTTGCGTTGCGCTCGTTCTGGAGCGCCTGGACGGCGGCGGTCTTCTCGCGGCGGACGGCGTCGAGGGCGAGGATCTCGTCGACGGCGGCGGGATCGGCGCCGCGGGCGACGAGGCCCTCCTTGACGGCGTCGGGGGTTTCGCGGATCTTCTTGAGGTCGAGCATGGTTGCACCCGTGGGGTTTGCGTGACGGCGCAAGAGTCTACGGCTTGCGCGTGCGGATTTCAAGCCGAAACTTGCCCGGGCGCGGGGCGTGTGGTAGACTCGCCCCGTTCCCGCCGCACTCCCCCACCCCGCCACGCCATGACCGGCAAGCTCATCACGTTCGAAGGCCCCGAAGGGGGCGGAAAGTCCACCCACGCCCGTCGTCTCGCCGAGGAGCTTCGCGCGCGCGGGATCCCCGTTCTCACGGCCCGCGAGCCCGGCGGCACGCCCACCGGCGAGATCATCCGCGACCTGCTGCAGAACGACCTCGCGAAGGAGCCGCTCTGCGACGCGGCGGAGGCGCTCCTGTTCTGCGCCTCGCGCGCCCAGCTCTGCCGCAACGTCCTCGGCCCCGCGCTCG
>CAMVRE010000349.1 GCA_947169825.1 uncultured Verrucomicrobiota bacterium | reverse complement strand
CGGAGCGGGCGGCGGCGACGTCCGGCGCGTCGCGCCAGGCGAGTCCCGGCGCGGCGGCGCGAACCGCGGCGCGCCACGGCGGGTCGGGGACGCCGAGGAGGATCCACGGCTCCGGCGGCGGCGCCGCATCCCTGCGTTCGTTCGTTGCGTCGTGCATGGCGCGGATTCTGCCACACCCGCCCGCCCCCGCGCAATCCCCCGCGGACGAATTCACGGAATATTCACAATCGGTCCGTCGCGCGGAATCACCCCGGCCGAACTCCTCGCCGACAACCCGCAGATTGCGGACCCCGACCTCGTCCGCGCCGGCCAGTCCATCTACATTCCGATCCCTTTGAGGCGGTCCGAACCGGCACCTTGATCCACACCACACGTTTCGTGGAACCGCTTTCGCTGCGCTCAAATTCAACCGAATGAATTAGTCAAATATGACCGAATGAATTTTTAAAATCTGACCGAATGGAGTTGACAAATTCGACCGAATAGACTAGTCTTATGCGCCGTTGGAGACCTCCAGATGGATATTCCGGGATACAGGCCGCGGATCGCGGACAAGAGACTTGAATCGTTGCTCCGGGCGTTCGGCGCGGTTTGCGTCGAGGGGCCGAAGTGGTGCGGGAAGACGTGGACCGCGCGACGGCGCGCGGAGAGCGAATTCGATGTCGCCGATCCGGCCGGAAACTTCCAGAACCGGAAACTGGTCGAGCTGGATGTCGAAAGCGCGTTTCCGGGCGCTCCTCCGCACCTGATCGACGAATGGCAGGAGTTCCCGCAGCTCTGGGACGCATCGCGCGCGCACGTGGACGAATCGACCGCGAAGGGGCGGTTCATCCTGACCGGCTCCTCGACGCCGCGCCGCAAGGGAATCCGCCATGGCGGGACCGGTCGCATCGCGACGATGCGGATGAGGCCGATGTCCCTCTGGGAGAGCGGACAGTCGGAAGGGACCGTGTCCCTGCGCGAACTGTGCGAGGGGACGTTCTTCGGCGTGCGTCCGTGCCGCCGTCCCTCCCTGCGGGAGCTGGCCGAATGGATCGTTCGCGGCGGATGGCCGGGCGCGCTGGGCGTTCCGTTCGAGGACGCCGTCGAGATTCCGCGGGCCTACGTCCGGCAAGTGGCGGACGACGACGTGCACCGCGTCGACGGCGTGCGCCGCGACGTCCGCAAGGTCGGGATGCTGCTCCGGTCCCTTGCCCGGAACGAATCGACCACGGCCTCGGTGGCGACGCTCTGCCGCGACATTTCGGAACTGGACGGCGAAACGGTGGATTCCGACACGCTGGGCGTCTATTTGGACATCCTCCGCCGGTTGTTCGTAATCGAGGACCAGCCCGCCTTTTCGTCGAACATCCGGTCGCCGGTCCGCGTCAAGCAGTCGAACAAGCGCCATTTCTGCGATCCGTCGCTGGCCTGCGCCCTGCTCAAGGCCGGACCGGATCGGCTGATTGGGGACTTGAACACGTTCGGATTCCTGTTCGAGGCGCTGGCCGAGCGCGACCTTCGCGTCTACTGCGAAAGCTTCGACGCCTCGCTGTTCCACTACCAGGACTACGCGAACCGGGAGATCGATGCCGTGATCGAGCTTGAAAACGGCGACTGGACCGCCATCGAAATCAAACTCGGCGCGAACCAGGAGGAAGAGGCCGCGGCCGGGCTTCTGGCGATCCGCGACGACATCGCGCGGCAGAGGGGCGGACGTCCGCCGTCCGCCCTCGTGGTCCTTCTCGGGCTCTCGTCCGCCGCCTACCGCCGCAAGGACGGCGTCGTCGTCGCGCCGCTTTCCTCCCTGCGCCCCTGAACGCCGCGGTCCTCCGCGCGAACACGCGTGGACGGCGACCTCCGTGGCGGGGTATCCACCCTGCCACGACACGGGTTTGCCTTCCATTTGGGGCGATTTCACCAAAAATGTAAAAGCTGACAAAAACTGGAAACATCGCTTTCCGGTTTTACGCAATATTGCCACAGGGCGTGCCGCCCCGCTACGCGCGGACGCGCGTAGCGGGGCTTGGCACGCCCTTTGCTATTCGCTTTTCGGGCAGCACGCCCCAACACCAAGGAGACCCATCCTATGACGGAAGAAACGAAGAAAGCGACCGACTTCGGCGCCGACGTGTTCGGCGAGGAGGCGATCCGGACCTACCTCTCGAAGGAGACCGCGAAGAAGCTCCAGGCCACGATCCGCGAGGGCAAGCCGCTCGACCCGTCCATCGCCGGCGAGGTCGCCCACGGCATCCGCCACTGGGCGATGGACCGCGGCGCCACGCACTACACGCACTGGTTCCTGCCGATGACCGGCTCCACCGCCGAGAAGCACGACGCCTTCCTCGAGCTCAAGGACGGCGAGCCCGTGATGCAGTTCTCCGGCAAGAACCTCATCGTCGGCGAGCCCGACGCCTCCTCGTTCCCGAGCGGCGGCATCCGCTCCACGTTCGAGGCGCGCGGCTACACGGCGTGGGACGCCACCTCGCCCGCCTTCATCAAGCGCCACTCCAACGGCGCCACGCTCTGCATCCCGACGGCGTTCTGCGCCTACACGGGCGAGGCGCTCGACAAGAAGACGCCCCTCCTGCGCTCGATGCAGGCCCTCGACCGCTCGCTCAAGCGCCTGATGAGGCTCTTCGGCGTCGCCGAGGCCCACACCGGCTGCACGCTCGGCGCCGAGCAGGAGTACTTCCTCGTCGACAAGGAGTTCTGGAAGAGGCGCCCGGACCTCGTCCTCACCGGCCGCACCCTCTTCGGCGCGGCGTCCGCCAAGGGCCAGCAGCTCGAGGACCACTACTTCGGCACCGTCCCGGACCGCGTCCTCTCGTTCATGAACGACGTCGAGCGCGAGCTCTGGCGCCTCGGCATCCCCGCCAAGACGCGCCACAACGAGG
>CAMVRE010000348.1 GCA_947169825.1 uncultured Verrucomicrobiota bacterium | reverse complement strand
AAGAAGGTACCCAACTTACTGAAGAACCGAAGGGGCGCGGCTCGCGGCCGCCCTCGAAGCGGTCGCGGCGGGGCGGGCGGTCGCCGAAGGGGCGCGGCCCGTGGTCGCCCTCGAAGCGGTCGCGGCGGGGCGGGCGGTCGCCGAAGGGGCGCGGGCCGCGATCTCCCTCGAAGCGATTGCGGCGCGGGCCGCGGTCGCCGCGGAACGGACGCTCGCCCCGCGGACCGCGGCGGTCGCCGCGGTCCCCCCGATCGCCGCGCTCTTCGAACCGCGCGGCGTATTTGCGCAGATTCGCCCCGTTCGTTTCGGCGCTGCCCTTCGCCCAGTCGGGGGAAAAGGAGAAGCCGTCGAAGGGATTCTGGGTCTGGTCGTTCGTGTCGCCGTCGCTCATGGCTGGGCCCTCCGCGCCGCCTCGGCGCGCGCTCCGTGTGTGTGTGGTGAATCGGAAAACGGCGCCGATTTTACGGAATCCGCCCGCGAAAGGCAAGGGGAATCGCGCGGCCGCGGGGGCGCGGCGCGCGGCGCGGCTACCGGCGCGCGGCGGAGGCGTAGGCCGCGAAGACCATCGCGTCGCTCTCCGCGGCGTCGGCGAACGTAACGTAGGGGCGCGCGCCGGTGCGCACGGCGCGGACGAAGTCGTCGATCTGCGCCTGGTGCCCGGGTCCGTAGTAGTCCTTGCCCTTCGGGAAGAGCTTCGCGCCGGCGGCGAGCGCCCGGTCGACGCGGGCGCGGACGCGCCTCTCCGCGGCCTTGTCCGCGAGGACGAGCGAGAAGAGCCGGTCGTCGCGCATCTCGACGCTGCCCGCCGTGCCCTGGAAGACGAGGTCCGTCTCCCACTGGCGCATTCCGGCGCTCGTCGCGACGAACGAGCCGAGCGCGCCGTTGCGCATCCGCAGCGCGATCGCGACGGTGTCCTCCGTCTCGATCGAGCCCTCGTGCCCGAGGTTGGCGGAATAGGCGCGCGCGGAGGCCGCGCCGCCGGCGATCCAGAGCAGCAGGTCGAAGTAGTGGATCGACTGGTTGATGAGGACCGACCCGCCCTCGCCGCGGATCGTTCCGCGCCAGGCGTCCTTGCGGAAGTAGTCGTCGTCGCGCAGCGTGTAGAGCGAGCCGGCCGCGGTGAGCAGACGCCCGAACGCGCCCTCGGCGACGAGCTCGCGCAGCACGCGCGGGAGCGGCTCGAAGCGATGCTGGAAGACGCCCGCCGCCACCCGGTCCGGATGCGCCTTCGCGGCGGCGAGCATGCGCCGCAGGTCCGCGGCGGTGCGGGCGAGGCTCTTCTCGCAGAGCACGTGCTTCCCGGCCGCGAGGGCGGCGCAGGCGAGACGGCAGTGAGACGCGTGGTCGGTGCAGATCGAGACGGCGTCGATCGACGGATCGGCGAAGATCTCCGCGGCCCTCGTCGTCCAGCGCGCGCCCGGCGCGCGCTCCCGCGCGGCGCGCTCGGCGCGCTCGGGCACGAGGTCGCAGACGGCGACGACCTCCGCATGGGGATTGTGCGCGAAGCAGCGAAGGTGGAGCTCGCTGATGACGCCGCAGCCGATCACGGCGACGCGGACTTTCTTCGGGGAGGGCATGGTTTTCGCGGAGGGGTTTCCGCCGGCTCCGGCGGGAGCGGCGGCGACGGGGGGCGAGTCTAGCAGAAGCCCCCGGCAAAATCCACCGCTTTCGCGCGCGCGCCAGGGCGCTGGACACGGTGCGGGCGGGAATGGTAGAATGGCGCCGATTCCACGCGCCTCCCCCGGAGCCCCCTACTCCGCCCCATGCCCGACGTTTCCATCCAGCCGCCTTCCTTCGAGGGCTTCGACGACTTCGCGCTCATCGGCCGCGGAGGCATGGCGACCGTCTGGCGCGCGCGCCAGGTCGCGCTCGACCGCCCCGTCGCGATCAAGGTCCTCGACCCCGAGCAGTGCCGGGACGACGAGGACATCGACCGCTTCCAGTCCGAGGCGCGCGCCGCCGCGCGCATGTCGCACCCCGGCATCATCCAGGTCTACGACGCCTTCTACCGCGACGGCCGGTTCTGCTTCGTCATGGAGCTGGTCGAGGGCGAGACCGTCGGCTCCTGGATCCGCCGCGCCGGGCGGCTCTCCGTCGAGGAGTCGCTCTTCGTCGCTCGCGGCGTCGCGGAGGCGCTCCGCTACGCCTGGGACCGCCAGAGCCTCGTCCATCTCGACGTCAAGCCCGAGAACGTGATGGTCGACGCGACCGGCGCGATCAAGGTCATGGA
Source organism: uncultured Verrucomicrobiota bacterium (assembly GCA_947169825.1). Classification (GTDB taxonomy): domain Bacteria; phylum Verrucomicrobiota; class Kiritimatiellia; order RFP12; family UBA3636; genus UBA3636. The sequence continues at coordinate 648 of CAMVRE010000348.1, read as the reverse complement.
CTTCGGCCTCTCCCGCTCGCGCGCGTCACTCCAGGCCCGGCGCGACGATCCGGAGGCGGGCGGCGGCTACGTCTTCGGCACGCCCGCCTACATGCCCCCCGAGCAGGCGACCGGCGAGCCCGACCTCGGCCCCCAGGCGGACATGTATGCGCTCGGCGCCACGATCTACCACATGGTCGCCGGCCGCCGCCTGTTCGCCGACATCCCGACCGCCGAGGTGATGGACGCGCAGGTCAATCTCCAGGACGAGGGGCTCTTCGACCTCGACGCGTCGCTCCCGCCCTTCTTCTGCGAGTTCGTCGAGCGCCTCCTGGCCAAGGATCCCGGGAACCGCTTCTCCGGCTGGGACGCCGTCCTGCGCGCGATCGACCACCTCGAGGAGGGGCGCCCCGTCCCCGAGGGCCCGATCCCCGACGGCGCCGCGTCCACCCTCGCCCCCTCGGAGGCGCTCGAGGCCGCCCGCGAGAAGGCGCTCGCGAAGGCCCCGCGCGGGCCGCTCGTCGTCCGCTCCGTCCCGGGCTCGGGACCCGACGGCGAGTCGCCGATGACCCAGCGCATCCGCGCGATCTCCCGCGCCGCGGGAACCTCCGGCTCGGCGGCCGCCGCGGCCGTCGTCTCCGCCGGCGCCACCGCCGCGCGCGGCGGCCT
>CAMVRE010000347.1 GCA_947169825.1 uncultured Verrucomicrobiota bacterium | reverse complement strand
CCTCGTGCGGATAGAGCGAGAAGAAGAGCGTGAACGCCAGCGCCGCCCCGAACGCTCCCCGCCACATCCCGCGTCGTCTCAACGCGTTTCGCCACCGCCCGCGTTGCCTTTGCCCGCATCGTCCTCTTCTGAGCCGTTTCATCACCGCGTTCGTCTCGCTTCCCAATCGTTCCAGCGCCCCGTCTCTCCCCATTGTCTCGCTTTCGATTCCACCGTGCGTGATTTTCATCGTTTCATCTTCTTCCAAAGCCGTTTTCATTATCTTTTCTCGGCCGTTCTCGTTGCGCGCTTTACGCTTCGTCTCGTCCGTTTACGCCAGCCGTCGCCTTCTCCCGCGCTCGCGTTTCTCCCGTTCGTCCCGCTCCGCGCGCAATCGTCGCAGGAACCCCGCCACGGTCGCGCTCTCCGGCGTGGCGAGCAGTGCTCGCAATCGCCTTCGCGCGCCGGGTAGCCGCTCGCGCTGGGCCGGCCGCACCTTCCTTTCGACTTCCGGATCGGCCGCGAGCAGCAACTCCGCCGGCACCGGGTCGAAGAGGTCCTCCGCGTCGCGCGTCTCCCACGCGAGCCGGCGGTAGCCCGTCAGCGCCGCGTAGTGCGGGAGCAGGTCCGGGCAGTTTTCGAAGATCCACCCGCGAAGGCCGCCGTTGCGCCCGACGATCTCGCCGTCGTTGTCGCGGATGAGCGAGCTGTCCACGGTCGCCTCCGCGTCGAGCAGCATCGACCCGAGCCGGATCTTCTCCGCCACCTTCCCGCGCCCGCGCGCCTTCTCGAACTGCTCGCGCACCTCGTCGCCCGTCGGCGCGGGCTTGGCGGAGAAGACGCAGAGCCGACGGACCGGAGCGCCCTTGCGACGCGGACGGTCCGGCAGCTGCGGCATCCCGGGCTCGCGTGGCGGGGTGCCGGACCCCGCCACGGCCTTCTCCAGCGTTCCGAACCAGTCCTGCCACGCCAGGTCGCGCTTTGCGCGGGCGGCGGCGCGGCGCTTCGCGGCTGCGGGCTGGTCAGAGAGCGCGAGCGCCTCGCGCTCGCGCTCCGCTTCGCGTCTCTCGCGCTCTGCGGCGATCGAACGCAGGACACGAAGATACTCGCGGGGCGAGGATTCCCGCGCCTCGCGCAGACGCGCGGCGCACTCGCGGGCGAAGGCGTGGTCGACGCCCGCACGAGCGCGGTAGGTCTGGGTGCGAATGGCCCGGAACCCCGAGGCGGCGAGCTTGGCCGCAAACGCGAGCGCGACGAACGGAGTCGCGGCAACGAGGAGATAGAAGGAGATGCCGCCCCAAAACAGTTCGTTGTAGCCCGGAGAGCCGACTTGGAAGGGATAGCGCTCGTAGGATTGGCGAACGGCTTCGTGGTAGCGGAGGGCGGCGTTGATGCGGGCCTCCTCGCGGCGGCGGTCGGCGCGGCGAAGGGCGGCGGCGGAGATGGTTCGGCGGCGGGGACGGCGGGACATGGTTCAGGGCTCCAGGATTTCCAAGGATTCGGGATGGCGCGGGACGGTTCCGGCGAGAAACGCCGCGTCGGTCAGGTCCTTGTTCTTGATGACTTGAATGGTTCCGCCCCGCCGGACGAGCACGACCTGCAAAGTCCCGAAGAAGTGTTCGCCTGGAACGAGCTTGCCGGCCCACGAAACCTCGTTCGTTGGATCGACGGGGGCGAGAAGGTCGTCGAGCGAGACGCGGAAGTTCGACGACCAGAGAACGGGCATCGAGTCATCCTCGTCCTTCGCTCCGGCGAGAATGCAGCAGGATCGTTTCGGATCGAGGATTTTCTTGCGCAATCGGCGGGGAAGGACGGCTCGGAAGAAATCGGACGACGACGACCATTGTCCCTTTACGGGCCAGACGGGAGTTTCCCCTTTTGCTACGGCGGTCTCTTCCGCATTTGCGAGCATGGCATGGACTTCCTTGTAGAGCGGAGGATCGCTTATGGTCCGCCCGTGGAACCACCTGTCGCGGGCGAACAATGTGCAGATGACGAGAACGGGCAGGATGACGATCGTAGAAACGACCGCGATGATGATTGCTTCGGAGGACGGGCGCTGCATGGGAGGAGAATGGGGTGCGACGATTTCGCGTCGGGTTTCGTTTTCGCGCAATTCTACACCGCAGGAGCGGCGAAAGCAAGAAAAATCACGCACGGTGGAATCGAAGGCGAAAGAGGGGGATTTTTCGGTTGTTGGGCTCGGGGAACGGCGCGTGGGGGGTGATGGATGGAGTGCGGGCGGGAATGTGCAAATTCTGGAAAAGCGTGGAAAATACAAAATTGGGGGTTCAACCCCTTGACACGGTCCGAACCCTCCTGTATTCTCGCTGTCGTCGCAACCCGCCGTGGCGGGGTCCCCACCCCGCCACTTTCAAAGAACGAAAACCGCAATGAAACGCCTTGTCTTCCTCCCCCTCCTTGCCCTCGCGCTTCCCGCGCCCGCGGACGAGACGTCCGAAGAAATCATCGACAGGCAGAAGGTCTTCGTCGTCATCACCAATGCCGCCGAAATCGCCGCCTTCACGGCGATGATCCGGTTCGAGGACGGCCCCGGCGGGGGCCAGTGCATGTGCTGCGGCTACCCGGGCATCGACTGGTGGAAGGGCGGCGAACGGGTCGCACTCACGGCCGTGCAACACGGTCTGGCGCTCCGCTGGCGCACCTTCTCCGACGACTATCCGTTCACCGATGAATCGTCCAAGGCGCTCGTCCAATGGCTCAAAGACCGAGGAATCTCCGCAGACATGGATTGACATGCCCTTGCCCGCTCCCCGCGGGCGCGGTTTTCGCCTGGCGCCTGGCATCGGGCCAGACGCAAGACGACGAGACGACGAGAATCGCGGTGGCCGCTACAGCGCGGAGGAGAGGAGGGGGGCGGTCTCGGCGGCGTCGAGGCCCGAG
>CAMVRE010000346.1 GCA_947169825.1 uncultured Verrucomicrobiota bacterium | reverse complement strand
CCGCCTCCAAAGCAACTCCAGAGCAGGGCTCTGCGGTCTCTGCGCTCTCTGCGTGAGTTCAAACCGCTTGAGCGCAAGGCCTCTCTGCGGCCTCTGCGCTCTCTGCGTGTGGTTTTCCCGGAGCAGGGCTCTGCGGTCTCTGCGCTCTCTGCGTGTGTTTTCTCCGGAGCAGGGCTCCGCGGCCTCTGCGCTCTCTGCGTGTGTTTTCTCCGGAGCAGGGCTCAGCGGCCTCCGCGCTCTCTGCGTGTGATTTTTCCGGAGCAGGGCTCCGCGGCCTCTGCGCTCTCTGCGTGTGGTTTTCCCGGAGCAGGGCTCTGCGGCCTCTGCGCTCTCTGCGTGTGATTTTTCCGGAGCAGGGCTCCGCGACCTCTGCGCTCTCTGCGTGTGATTTTTCCGGAGCAGGGTTCCGCGGCCTCCGCGTGCGGCGCTACGCCGCCGCCCGGAGGCGGAGGAGGGCGCGGTTGATGACCTTGTCGGCGCGGGTCGTGGAGACGCCGAAGGCCTTCCCCACCTCGCGGAGGGTCGCCGGGACGCCGGTGGCGATGCCGAAGCGCATCTCCACCATCGCCCGGTCGGGATTGGTGTCCATAATTTCATCATACCCCGCGGCGGCGCGGTTTTCACCCTCCTTCGCAAGCGCTCCGCGGGCTGGAGACAGGCGGCGTCAGGCGTGCGGAACGGCGTGCAAGCCCTCGGGGATGCCCCGGCGGTAGGTCTCCGCTTCCGCGAGGAGGGCGCGCAGCGCGTCCGGCGGCGCCGCCGGATCGAGCGCGGAACGGATCTGCGCGAGCGCGTCGGCGAAGGCACCGAGAGCGGACGGCAGCTCCGGCGAGGCGCGGAGGATGTCGGTCCAGAGCGCGGGCGACGAGGCGGCGATGCGCGTCGTGTCGCGGAATCCGCCGCCGACGAGCTGCGCCAGGACGGGGTCGCCGGCGCGGGCCGCGGCGAGCGCGAGCGCGAACGCGGCGGCGTGCGGCAGGTGCGAGACGAGGGCGAGGCGCCGGTCGTGGGCGGCGGCGTCCATCGCGAACGGGCGCATCCCGAGCGCGCGCAGGAGCGCGAGCAGCTCGTCGATCCGATCCTCCCCCGAGGCGTAGTCCGGCGGAACGCAGTAGAGGAACGCCGCGCCGCGGAACAGGTCCGGGTCGGCGGCGCCGAAGCCGACGCCCTCCGTGCCGGCCATCGGGTGGCCTCCGACGAAGTTGCCGAGCCCGCGCGCGGCGGCCATCACGGAGCCCTTGACGGACGCCACGTCGACGAGCAGCCCGATGGGCGCCCCCTTTAGCGCGGGCAGGTCGCGGCACACCGCCTCGGGCGGCGCGGCGAGGATGCCGAGGTCGCAGCCCGCGAGCGCCTCGGCGGGCGGCTCGGCGGCGGGGTCGAAGACGCGGCTCGCCGCGCCCGAGGCGCGAACGGCCTCGCGCGTGCGGGGCGACGGCGCGCCGGCGAGAAGCTCCGCATCCGGCAGCAGGCGGCGCAGCGCCAGGAGCAGCGACCCGCCGATGAGTCCCGTGCCGAGGATGCCGATCCTCCGGAACGCCGAGACGGGGCTTTCGTCGACTTGCATGGCGGCCCCGCGGGCTACTTCATCTTCTGCGCCCAGCCGGGCAGGGCGAACTTCCGCCCGCCGGCGTCGGCGCCCTCTCCGCCCGCGGCGGACGCGGCGGCGGGATCCTCGAAGAGGGATCCGGCGCCGTGCTCGAGCTCGTCGATGCGGCGCTTCAGGGCGGTCTCGACGACCTGCCACTGCTCGCGGGCCTCGGAGAACTGCTTGGCGCCCTCGATGACCTCCTGCTCGCGGCGGCGCAGCTGGCTCGTGAGCGAGTCGTAGTCGGCGGTGCGCTTCTCGACGCGCCGGAGCTGCTCGCGCACCGCGCTCTCGCGCTGCTGCAGGGCGCGGATGCGGCCCTCGAGCGCCTTCTCGGTCTCGGTGGCGCGGCCGAGGTCGGCGCGGTGCTGGTCGCGCTCGGAGTCGAGCTGCTGCCGCAGCTGGGCGATGGTCTTCTCGTTGCGCTCGGCCGCGAGCTCGCTGCGGGACTTCTCGCCCGGGTCGCGGCTCAGCGCGCGCTCGAGCGCGCCGATGCGCTCGCGGAGCGCGTCCTGGCGGGCGCCGGTCGCGGCGCGGGCGGCCTCGGCGCGGCGCTTCTCCTCCAGCAGCTCGTCGCGCAGGGCGCCCAGCGCCTCGTCCGCGAACTGCCGCGCGACGGCGATGTCGCCCTCGAGCGGACGCTTCGCGACGGCGAGGCCCGCTTCCGCGGCGGCGAGCTTCTCGGCCAGCTCGCCGCGCTCGCGCGTGAGGTCGGTGACGCGCGCCTGGAGCGCGTCGAGGCGGTGGAGCGTCTCCTCCAGATCGACCGCCGGGCCGATGCCGACGGACGGGTCGTCCGGCAGCGCCTTGAGGCGCGCCTCGAGCGCCTCGATGCGGGCCTTGGCCTCGACGTCGCGCGTGTTGGAGAAGGCGAGCAGCTCCGCGTTCTCGTCGCGCAGCGCCTCGAGGTCGGCGAAGGCCTTCGCGGCCTCCTCGCCCTTCGCGGCGGCCTCGGCGGCGGCGCGGGAGGCGTCCTCGCGGGCGGCCTCGATCCGGGCGGCGGACTCCTCCGCGGCGCGCTCGCGGTCGGAATCGGCCGCGGCGACGCGCTCGGCGGCCTCGGCGCGGACGGCCTCGAGCTCGGCGGCGCTCTTCTCCGCGGCCTCGGCGACGGCGCGCGCGGCCTCGTCGGCCGCGGCCTTCCTCGCCTCGTCGATCTCCTTCGCGGCGCGCTCCTCGGCGGCGGTGGCGGCGGCGGCGGCGTCCGCCTTCGCGGCGGCGACGGCCCTCTCCGCCGGCTCCTTCGCGGCGGCGACGGACCTCGCCGCCTCGTCCTTCGCGGCGGCGGCCGCGGCCTCGGCGGCGGCGCGCGCGGAATCGGCG
>CAMVRE010000345.1 GCA_947169825.1 uncultured Verrucomicrobiota bacterium | reverse complement strand
GCTCCAAGATGATCGTCAACGCGGGCATCCGCGAGGTCGTCTACGACGAGGAGTACTCCGTCACCGAGCAGACGAAGGCCGTCCTCGCCGAGGCCGGCGTCGTCCTCCGGCGGCTCGAGGGATACAAACGGCCCACGCTCGTGCGCAATGGATAGCTTGTTCTGGCGCTTCCTCGTCATGGCGTGCGCGCTGCTCGCGAGCTTCTTCTTCTCCGCGAGCGAGTTCGCCGTCATCCGGCTCGACCGCCTCAAGGTGAGGCAGGCGGCCGAGGAGGGGTCGCGCGCGGACCGCATCCTCGCGGGCTTCCTCGCGGACACGGGTCGCTTCCTCTCCGGCATCTCGATCGGCAACACGCTCGCGAACCTGCTGCTCTCGTCGTTCGCGGCGATCACCTTCGCGCCGCCGCTCGCGCGCCGGCTCGTCGCGGCCGACGCCGGCCCGGGCGCCGAGGCGACCGCCGCGGCGCTCGTCACCTTCGCGCTCTCCTACGCCGTCATCGTCTTCGGCGAGATCGCGCCCAAGCAGGCCGCCATCGCCGCGGGCGAGCGCTTCGCGCACCGCTTCGCGCCGCTGCTGCGCGCCTGGACGTGGATCGTGCACCCCGCGGTGTGGCTCGTGAGCGCCTCCGCGCGCCTCGTGCTGCGGCCGCTGGGCGTGCGCCCCGGCGACGGGCTCGTCCCCGCCGTCACCGAGGACCAGATCCTCCTGCAGGTCGAGGCCGGCGAGCAGCAGGGCACGGTCGAGGCCGACGAGAAGGAGATGATCGAAAACGTCTTCGAGCTCAACGACCTCACGGCGGCCGACGTGATGGTGCACCGCAAGGACGTCGTCGCGCTCCCCGCCGAGGCGTCGTGGGAGGAGATCCGCGACACGATCCGCCGCGCCGGCGTCTCGCGCATCCCGATCTACCGCGGCTCGGTCGACACGATCGAGGGCGTGCTCAACGCGCGCGACTTCCTGCTGCGCTCCGTCGACTCCAGGTCCTTCGCCATCGCGGCGCTGCTGCGCAAGCCGATGTTCGTCCCGGAGACCGTCAAGGCGGACGTCCTGCTCAAGCGCATGCAGAAGCGCAAGCAGTCCATCGCGATCGTCGTCGACGACTACGGCGGGACGTCCGGCATCGTCACGATCGAGGACCTCGTCGAGCAGATCGTGGGCGACCTCTACGACGAGTACGACGGCCCCGACGACGTCGTCGAGATCAAGGACCTGGGCGAGGGCAAGTGGCTCGTCCCGGGCGAGAGCTCGATCGACGACGTGAACGAGGCGCTCGGCACGGAGCTGGAGGAGGGCGAGTTCTCGACCCTCGCCGGCTGGATCGTGGAGCGGCTCGCCTCCGTCCCGGCGCAGGGCGCGGACGTGGACGTCCCCGAGCTCGGCCTCTCGATGAAGGTCGTGAAGATGGAGGGCCGCCGCATCGACACGGTCCTCGTCCGCAAGGCCGCGGCCGCGCCCGCGGATCCCCCCGACCGGTAGCGCCGCCGGAGACAGGTCGAAGGTCGATGGCCAGGAGTTTCGGGTCGCACGTCTGAGGTCGCAGGTCGCATGGACGAAAACGGACAGTTCCCGCCGGTGATGCGGTGGAGGGTGGAATGCCTCGGCGGGCCGTGGTGGGACGGCGAGCCGTGCGTGCGGTTCGTCGACCTCGAGCGGACGCGCAGTCTCTTCGACCTGCACGAGGGCGTCCAGGCCGCGATCGCGTTCGACGGCGACTACCCCTTCTGCTTCTTCCGCGCCGAGGGCCCCGAGGGCCCGCGCGAGATGATCCCGCCCGAGCTCGACGAGCGCCCGACGAAGGACGACGTGCAGGTCGACGCCTACGAGGAGATCAACGCGTTCGACGCGCTGCCGGACCCGGACTCGGGCGAGGCGCTGCACTACGTCTTCCTCGGCGCGGGCGGCGACTGGTTCTTCCGCCTCTCCGCGGAGCCGGAGCCCGTGCCGCGCCTGCCCGGCGCGCTCTACCCGGAGACCGTCGAGACCCTTTCCATCGGGCCCGACCCGATGCAATACGGACACGACCTCGACGACTTCGCCGAAAGCGAGGAGGACCTCCTCCCGCCCGGCCGCGGCGGCCCGGACGACGGCGCCGGCGACGGATTCGCCGACGAGGGCGGCGACGAGGACGAGGACGAGGACGACGAATAGAAGGAGACGCGACATGGACCAGGCCAGAGTCGAATCGCTCGTGCGCGAGCTGTTGAAGGAGATCGGCGAGGACCCCTCGCGCGAGGGGCTCGCGAAGACGCCCGAGCGCATGGCCAAGGCGCTCGCGTTCCTCACGCGGGGCTACGCCGAGAAGCCGCACGACGTCGTGAACGGCGCCGTGTTCGAGTCGGGCAGCGACAACATGGTCGTCGTGCGCGACATCGACGTCTACAGCCTGTGCGAGCACCACCTGCTGCCGTTCTTCGGGCACTGCCACGTGGGCTACATCTCGCGCGGCCGCGTGCTCGGCGTGAGCAAGATCGCGCGGATCGTCGACTGCCTCGCGGCGCGGCTCCAGATCCAGGAGCGGCTCACGAGCGAAATCGCGCGCGCGATCCGCGACGAGACCGGCGCCGAGGGCGTCGGCGTCGTGATGGAGTGCCAGCACCTCTGCATGACGATGCGCGGCGTGGAGAAGCAGAACTCGGTGATGAGCACGAGCGCCGTCCTGGGCTCCTTCCACGACGACGCCGCCACGCGATCCGAGTTCCTATCGATCGTGACGAGCAGCCACCACCGGTAGAACGACATGGATACGGAGAAGCGAATCGTCCTGCTCGGCAGCACGGGCTCGATCGGCGAGAACGTCCTGCGCATCGTCTCGGACCTGCCCGGGCGCTTCCGCGTCGTCGGCCTCGCCGCCGGCCGCAACGCCGACCGCGTCGCGCAGCAGGCCGCCGAGTTCGGCGTGCCGCGCGTCGCGCTCGCGG
>CAMVRE010000344.1 GCA_947169825.1 uncultured Verrucomicrobiota bacterium | reverse complement strand
GCCCGGACGATCCTGCTGGAGCGCGGCGGCGCGCTCGGCGGCATGGGCACGCTCGGGCTCGTCCCGGCGTGGTGCCCGGGCTCGGACGGCGTCCGCACGGTCTACGGCGGCCTCGCCCGCGAGGTGCGGCGCCGCGCGACGGCGGCGCTTCCGTTCGCCGACCCGGACGACCAGGGCTGGACGCCGATCGACGCGGAGGCGCTCAAGCGCGTCTACGACGACCTGCTGGAGGAGGCCGGCGCGGAGGTGCGATTCGAGACGCTCCTCGCGGACGTGCGCCGCGGCGCGGACGGCCGCGTGGACGCGGTCGTTGCCGCGGACAAGACCGGGTTGCGCGCCTTCCGAGCGAAGGTCTACGTGGACGCGACGGGCGACGCCGACCTGGCCGTGCGCGCCGGCGCGGAGACCGTGACGGGCGACGGCCGCGGCGGGGTGCAGGCCTCGACGCTCTGCTTCCACCTCGACAACGTCGACACCTGCGCCTTCGAGCACCAGGGCAGCATCCGCTACGGCAAGGAGCCGCGCTGCATCGACGCGATCGTCGCCTCGCCGAAGTATCCGCGCATCGACGACGACCACGCCTGCGCGAACCTCGTCGGCCCGGCGGCCGTCGGCCTCAACGCCGGGCACCTGCGCGACGTCGACGCGACCGACCCGCGCTCCACGAGCCCCGCCTACCGCGAGGGGCGGCGATTCGCGCGCGAGTTCCGCGACGCGCTCCGCGAGCACTTCCCCGCCGCGTTCGGCAACGCGCGCATCGCGGCGACCGCGCCCGCGCTCGGCATCCGCGAATCGCGCCGCATCGTCGGCGACTACGTCCTCACGCGCGAGGACTACGTCGCGCGGCGGTCGTTCCCGGACGAGATCTCGCGCAACTGCTACTACCTCGACATCCACGACACGCACGCGGACGGCACCGTGCGCCACGACCCCGTCCGGTACGGCCGCGGCGAATCGCACGGCATCCCGTACCGCTGCCTCGTCCCGCGCGGGCTCTCCGACGTCCTCGTCGCGGGCCGCTGCATCTCCACCGACCGCGAGGTCCAGGGCTCGACGCGCGTCATGCCCGACTGCCTCTGCACGGGCGAGGCCGCCGGCCTCGCCGCCGCGATGGCCGCGCGCCTGCCCGTCCCGGACGTCCGAGCGGTCGACGTCGCCGCCCTGCGCGCCGCCCTCCGCGCCCACGGCGCCTACCTACCGTAGGACATGCCGCTGGCACGGGGCACCGCCCCGTGGTAGAATAACCGCCGTCACTCCCGCTTGTTCTCACCCTTTCAGACCCGCCCGGAGTGCACACTCCGGTCGCACCGGCCCCGCCATGAAACTCGCATTCACCACGCTCGCCTGTCCCGCCTGGACGGTCGCCCGCGTCGTGGGATCCGCCGTCGCGAACCGTTACGACGCCGTCGACTTCCGCGGCTGCCTCGACGCCGTCGAACTGTTCGACAGCCCGCACTTCAAGGGGGAGGGGCTCCTCGAAACCGCCGCGCGCGTGGCGGACGCCGGGCTCGCGGTCTCCTGTCTCGGCAGCAGCGCGAGGATGGCGGTGCCGGACGCCGCCGCCCGCGCCGCGGAATTGGACGCCATGCGCCGCTACGCGGAGCTGTGCGCGCCCCTGGGATGCCGCCAGGTGCGCATCTTCGGCGGTGCGGCGGCGGGCATCGAGGACCCCGTCTCCGCCGCCGCGGAGACGCTTGTCGCCGCCGCGGAAATCGCCCGTGGGGCCGGGATCGAGTTCGTCGTCGAGACGCACGACGACTGGAAGGACACGGCGAAGCTCCGGGCCGCGTTCGACGCGGCGGGCCGTCCCGGCGGAATCGCGTTGCTCTGGGACGTCCACCACCCGTGGACCGCGTTCGCCGAGCCCCCGGAGACTTCCGTCCGCAACCTGTCCCCCTACATCCGCAACACGCACTGGAAGGACTCCCGGCCGCTCCCGGACGGCACGCGCCGACTCTGCCTTCCGGGGGAGGGCGACGTTCCCCTCCGCGGAATCTTCTCCGCTCTTCGCGCCGTTGGCTACGACGGCTGGTACACGCTCGAATGGGAAAAGCGCTGGCACCCGGAGATCGAGGAGCCGGAAACCGTTATTCCCGCCTTCGCGGCGTTCATGCGCAACCTGGAACGGGGCTGATCCGAATGCCCGCGCCCCGCGCGGACACGGAAAAGGTGCAACCCTCTAGCGCGCCGAAAGCTCGTAGACCATCGTGGGGGCGTCGGCGCCCTCGCCGGCGGCGATGCGCGCGGTGAACCGGTAGGCGCCGCCCTCGTAGGCCGCGGGGATCTCGCGCAGGCGCGTGCCGTCCGCGGCGACCGCCCAGACCTTGAGGCCCTTGTTCGCGTTCTTGAGCGCGATCTTCGCCTCGCCCGCGGCCGCGAGGTACGGCAGCTCGCCCCAGTTCGTCATGTCCGTGCGCTTCTCGTTCGTGAAGACGGCGCCGGAGTTCAGGAGGTCCGTGAGGTGGAAGACGATGACTCGCTTCGAGCGCTCGAGGTCGGCGCCGTCCATCGAGGAGGCGGAGACGGTGCAGAAGGCGGTGGCGCCGGAGACGGCGAGCGGGCCGGCCGACAGATCCTGCTTCTTGAGCGAGCAGACGCCGGCCGTGCGGGGGGTCGAGACGCGCAGCGAGCCCTTGTTGTAGTCGATCGAAGTCTCGCGCGTGTCGGAGACGCCGGCGCGGTTGAAGGCGGGGATCTCCTTCTTGTTCGCGGCGGTGTAGACCTTGTCGACCGGAAGGGCGGGCTTTTTGCCGCCGTCCGCGGCGAACGAGCCGATGCGCATCGTGTGGCCCAGCTCCGTGAAAGGCAGCGGATAGAGGCCGCGCGACCACATGTCGCCGAGGCCGCCGCCGAAGGCCTCGTCCGCCGTGACGCCGTAGGCGGCGCTCCCCTTGGCGGGCGCGGCGTCGCGCCGGCCGA
>CAMVRE010000343.1 GCA_947169825.1 uncultured Verrucomicrobiota bacterium | reverse complement strand
CATGGCACTCAACATCGGCATCGTCGGCCTGCCCAACGTCGGCAAGTCCACCCTCTTCAACGCCCTCACCCGCGCGCAGAACGCGAAGGCGGAGAACTTCCCCTTCTGCACGATCGAGCCCAACACGGCCGTCGTCCCCGTCCCCGACCCGCGCCTCGCGGTCCTCGCGGACATGGTCCACCCGCAGAACGTCATCCACGCGACGGTCGAGTTCGTCGACATCGCGGGGCTGGTGAAGGGCGCCAGCAAGGGCGAGGGCCTCGGCAACAAGTTCCTCGCGAACATCCGCGACGCGAACGCGATCCTCGAGGTCGTCCGCTGCTTCGAGAACGGCGACATCGTCCACGTGGAGGGGTCCATCGACCCCGCGCGCGACGTCGCGATCATCGAGAACGAGCTGCTGCTCGCCGACCTCGAGGTGCTCGAGGCGCGCGTCGCCCGCGTCGGCAAGCTCGCCAAGGTCGACCCGAAGGTCCGCCCGGAGCTCGAGGTCCTGGAGGCGCTCAAGGCCCACCTGGAGGGCGGCGCGCCGGTGCGCACCTTCGACCGCCACGACGACGACCTGCTCGCCGAGGCGCTGCGCGAGGGCCGCTACCTCACGGACAAGAAGGTCATCTACGTCGCGAACGTCGACGAGGCCGGCCTCCCCGCCGGCAACGCCCACGAGGCCGCGCTGCGCGCCCTCGCGGAGAAGGCGGGCTGCGAGTGCGTCCGCATCTGCGCCGCGGTGGAGCAGGACATGGCGGGCCTCTCCGACGAGGAGCGCGCCGAGTTCCTCGCCTCCTACGGCATCTCCGAGAGCGGTCTCGACGTCATCGTGAAGACGGGCTACCGCACGCTCGGCCTCGCCTCGTTCCTCACCGCCGGCCCGAAGGAGGTGCGCGCCTGGACGTTCCGGCGCGGCTGGAAGGCGCCGAAGTGCGCGGGCGTGATCCACAGCGACTTCGAGCGCGGCTTCATCCGCGCGAAGGTCGTGCGCTACGAGGACTTCGTCGCGCACGGCGGGGAGCTGAAGTGCCGCGAGCTCGGCCTCGTCCGCGAGGAGGGCAAGGAATACGAGATGCAGGACGGCGACATGGTCGAGTTCCTGTTCAACGTGTAGCCCCTCTTGCGGAACGTGGCGGGGTGCGGCCTGGCCGCACCCCGCCACGTTCCGCTTGCGCCGGCCGGATGGCGCCGCGGCAAGCCGCCGCGCGGAAAAAAAGCCGATCCTAGAGATTGCGCGAGAGCTGGTCCTCCGCGAGGGAGCGGAGGAGCGCGAGGGCGGCAGTCGGGCGGGACGGAGCCCGCCCGTCAGGACTCCCCGACCGCCCGTCGGGACTCCCCGTCCGCCCGGCGGGAATCGCCGCAAGGGCGTCGAGCGCGCGGAGGGCGCGCTCCGTGGCGGCGCGGGCCTGGGCGCGCGCCGCCTCGGGGGTGGCGACGCGGAGGATCGAGAGCTCGGAGGCCTTCGCCGGGTCGCCGGAGTCGAGCAGGTCGTCGACGATCTGGAAGGCGAGACCGAGGGCGCGGCCGTATTCGCGGGCCAACGACCGGGGGGAGCCCCCCTCGCCCTCCTCCTCCGACGCCGCTCCGGCGGCGATGGCGCCCATCTCGCAGGCGCAGGCGATGAGGTCGCCGGTCTTGTGCGCGTGGACGTAGGAGACGCGCGCTTCGTCGTGCGGCGGGGAGGATGTGACGTCCACCCACTGCCCGCCGACGACGCCGGCGGGGCCGGCGGCGGCAGCAAGAATTCTGGCGATGGAGAGAGAGGGGGAATGCTGAATGCCGAATGCCGAATGCCGAATGCCACCCTCAGCCTCGCTGCGCTCGGCAGCTCCCCCAGCGGGGGAGCCAGGCGCGCGCTGTGCGCGCGCCCGACCAAAACACTCCGCGGACTCCGCGAACTTCGCGTGAGAATGGGTCTCTGCGTTCTCTGCGCTCTCTGCGTGAGAAACAAACTCCGTGAACTTCGCGTGAGAATGGGTCTCTGCGTTCTCTGCGCTCTCTGCGTGAGATTTCGGCGGCGTAAGCGCCAGCTGGAACGCGGCGGCCTGCAGCGCGTCGCCGACGAGCACCGCCTGGGCGTAGCCATACTTGGCATGCACGGTGGGACGCCCCCGCCTCAGCGTGTCGTCGTCCATGCACGGCAGGTCGTCGTGGACGAGCGTGTAGTTGTGCAGGACCTCGATCGCGAGCGCGGCGGGGAGCGCCGGGGCGGGGTCGCCGCACACGGCCTGGCACACCGCGAGGCAGAGCACGGGACGGAGGCGCTTGCCGCCGCCGAGGAGCGCGTAGCGCATCGGCTCGGCGAGGCCGAGCGGGACCTCCGCGTCCGTGAGCAGCCCCTCGGGCGTGAACAGCTTCGCGAGCTCGCTCTCGACGAGCTCGCGGAGCGGTCCGGCCTGCGTGACGAAATCCGGGACATCGTTCGAAGCGGCGTTCATGATCGTTTCAGACGTGGGCGATGGAGGTGGGGAAGGGAGCCGCATCCGGCGCGGATCCGGCGGGGCGAACGGTGGGCGGAGGGAATCGCGGCATGGCGGGAGTATAGACGAATGCCGCCGTCCCCCGCAAGGCGCGAAGGCGAAAACGGTTGAACCGGGACGCCCGGCGTGGTAGACTGGTGCGCGTTCCGGCCACGACTCCGGGAACCTGCGAACCATGAAGACATTTGACGAACTGTTCGCCGAGCTGTCGGCGAAGGCGAAGGCGGGCGACCCGTCGTCCGGCACCGTGAAGGAGCTGGAGAAGGGCGTGCACTTCATCGGCAAGAAGCTGACGGAGGAGGCCGCCGAGTCCTGGATGGCCGCCGAATACGAGGGGAACGAGCGCACGGCCGAGGAGATCTCCCAGCTGCTCTACCACGCGCAGGTGATGCTCCTGGCCAAGGGCCTGACGCTCGAGGACGTCTACAAGCGCCTGTAGAACGGCCGTGCCG
>CAMVRE010000342.1 GCA_947169825.1 uncultured Verrucomicrobiota bacterium | reverse complement strand
GCGACCTGCAGCTGCGCGGCTTCAAGGAGGTGACCCTGCTGACCCTGCGCTTCTGGCGCGGCCGCCGCCAGCGCAGCACCCTCGACCGCATCCGCGCATGGCTGCGCTGCCCGCCGCCGCGCCCCGTCGTCGCGCGCGGGCGCCGCGCCTTCGACCTCGTCTTCTCGATCGGCTGGGACTGCAAGTGCTCGGGCGCGCTCCGCCGCGCGGGCCTGCAGCACTTCTCCTACCCGTTCGACTGGCTCGTCGGCGCGCCGGCGGCGGCGCGCGCGCGGATCGTCGCGGACGGCTTCCGCGGCTGGTTCGAGCTCTCCGACCTGGAGGACCGCGGCCCCGCCCCGTTCAACCGCTTCGCCGCCGTGAAGCGCATCGCGCGGCACCGCGTCTCCGGGCTCGAGTTCCGCCACGACTTCCCGGTGGAGGGGACGCTCGCCGACGGCTACGACGAAGCCGCCGCCAAATACGCCCGGCGCACCGCGCGCCTCCTCGCGGCGCTGGAGAGGGCGGAGCGCCCGCTCGCGGTCTTCTGCGACGGCTACGGCTGCCCGCCCGTCTCCCTCGCGGAGCTGGAGGAGGCCCGCTCGATCCTCGCGGCGCGATTCGGCGACAAGATCGGGGTGCTCGGCATCTTCGACGACCGCCCCGGCGCGGCGCACGAGGCCGCGGAGGAAGTGTCTGCGGACGGCCGGACCGTGCGCTGGTCGCTTCCGTGCGAAAAACGGGTGCCCGACGGCCTCGAGGTGAGCGCCCGCGTCGTCTCCCGCTTCCTCGCCGCGCGCATCGCCTGCCCCGACCCGCACACGCCCGCGGAGCGCCGCGAGCGACGCCGCGCCGAGCGCCTCGCCGTCTACGACAAGTACAAGGCTCGCACCTGGCTGGGAATGGTCCGCAACAAGATGCTCTTCCGCCGCTACCGGCGCCTGGGGAAGATCCTCCAGAGGAAGGGCATCATCCCCGCCAACCGCCCCGGGCTGCGCTAGCGCCAGGGAGACCTCGCTCCCTTCCTCATGCGACGCGGAATCTGCGATTTTCGTAGCGTCGGAAGACGGGTTCGTGTAGAATCCGCCTCGATCCCTTCCTTCCACCGATGATTCCGATGCGTTTTCTTTCCCGACGTCTTCCCGCCGCGGCCGCGGCGATGGTCGCGCTCGCCGTGGCGGGGTGCGGCGGGCGCCCCGCGCCCGCCGCCGCCGACCCGGACGCGCCGCTGGTGCTCGTCACCACCGCCCAGACGCCCCCCTACTCCTACCGCGACGAGGCGACCGGCGAGATCGTCGGCGAGGAGATCGAGATCGCCCGCGCCGCCGCCGGGAGGCTCGGGCGCGCGCTCGAGGTCCGCATCGCCAAGTTCCCCGAGCTGCTGCCGATGGTCGGGGCCGGCGAGGCGGACCTGGCCGCGTCGGGGATCACGATCACGGAGGGCCGGCGCCAGACGGTGGACTTCTCCGAGCCCTTCGTGACGGAGGGCGGCATGTTCCTCTACCGCGCGGGCGAGACGGAGCCGACGATGTTCCGCGCCGAGCGGATGCGCGTCGCGACGATCGACGCCTCCACCTACGACTTCTACCTCACGTCGCACGGCATCGACCCGATGCGCTACGAGACGTTCGACGCGGCCATGGAGGCCTTCCGCGAGCGGCGCGTCGACACCGTCTTCTACGACAGCTGCACGGTCCGGCTCGTCGCGGAGGAGTCCGGCGGGAAGATCGCGGCGTCTCCGCTGCAGACGCGCGAGAACTTCGGCATCGCGGTCCGGAAGGGCAACGACGCGCTCAAGGCCGCGCTGGACGAGGCCATCGCGGAAAGGAGCGCGCCATGAGGACGGACGGGCAGCGGCGCCTCGCCTGGCGCCTCGTCGGAGCGGTGGCGATCGCGTTCGCCGCGTCGATGGTGCTTACGTGGACGCTCCACGAGCGGATGTCGCAGAAGGAGATGCGCCGGCTCGTCGACAATGTCTTCGACGACGTCGCGGTCCACATCCGCGAACGCGTCGACGGCCGCATGCTGCGCCTCGCGGCCGCGGTGCGCGACCGCGTCCTCGAGATGCGGGACGAGGCGTGGTGGGCCGACCCGGACGAGTCGAGCCGCCGTCTCCGGGCCCTCGCCGGGGACCTGGGCGTGGACGAGATCTGCGTCGCCGACGCGAAGGGCCTGCTCACGCACAGCGCCCGCCGCGAGCAGGTCGGCGCGCTCGACTTCACCAGGGCGGAGGGGCAGGCGCGCGAGTTCGCGGTCCTCCTGCACGACAAGTTCGAGCTGGCGCAGACGCTGCTGCCGGACACGCTCCGCGGCGAGGTCGTGAAATACGTCGGCCTCTGGATCCCGGACGGCGGCTTCGTGCAGGTCGGCGCCCGCGACCGGACGATCCGCAACCTCGCGCGCACCGCGGTCACGGGCCTCACGCACGGCTGGCACGTGAGCGGCGGCGACGGCGGCATCTTCATCACCACCGGCAACGGCACGATCATCTCCCACCCCGAGGCCGGGCGCGAGGGCGGGCAGTGGCGCGACCCCGGCAGGGACTTCTACTGCGCACGGCGAGACATCGAGGGCTTCCCGGTCTACGTCGTGATCCCGCGGCGCACGGCGATCGTCGAGCGGCGCGTCCTCGTCGGCACCTCCGCGTTCCTCAACGGCATGGCCCTCGTCCTCGCCTCCGTCCTCGTCGGGATCGTCATCGCGGGCTGGGTGCGCGCCCAGGCCCGCGCGCGCCGCGCCAAGGAGCTGGCGATGGCCGCCGACATCCAGGAGAACGCCATCCCGCGCGTCTTCCCGCCCTTCCCGTCGGAGAAGCGCATCGATCTCTACGCGAGCATGAAGCCCGCGCGCGAGGTGGGCGGCGACTTCTACGACTTCTACTTCACGGCGCCCGGCCGCCTCGCCTTCCTCGTCGCCGACGTGAGCGACAAGGGCGTCCCCGCCGCGCTC
>CAMVRE010000341.1 GCA_947169825.1 uncultured Verrucomicrobiota bacterium | reverse complement strand
CACCGTGGCCCGAGCAGGGAGGAGATCGAGCCGAGACCGGGCGCCGAAAAAAAAAAGTGGGGAATGTCCCGACAAAAAAGGCTGTATCCTTCGGCGGGCCTTTCGTGTAGAATGGGTGGCGACACGCACGACATTCCGCGCACGGTCGCCAGCCACACGAAAGGAACCTCCCATGAGCGGTCACGCCAACTTCGCCCCCATCGGCCACAATCTTCCCCCCGTCCAGGGGGGCGTCCCCGGTCCCGCCGCGCCCCAGCCGGCGCCCCAGCCCCAGCCGCCCGCCGAGGTCGAGCCCCCGGTCGCGGACGGCCGCCTCCCGACCGAGGCGCTCCTGCGCGAGCTCGACGTGATGCTCGCCAAGGCCGCGTCCGCCTCCGCGGAGAAGGGCGTCGACGCCGACGCGCTCGCCCGCACGGCCCGCGCCGCCAAGATCTCCGCGGACGCCGCCGAGAAGCTCCGCGCCGCCGCCCGCACTGCCCAGGGGAAGATGCGCGCGCTCGACGCCTTCAACGGCGCCCAGCTCGCGGACGCGATGCGCCGCTTCGTGGACGAGAACGGAAACCGCTACATCGACTGGGACCCGCTCGACGACGCCGGCAAGGCGATCAAGGAGGCGCTCGAGGCGCAGGAGAAGCTTTCCAAGGCCCTCGCCGAGCAGATCAACGCGCTCCCCGCCAAGGCGACCGCGGCGCAGCAGGCCGCGCTCGAGGAGGCGATGCTGCAGTGCGATCGCCGCATCTCGGAAATCGAGACGATCGTCCTGCAGGTGACCGAAATCGCCGAGCGCCACATCGACGGCCAGGAGATCGACGAGGCGACGCAGGCCCGCCTCGGCCGCAAGCTCGTGGATCTGGCGGGCGAGCAGTCGCTCCGGATGCACGACCGCACCCGCGCGCTCGAGGCGCTCCACGCCGGCCTCGACCCGCTCGTCCGCAAGCTCGACGGCTACGCCGCGCACGGCACCGACACCGTCACGAAGGCCGACCTGCGCACGCTCACGCGCGAAATCGACCAGGCCCGCAACGCCCTCGCCGCCGCCGCCAAGTCCGGAAAGGTCGTGCTGGACGGCAGGGAGATCTTCGTCGACCGCACGTTCCTCGACGAGGCCGCCAAGGCCGTCGACGCGGCGAAGCGCAAGCTCGACGACCTGCGCGAGAACGTCGGCCGCGCGGCGGTGCGCAAGTTCATCGACAACGACATGCCCTGGCCGTGGAAGGACGACGACGTCCTGAAGCCCGAGTTCGCCGACAACCTCGAATCGCTCGGCCCGGACGTCGCGCCCCTCGCGGCGCTCGTGCGCAAGGTCTCCGCCGTGCGCACCGCCATGCTCGACATGGTGGACAATCCCAAATACGCCTCCTACAGCGCCGCATGGGACGCCGCCGAAGCCATCACATCGGGGGAGGTCCGGGCGGCCAGCGCGGCGATCGCCGCGCTCTTCAACAAGAGCGGCGCGCCCGCCCCGAACCTCCCCGCGCCCTTCCGCAAGGCGCTCGAGGGCTTCGCCCGGCGCTGCGTCGGCGAGCCGGAGCACCTGAACGCCCTCTGTAAGTCGGTCAAGAACCATCTCGACAGCCTCTCCCTCGGCGTCGAGCACGCCTACCTCATGGCCTGCAACGTGAAGAAGGCCAAGGAGGAGGCGTTCCTCGCCTCCGGCGCGCTGCGCGACGTCTTCCGCGGCGAACGCACCTTCACCTCCCTCGTCGAGTCGCGCCTCCACGGCTACGACGACGCCGACATCGACCCCACGCTCGACGACCGCAACGTCGAGAGCTCCCGCGAGCTCGGCAGCGGCGCGATGAACAGCGTCTCGCTCGTCACGTTCAAGGGCGGGCGGCGGGCCGTCTTCAAGCCCGAGGTGGCGGGGCGCTTCTCCGCGACCGTCTCCCCGCTCCAGGCGGGCCTCGCGCCGCAGCAGCAGATGACCCGCGTGAACGTCGCCGTGCAGAAGACGGCCGACGCGCTCGGCCTCGGCGACGTCATGGTGAAGACCACGGCCGGCACCCACAAGGGCGTCTTCGGCATGTTCATGGACATGGCCCCGGGCGTCGAAGGCGACGCGATCCGGAGGCGCGTCCGCATCCCCGCCGGCCCCGGCGGCGTCAAGACCACGCTCTCCGCCATCGACATCGGCCGGCTCCCCGACGCCGACTACGAGAAGGTCGCGGGCCGCCTCATGCGGCAGTTCAACCGCCTCGAATGGTTCGACCTCCTCACCGGGCAGGGCGACCGCCACGTCAAGAACTACCTCGTGCAGGTGCGGCCCGACCTCACCGTCGAGGTGAAGGGCATCGACAACGACGCCAGCTTCGGCGTCTTCCGCACCGGCCTGCACAAGTTCGTCCTCTCCGACGACCGGCAGATCCGCCGCTTCGAAAACGCCCTGACGGACTACGCCACCTCCTGCGGCCCGGACAACAAGGACGCGGTCCTGGCGGCGTTCAACGCCGATCCGGCGGTCCAGCGCAGGCGCGACGGCACGATCGAGATCGACCTCTCCAAGACGACCAACCCCGCGTTCGCCGAAATCGTCTGCCACAAGGCGCTGGGCGGCCAGACCTTCACGGTTCCCGACGCGATCGACCGCGAACTCTGCGACCGGCTCGTCGCGCTCAAGTCCGGCGCCCCGCGCCGGGCGTATCTGGCGGATCTCAAGTCGCGCCTCGGCGCCGCGCAATACAAGGCGGCGGTCTCGCGGCTCGACGAGGCGATCGCGCACGCCGAGAAGCTCCGGCGCGAAGGCAAGGTCTACGACGCGGCGCAGTGGGAGACGCGGGAGGTGCAGCGCACGGTCGCCGCGCTCGGCACGAGGCTCCAGGCGCTGCCGCCCGTCGCCGGCGCGCGCCCCAGGCCCGCCTTCGAGGCGGACTTCCTCCGGGAATACAACTACACGATGGCGCCGACCGTCTTCGGCCGCGACATGATCCCCGGCATCGGCCGCAAG
>CAMVRE010000340.1 GCA_947169825.1 uncultured Verrucomicrobiota bacterium | reverse complement strand
CGCGCGGCGACTTCACGACGCCGCTCTTCCCGCTCGTCATCGGCGAGGCCTCCGCCGTCGCCGGCGACAACGGCCTCTCCGCGACGATGCGCGTCTCGCTCCTCAACCTCGCCTCGCCGCCCGCGACGGTGAAGCTCTATCTCGACGGCGAGCTCGTCCGCACGTGGTCGGACGTGGCCGAGGCCGGCGACTTCGAGCACACCGCAACGACCGTGGCGAACAAGAAGTACCAGTTCAAGTTCGTCGCGACGGCCGGCGGCCAGACGGTCGAGGCGAGCGGCTCCTTCACGACGGTCGCGGCCGAAGACTGGTTCAACGTCCGTTGGGGCGAAGACGGCTACGCGACCGGCACCTCCTGGAACGTCGCGGGCGCCGTCTCCAAGTCGGGCGGCTCCTGGACGCGCCCGTCCGGCGACGAATCGACCTTCGACGGCGCGCGGCTGCGCCTCGTCCCGCCGGAGGAGGGCCTCTCCGTCCTGCGATTCATGCCGTCCAAGCCTGTGAAGGCCGGCGCCGACGTCACGGTCGAGGGCTCGACCGTCGTCTCCGTTGGGTCGTCGGACGTCGAGGCGCCGACCGGCGCGCGCGGCGGCCTCATCTTCCTCGCTGACGGCCCGAGGGGCTTGACTCGCGACGGCTGGATGCCGCTCCAGGGGATCGTTCCCGAATCTGGCGACACGGTCGCGTGGAAGATGGAGGTTGCGATCTCGGGCGAGAACGCGCCGGCGGTCCGGTACACGGTCAACGGAACGGTCCTCTCCGACTCGGAGGGCCGCCAGTGGTTCGGCCTTCCCCCGGACACCACGTCCCTGACCGCGGTGGGTTTCGCGGGCGGCGGCTCCCTCGGGGACTTCCGCGGCTTCTACAAGGCGCAGCTCGTCGGCAGGTTCGAGAAGCCCAACTTCGGCGCCGCGTCGGCGGACGGCGACGCGCTCGGCTTCGGCGTCGACCCGGCGACCGGCAAGGCGACCTTCTCCGTCTCGATCGACAACGCCTCCACCGAGGCCGACTACGCGGTTTACGTCTGCGACACCGTGGACGGCGACTACGTCCTCGACGCCGCCGCGACGCAGTCCGGCTCGGGCGCGAACAGGACCTTCACGATGGTCGACGACGCCGACACGAAGTTCGTGAAGATCGTCGCCGCCGAACCCGGCTACGAATTCCCGCAGCACTTCGACGACATCGAAGGAATCGAGGAGTAGCCATGGCCGAGAAGAACCGCACGTTCGAGATCCTCCCCTAGAACGCGAAGAAGCATCCGCGCTTCGATCCCGTCCCAGTGGACACCATCCCGTGAAACGCGAGAAGAGGCCGCCGGCCGGGGCGATCCCGGCGATGGAGTCGCCGCCGCGCGCGGAGACGCCGCTCATGTCGTCCGCCGTGATGGCGGGGTTCCCCTCGCCCGCCGAGCAATACGTCGAGCGGCCGCTCGACCTCAACGAGCTGCTGGTCGCGCGTCCCGCCGCGACCTACTTCGTCCGCGCGCAGGGCGACTCGATGTCCGGAGCCGGCGTGCAGGACGGCGACCTGCTCGTCGTCGACCGTTCGCTCGAGCCCGAGGACGGCTCGATGGTCATCGCCTGCGTGGACGGCGAGTTCACGGTGAAGACCTACCGCCGCGACCGGAACGGCGTCCGCCTCGAGGCCGCCAACCCCGCCTATCCGCCCATCCGCTTCGCCGGCGAGATGGAGCTGCGCGTCTTCGGCGTCGTCACGGCCGTCGTGCACCGGCTCGTCGCGCACGAGCCATGATCGCCCTCGTCGACGCCAACAGCTTCTACGTCTCCTGCGAGCGCGTCTTCGACCCGCGCCTGGAGGGGCGGCCGGTGGCCGTCCTTTCGAACAACGACGGCTGCGTGATCTCCCGCTCGGCCGAGTGCAAGGCGCTCGGGATCGAGATGGGGACGCCCTACTTCAGGCTCCGCGACCGGGCGAAGGCGCTCGGCCTCGTGTTCCGCTCGTCCAACTACGAGCTCTACGGCGACCTCTCCGCGCGCATCGTGCAGACGCTCGGCACGTTCACGCCCGACGTGGAGCAGTATTCCATCGACGAGGCGTTCCTGCACCTCTCGCTCCCCGCGGACACCGGCTGGGACGCGCTCGGCGCCGAGATCCGCGCCCGCGTCCTGCGCTGGACCGGCATCCCGTGCGGCGTCGGCTTCGCGCCCACGCGCACGCTCGCCAAGATCGCGAACCACATCGGCAAGAGGCGTCCGGGCGGGGTCTTCACGATGCCCGCCGACCCCGGGCCGCTCCTCGCGAGGCTGCCGGTCGAGGAGGTCTGGGGCGTCGGGCGCCGCCTCGCGGAGCGGATCCGCCGCGCCGGCGTACGAGACGCCTGGACGCTCGCCACGCGCCCGCCCGAGTTCTTCCGCAGACACCGCTTCGCCGTCACGGTGGAGCGCACCGCGCTCGAGCTGCGCGGCGTCCCGGCGACCGACGCCGACCCGATCGACCGCGAGAACCCGCAGTCGATCAACGTCTCGCGGATGTTCGGGCGCCCCGTGACGGAGCTCGCCGACCTGGAGGAGGCGCTCGCCGCGCACGCCTCGGCCGCGGCGGAGAAGCTGCGCCGATCGGGCTCCGTCGCCGCCGGCGCGAACGTCTACGTCCAGGAATGCGCGCCTCCCGGCACGGGCGGCTGGAACGACCGCGACTGGTGGACGCCGTTCCTCTCGGCGACCGTCCCCTTCCCTGCCCCGACCGCCGCGACGCCGGCGATCCTCGCCGCGATCCGTCCCGCGGCCGCGCGGCTCTTCGTCGCGGGGCGCCGCTACCGCCGCGCGGGCGTCCTGCTCTGCGGCATCGAGCCGGCGGGCGGCGCGGCGGACCTCTTCGCCGGCGACCCGTCGGAAACGAAGGGTGCGAAGCTCTCCGCCGCGCTCGACGCCGTGAACGCGAAGTTCGGCCGCGGCACCGTCTTCCTCGCCGCGTCGGGCACGAAGCGCCCGTGGA
>CAMVRE010000339.1 GCA_947169825.1 uncultured Verrucomicrobiota bacterium | reverse complement strand
ATCCGCGGCGAGCGAGGCGGCCTCCTCGCCGGGGCGCAGCCTCGCGCCGAAGCGCTCCGCCTGCGCGCGCATCGCGAGCGCGAGGTCGGCGCCGCCGACGCCCTCGGCGAAGCCGGGGTAGTTGTCGACGCGCTCGAGCTGGCCGAGCTGGCCGCCCGGGGCGGCGCCCTCGAGCACGACGGGCGCGAGCCCGGCGCGGGCCGCGTAGATCGCGGCCGAAAGCCCGGCGGGACCGCCGCCCGCGATGACCATCCGCTCCAGTGTCTCCATGGCGCGGAATCCTACCAGACCCCGCCACGCGGCGCAACCCCCGCTCCGCCGTCGGCGCCCCGGGGCGATTTTGCGCTGGACGCCCTTTTCCGGGGCATGGTAGAATGCCCGCCCCGAGGCAGCGGCCCGCGCCCCGGACGGGGCCGGCCCACCTCCCCGGAGACATCCCGCGCGCCCCCGCGCGGCGCTCCACTCCGGAAACCACCAACCCCAACCGCAAAACAAATGAGCACCTCCTCCGGCCACCACGACTTCGAGCAATCGAGCGTGGACGAGTCCCAGAAGCGCGGCTTCTGGTCCATGTTCGTCATCATGATGGGCTTCACGTTCTTCTCCGCCTCGATGTGGGTGGGACTGACCCTCGCCAACGGCCTCACCGCCGGACGCTTCTTCTGGGCCGTCATGGCCGGCAACCTCATCCTCGGCGTCTACACGGCGCTGCTGGCCTACCCGGCGGCGAAGACCGGCCTCTCGGTCCACCTGCTCTCCCGCTACTCCTTCGGCACCTTCGGCTCGGACATCCCCTCGACCGTCCTCGCCGTCACGCAGATCGGCTGGTTCGGCGTCGGCGTCGCGATGTTCTCGATCCCGACCACGGTCTGGCTCAACGACGCCTCCTTCCTCCAGGGCACCTGGTTCGCGACCGGCCCGGAGATCTCTCCCTGGGGCGTCACCGCCCCGCTCCACGCGCACCTGCTCTGGTCCATCACGATCGTCGCCGGCATCGCGATGACCTCGTCGGCCTACTTCGGCATCAAGGCCCTGCACATCATCTCGCTCGTCGCCGTCCCGGCGATCGCCGTCCTCGGCGGCTGGTCCGCCATCCAGGCGCTCTTCTTCGACAAGCCCGAGTTCATCCTCGAGCACAACCCGACGCTCGCCGCCACGCTCGCCGCCTCCGGCGACACGATCAAGAGCGGCTGGGACGCCCTCGCGGGCCACGTCCCCGGCACCGACCCGAAGACCGGCGCCTCGCTCGCGATCGGCATGGTCTCCGCCATCTCGCTCGGCATCGGCTCGTTCGTCTCCGGCGGCTCCTGCACGCCCGACTTCACGCGCTTCGCGAAGAACGCGAAGATCGCGGTCTGCACCACGGTCCTCGCCTTCTTCATCGGCAACTCGCTGATGTTCTTCTTCGGCGGCGCGGCGGCGATGGTCTACGACAAGAACGACATCTCCGAGGTCCTCAAGATCCAGGGCCTGCTGCTCCCGGCGATCATCGTGCTCGGCCTCAACATCTGGACGACGAACGACAACGCGCTCTACACCTCGGGCCTCGGCCTCTCGAACATCGTCCGCCTCCCGAAGCGCTACATGGTGCTCCTCAACGGCCTCGTCGGCACGCTCGCGGGCCTCTGGCTCTACGACAACTTCTGCGGCTGGCTGAACATCCTCAACACGTTCATCCCGCCGTGCGGCGCGATCCTCATCACGGACTTCTTCCTCGTGAACAAACGGAAGTACCCGGCGATGGAGGACAAGAGGTTCGTCGCGGTCTCCCCGCCCGCGGTCGTCGCCTGGGCGCTCGGCTCGGTCGTCGCGCTCGCCGGCTTCAACAAGTTCGGCCTCGGCGACCTGGCCCCGTTCCTCATGAAGGGCATCCCGGCGATCAACGGCATGGTCGTCGCGGCGCTCGTCTACCTCGGCCTCAGCGCCGTCTGCCCCTGCACCCGCAAGTGCAAGTGCGCCGACGGCGCCTGCGCGGCGAAGTAGCCCCTCCCCCGCCCTCCCGGAAGGCGCCGGGCCGCGCGCGCGGCCCGGCGCCTTCGTCTTCCGCGCGCTCTTGAATCCGCGGGGGCGGGGCGGTATAATCCGCCGCATGATCGACACCGTGGAGCTCATGCGGAAGGTCCGCTCCATCCGCATCCTCACCAACCGCCTCGTGGACGAGCGGCTGGCGGGCGACTGGCGCTCGTCGTTCCACGGCCAGGGCCTCGAGTTCGAGGAGATCCGCGAATACCACCCCGGCGACGACGTCCGCACCATCGACTGGAACGTCACCGCCCGCACCGGCTCCCCGCAGACCAAGCGCTTCTCCGAGGAACGCCGCCTCACCGTCCTCTTCCTCGTCGACGTCTCCGGCTCCCAGTCCTTCGGCTCCGGCGCGCGCGCGAAGTCCGACCTCGCCGCCGAGCTGGCGTGCCTGCTCGCCCTCACCTCGATCCGCAACCAGGACGAGGTCGGGCTCGTCCTCTTCTCCGACCGCATCGTCAAGACCGTCCCCCCGCGCAAGGGCCGCACCGCCGTGATGCGCATCGTGCGCGAGGTGCTCGCGGCGGCGGACGGCGCCGTCGGCGGCGGCACCGACATCGCCGGCGCGCTCGACTGGCTCGCCGCGGTCCAGCGCCGCAAGGCCGTCGTCTTCCTCGTCTCCGACTTCCAGGACGAGGGCTGGGAGGGCCGCCTCGCCGCGCTCGCGCGCCGCCACGACCTGATCTGCTGCCCCGTCTCCGACCCCGCCGAGTCGCGCCTCCCCGCCGCGGGGCTCGTGGAGCTCGAGGACCCCGAGACCGGCGAGGCCGTCTGGGCCGACCTCTCCTCGCGCGCCGTGCGCGAGGCCTTCGACGCGGACGCCGCCGCCCGCGCCGAGGCGCTCCGCTCGACCTTCCGCCGCAGCGGCGCCGACTTCATGGACTTCCGCACCGACGAGGACCCCATCGGCCCCGTCCGCGCCTTCTTCCGCCGCCGCGCCGCCGCGC
>CAMVRE010000338.1 GCA_947169825.1 uncultured Verrucomicrobiota bacterium | reverse complement strand
GCCACGACCACTCGGCGCGGAGGGCTTCGTGGACCGCGCGGCAGCGCGCGAGCCACGTCCCGCCGGCGGCGGACGCCTCCGCGCGGCCGGCGGCGGCGAGGCCGCGCAGGACCGCGTCGATCTCGCCGTCGGAGTAGGCCGCGCACGCCTGCGCGGGGAACGCGATGGCGACGAGCCTGCGGAAGACCGCCTCCGCGCGGCCGCCCACGGCGGCGAAGAACTCCGCCCGGCGGGAGGCGAACGCCTCCTCCGTCAGGTCGCCGCCCTTCGCCGCGAAGGCGAGGAGGGAGGCGACGGCGGGGCGGACGTCCTCGTTGTAGAGGCCCTTCCGGACCTTCCCGGCGCGGGCGAGCGCGTCCATCGACTCCCTCCAGACCGAACCGGCGGCGTTGCGCGCCGCGAAGACGAGGGCGTGGAGAAGCCCGTTCGAGAGCTTCCCGGGGTCCTTGCCCGCCGAGCGGGCCTTCGCGCAGAGGTCCGCGAAGTCCTTGCATTCCTTGCGGAACCGGGCGTCGCGGTTCTGGGTTTCCTTGAATCCGGGGAGGGTGGCGTCGGTGGTCGGGGTGGTCGTCGGCATCTGTGCTTTTGCTCCTTTTGGTTTTGTTTTCGGTTTGCAGGATAATGGAAACTGCGGGAGAAAGGGTTTCGGGAGGGGTTGGGCATCCCTCCCGTGGCGCGGCCGTCCGGATTCCTCGGAAACCGCGTGAAAACGCTTCGTCGGGAAGGTTGCGGTTTGGAGGTGGGGTTCGATTTTCAAAGAGCGGGAGGGAGACAATCCTTAATAACCACTCTCCTATTATAACACATCCCATGCCGTTTTGACACTCCTTCGCAAAAAAAATTTTTCCGCGCCCCTGGCGGCGCGGACGCGCGGCCTCCCGATCGCGCATGGACGGACCGGGAAAGACGGCCGTCCCCGACCGTCCCATGCGCGCGTGCGGGCGCGCGCGTTGCCCTAGCTTGTCCTAGCGGCGGGCGCGGATGGCGCCGGTGCCGAAGTGGCCGTCCGGGAAGCGGCGCTCGTAGTCGTTGGCGACGAGGGCGACGCGCAGCGCGGCGAGCGAGGCCGCGATCGCGAGCGTGATGCCCAGGACGCCCGTCACCGGCCCCGGGAGGAGCCGGCCGCTCGTCACGGTCGAGAGCACGCCCACGTAGACCGCCGCGTAGACGGCCTGGTCGGTGAGGATCGCGTTCGGGCGGCGGCGCAGGGCGGCGAGCCCCTCGCCGTGGCCCTTGAGCGCCTGCAGCAGCGGGATCGGCGCGGCGATCGCGAGCGCGGCGCGCGCGTAGCCGACGAGCTCCGGCGGCAGGTTCTGGACCCGGACGAAGTAGAGGCGCGCGAAGGCGGGGATCTGCGGCAGGAGCAGGATCAGGCACATCGCGGCGCCGACCATGGCGGCGAACGCGCCGGGCGCGCGGCGGTCCACGCCGTCCTCGCCGGGCGGGAAGGCGATCGTCACGGACTGCATCCGCAGCGCGGCGAACGAGACGGGGTTGAAGAGCCCGGTCACGACGTAGTGGACCGGGAGGGCCGCGGCGGCGTCCGGGGCGTGGCCGAGGAAGTATGCCGTCCCGAGCATCGTCGCGGAGATCATCACGCCGCCGAACGAGAGCGGCATCGTGAAGCGGAACTGCTCGCCGACGGAGGCCGTCTCCGCGCCGGGGGCGTCGGCGAGCGCGCGCATCCCGGGCAGGGCGAAGCGGCGCGTGAGCCACGTCTCGAGCACGAGCGGCAGCGTGATCGCCAGCGCGCCCCACGCGTGGCCGACGAGGCCGAGGCGGATCATCGCGGGCGCGAGGGCGAGGGCGAGGCCGACGCGGGCGAGCGTGGCGAGGTTCGCGGCGCCGCTGCGCTTCTCGACGAGGAGCTGCGCCAGGTAGGGGTTGCGCAGGAAGAACGTCGCCTGCATCGGGATGCAGAACAGCAGCGTCCGCCGCGCGATCCAGGCCTTCTCGCCGGAGAGGCCGAGCAGGCCGCCGAACACGGCGCCGTCGAGCGGCGGCACGCAGCAGAGCAGCTCCAGCGCGACCGCGGCGGCCATGATGACGACGTTGAGCCGGAGGAAGTTCGCCATCCCGGTGCGGCTGCGCCCGAAGACCATGCACGTCGTGATGAGGCCGCCGCCGATCGCGCCGAGGATCCAGATGACCGACTGCCCCTGCGCGTAGGCGGCGAGCTCCTGCTCCCGCAGATGGCCGTGCGCGACGATGCTCGCGACGAGCAGGAACGAGAGGCTCTGCGACGCCGACTGCACCGCGAGCGGGACGAAGAAGCGCAGCATGCGTCCCTGCGTCCGCCACCAGCCCTCCTTCGCGGCGGCGGGCGCGGGAACCGACGGTTCGCTCATTTCGCGGCGGCGCCGGACGTCTCGAGGATGCGCCTCACGATGTTCGTCGTCGAGAGGCCGGGCACCAGGTCCGCGAGGACGACTCGGCCTCCGTTCGCCTCGACGACGTCGCGCCCGCTCACGTAGTGCGCCCAGTCCTTCCCCTTCACGAGGACGTCCGGGAGGATCTTCGCAATGAGGTCCTTCGGCTCGTCCTCGTCGAAGAGCACGACGTAGTCGACGAACCGCAGGCACGCGAGGAGCTTGGCGCGGCTGTCCTCGGAGACGATCGGGCGGGTCGGGCCCTTGTTGCGGCGCACGGAGGCGTCGGAGTTGAGGCCGATGCAGAGCGCGTCGCCCTGCGCGCGGGCGAACTGCAGGTAGGTGACGTGCCCGGCGTGGAGGATGTCGAAGCAGCCGTTCGTGAAGACGAGCGTTCGGCCCTCCGCGTGCAGCCGGTCCCGTTCCGCGCGCATCGCGGCGGCGTCGAGGACCTTCCCTTCGAATGCGTTTGCGTCCATGCGCGCCATACTAGCATACCGCCCCGCCCCGCGCCAGAGCCCCCGGCGCCGACCGCTCCGGAATCGCTCGCTACGCGAAGACGTCGCGGAAGTCGATCCCCTCGGCGGCGAGGGCGTAGACGGCGAGCG
>CAMVRE010000337.1 GCA_947169825.1 uncultured Verrucomicrobiota bacterium | reverse complement strand
GGGAGTTTCATTTGTGTTGCTTTCGTCGTGTAAAACTACAGCAATACAAGACAAAGGTCAATCGGAAAAAGATGGGCTAGGGTCGGGCGGCGTTGCTCGGCGTGGCGGGGTTCCGCCACGCCGGCTGCGGCCGGGTGTCGCGGCTTCGCCGCTCGCGGGCAAGAGGGTTCACGGGGCGGGCTCCTTCGCGCCCTCCGCGTTCTCCGCGTGAGGAGCGGGCTCGGCGTGAGGTTCATCCGCGGCGGGGCTCCGCGCGGAGGTTTCGAGGAGGAGCGCGAGGGAGCGGGGAGAGTCGCCGGCGCGGCGGGGCGCGCGGAGGTTGCCGACCAGAACGGCGTCGCCCGGGTCGAGGTCGACGTCGCCTGCGCAGCCGTAGGGCGGGGCGAGCGGGGCGGCGCGGGCGGGGATCGAGAAGAACGAGTCCTCGTCCGATGCGGTGGGCGGCGCGGCGTCGGCGGGACGTTCGGAGAGCGAGCGAAGGACGTAGTGCAGGGAGAGCGCGGAGCCGTCGGCGGAGAACCGGGGGACAACCTCCAGTGTGACGCCGGCCGCGTCATCGTCTGGCTCCCATCCCCGGACGCCGTTCACCGCCGGAAGGACCATCCGCTGGCTTTCGTCCGGGGACGCGCGTCCGGGGCGGTCGTCCCAGAGCGTCGGGAGGCCGTCCTCCCCGCGAAGGGGGACGAGGTCCCGGACGGCGGCGCCGTCCGCGTCCGCGAACGCGGCGGCGACGGCGGGGAGTTGCGCGGCGGGAATCCGCAGGACAATCAGAACCCGGTCGTGGTCGTAGTACGGAAGATACGGAAGACCGGCGGGGGCGCGGCCGGTTTCGAATTCGAGCAGGCGCGGGCGGAGCGGAACCGTGCGGACGGAAAAGCCGGGCGCGGCGAGAATCGCGCGGATGCGGGCCAAGTGCTCGGACGTTTGCACCAGTTTCATCGCGACCCATCCGTTCGTCGGGACAGGCTCCGCGACCGTGTCTTCGGGCCATTCGACGCCGCGCGCCGCGAAGAACGCCCGCACGCGCGAGCCGTCGTCCGGAAAGTCCCCGCCGGACGTCTCCCGCAGAACCGCCTCCCGGAAGCCGACGGGGATTTCGACGAGGCTCCGACCGTAGATTCCCTCCTCGAACGCCCCGTGGACGATGATGCAGTCCGGACGGACCGAGAGATGCATCCCGGCCGCTTCGGCGGCCAGCTTCGCCACTTCGACGAAAGAGTACGTCCGGACGGGCTCGCCGATCGGCGTGGCGTACGACACGCGCGGTTCCTCGTTGGTCCCGAACGATTCCTCTCCCGCGCAAGGGGCGACCAGGATCCGGAGCTCTCCGCCGGACGGTCCGCGAACGAGCCAGTCCCGGGCCGTGTCCTCGAGCCAGGACGCCGCTTCCGTGATTGTCGCCTCGTTCCAGCCCACCGCCAAGTCCGGAATGATCCGTTCGTGAAGGCCGTTGAACTCCGCCGCGCCCGCAACCGGCGCGTTCGTGGCGGGGTCTTCGGCGCGCGCCGGAGTCGCCGCGAGAGCGAGGAGGGGAAGGAGGAGGGCGAGGCGTTTCATTGCGGGCGGGGGCGGGGGTTGGGCGGCCTTGCACGGCGTGGCGGGGTGCCGCCACGCCGGCTGCGGCCGGGTGTCGCGGCTTCGCCGCTCGCGGGCAAGAGGGTTCACGGGGCGGGCTCCTTCGCGCCATCAGCGGATTCCGCGTGGAGGGCGGGCGCGTTCGTGGCGGGGTCGGTGGGGCTCGGCAAGCCGATGCGGACGATTTTTCCGTCGACGTGCCATTCAAGATCGGTTGTTCTGGCGATTATATCGAGGACGGCTAGCACGCTGACGGGCTTTGCCCGGATCGTGATACGGGGAATATCGTCAATCCGTTCGGCCGGAACGTCGATGACGAAGTTCACGCCGCGTTCCGCCGGGGCTACGCCGGGCTCGTCGAATTCGGCGGAAGCGTCGCAAAGGAACGAAAACACGTCGGCGAGGCGCGCTCGGTAGAACTCGACTTCCGGCAGGACGATGCGTCTCATCTTTTCCACGACGGGGCCGGAAGGCGGCTCGGGGGAGAGCGGCTCGGGGGAGAGACGGAAGGCCGAGTCGTCGGGAAAAAGGAAAAAGAGAACATGGCAGTCGCCGGCGGGCGGAGGGACGAACACGGCGGCTTCCCCGCGACGGACCCCGACGATCATGTCCTGCATGGTGGAAGAATCGCCGCCCGAATGGACCGAAGCGCCGACGGTCAGTGTAAGCCGCGACGCCGTTTCGTCGCGCGGAACGAAGGGCTGCACGGAAATCGAGACGCCGTTCGTGAACGCCGGTTGTCCGGGTTCATCAACGACGTCGAGATGAGAGATTTCCGACGTGTCGCCGTCGCGCGCGACGAATAGCGGCATTCCCAATATCTTCGCGTTTTCGTTGGAGACAGCGGTCGCGAAAGCGGCGTCGCGCGTCCCGCGATAGACGACGAACGCACCGCCGTTCGTGAAGGATTCGGGGCCCGGTTGCGGTTCGATGCCGAGAATCGCGCGATCGAACCAGGCCAGCGCCGTTTCGCGGTTGGTCGGCGACCCGATTTTCAGGATGAGGGCCGCGAACCGGATTTCGGGATGGTCGACGTCCAGCCGGGAGACGATCTCGCGGACCGCGGGAAGATTGCCTTTCGGACCGCGGTAGAGAAGGAGTTTTCCGTCGCGGTCGCGTTTGTCAGCAGTCACTTCGCAAAAGTCCGAACAGAGGTTTCCCAAGGCAGTTGCTATTTTGTCCGCGGTTTCGTGTTCAAGACGAATCGTTTCGACGACCATCGGTTCGTTGGCGGGAACGGCGGGACTCCGCGTGGCGGGGGTTTCGGCAAGCGCGGGCGCGACGGCGAGGGCGAGGGGGAGGAGGAGGGCGAGGCGTTTCATTGCGGTTTTCCTTTCTTTGCGGACGTGGCGGACTTCGCGTGTGGGGTCAAGGGGACGTGATGAATGTTGCCAATGTGGAAGTGTTGCCAGTTCCAAT
>CAMVRE010000336.1 GCA_947169825.1 uncultured Verrucomicrobiota bacterium | reverse complement strand
TCCTCGTGGCTGAACCTCAACGGCACCTGGGACTTCCGCATCGACCGCTCCGGCTCCGCGCGCGAGCGCGGCATCGTCGAGAAGAAGGAGCTCTTCGACAGGAAGATCGTTGTGCCCTTCTGCCCGGAGTCGAGGCTCTCCGGCGTCGCCGACGTCGACTTCATGCAGGACGTCTGGTACCGCCGCGAGCTCGCGTTCCCGAAGGCGTGGGCCGGCAGGCGCATCCTCCTGCGCTTCGGCGGCGTGGACTTCCTCGCCGAGGTCTGGCTCGACGGGAAGTACGCCGGCTCGCACAACGGCGGCTCGGCGCCGTTCGCGCTCGACGTCACCGATCTGGCGAAGCCCGGCGCAAAGCAGGTTCTCGTCGTCCACGCGCACGACGACGTGCGCTCGCTCCTGCAGGGCAACGGCAAGCAGAGCGACCGCTTCTTCTCGGCCGGCTGCCACTACACGCGCGTCACGGGCATCTGGCAGACGGTCTGGGCCGAGGCGGTCCATCCGCAGGGCCTCGCCGCGTGCCGCACGACGCCGAACCTCGACACGAGCGAGGTCGTGCTCGAGCCGCGCTTCCTCTCCGTCGCGCCGGGCGACCGCTTCCGCGCCGTCGTGCGCGCCGGCGGCGAGATCGTCGCGGAGCGCGACGTCCCCGCCGCGCAGGGCGCGCCCGTCTCGCTCGCGATCCCGGACGTGCGCGCGTGGTCGCCCTCGGACCCGTTCCTCTACGACCTCACGCTCACCGTCGAGCGCGGCGGAAAAGCGATCGACACGGTCGAGAGCTACTTCGCGATGCGCAAGGTCTCCTGCGAGGGCAACCGCGTGCTCCTCAACGACAAACCCGTCTTCCTGCGCTTCGTGCTCGACCAGGGCTTCTACCCGGACGGCGTCTGGACCGCGCCCTCGGACGCGGAGCTCAAGGCCGACATCGAGCGCTCGATGGCCATGGGCTTCAACGGCGCGCGCCTGCACCAGAAGGTCTTCGAGGACCGCTTCCACTACTGGGCCGACCGGCTCGGCTACCTCACGTGGGCCGAATACCCGAGCTGGCGCTTCAACGCCGCGATCCCCGAGGCGCAGCGCAACTTCCTCGAGGACTGGCAGGCGGTCGTCGCCGCGCTGCGCGACCACCCGTCGATCGTCGGCTGGTCGCCGCTCAACGAGTCGACCGGCAACGGTCTCGACGTCTGGAACGGCGGCCCGAACGCCGCGCCGGACCACCCGACGCTGGCAGCCTACCGCCGCTTCGTGCAGACGTTCTACGACCTCACGAAGGCGATCGACCCGACGCGCCCCGTGAACGACGCGAGCGGCTACGTGCACTGGAAGACCGACCTCTGGACCGTCCACAGCTACCGCGCCACGCCGAAGGAGCAGCGCGAGTGGCTCCTGCCGAGGAAGGGCGACCGCCGCATCGCGTCGAACACGCCCGCGGCCGAGCCGCCCTACGAGGGGCAGCCGTTCCTGCTCGACGAGTGGGGCGGGTTCAAGTACCTCCTGCCGGCCGACCGCAAGGGCGGCACGGGCTGGGGCTACAACGGCCTGTGCTTCACGAAGGAGGCGGACTTCCTCGACCGCATCGGCGCGCAGACGAAGCTCTTCGCCTCGATGAAGGAGCTGGCCGGCTGGTGCTACACGCAGCTCACGGACGTCGAGCAGGAGCAGAACGGCGTCTACACCTACGACCGCCGGGCGAAGGCCGCGCCGAAGAGGCTCGCCGCCGTCTTCGGCGTCCGGCCGAAGTGGAGCGCCTGGTAGGGCGCGGCGCCCCCTCGGCCGAGGATACCCCTCCGAACGGATTCGAACGACATGAAGAAACTGACCTGCGCCCTCGTCGGCTTCGGCGGCATCGGCCACCACCATGCCAGCCGCTACGCGCACTGCAAGAACGTCCGGCTCGTCGCGATCTGCGACATCGACCCCGCCCGTCTCGCCGAGGCCGAGTCGAAGACGAACCTCGGCGGCTCCGGCGCGCTCGACCTCTCGAAGGTCCGCCGCTACGCGAGCTACGACGCCCTCGCGAAGGCCGAGCGGGGGCGGATCGACATGATCGACCTCTGCGTCCCGACCTACGAGCACGCGCGCCTCGCGTGCCGCGCGCTGCGGGACGGCTTCCACGTCCTCTCGGAGAAGCCGATGGCGCTCTCGCTTCCGCAGTGCGACGCGCTCCTCGCCGCCGCGAAGGAGAGCGGCCGCCTCCACATGGTCGCGCAGTGCCTCCGCTTCTCCCCGGTCTACGAGGCGCTGCGCGCGGCCGTGCGCGACGGGCGCTTCGGCGCGCTGCGCCGCCTCTCGCTGCGCCGGCTCAGCTCGATGCCCTGGTCGAGGTGGTATTACGACCACCGCAAGTGCGGCGGCGCCGTCCTCGACCTGCAGCTGCACGACCTCGACTTCGCCGTCTCGCTCCTCGGCACCCCCTCCGCGATCCGCTGCGAAGGGCTGCGCGGGCCGTCCGGCGGGTGGGACGAGACGCTCTCGCGCCTCCGCTACCCGGGCCCGAAGGCGCCGCTCGTCACGACCGAGGGCTCGTGGCTGCGCTCCCGCTTCGCGCCCGGCTTCGAGGCCGTCTTCGAGCGCGGCCTCCTGACCTACGGGGACGGGAAGCTCGAGGCGTTCGACGAGAAGCGCAGGCCGGTCCGGCCGCCCGCGAGGAAGGACGCGGACATGTACGGCCTCGAGATCGACTACTTCGCCGGCTGCGTCCTCCGCGGCGAGCGCCCGGCCCGCTGCCTTCCCGAATCGACCCGCGAATCCGTCCGCCTCGCCCTCCTCCAGATGAAGTCCGCCGCGCGCGGCGGCGCCTGGATCGAGGCGTAGCGGCCCCTGGCGGCATCCACCCAGCCGGCGTCCGCACGGACGCATCCGATCCCACATGGCCGAATCCTCCGGCGAGAAAACCGAAATGCCCACCCCGAAGAAGCTGCGCGACGCGCGGCAGAAGGGGCAGGTGTGCCAGAGCAAGGACATCGTCTCGACGGCCCTGCTCGTGGTGCTCTTCGCCGTGCTCGCGT
>CAMVRE010000335.1 GCA_947169825.1 uncultured Verrucomicrobiota bacterium | reverse complement strand
AGACGTCCGCGAGGCCGCCGGCCTTGGCGGTCATGCGGTTGGCCATGTTGCCCATTCCGGCCGGAAGGTAGGTGATCTCCGGCGTGACGATGAGGATGGTCGGGTTCTTCTTCTTGGCGGTTCGGGGCATGGCAAGGGTCCCGTGACGGGGTTGGGGTTGTCTGGTGGGCGCGAATCTACCACAATCGGCGCGCAATGTCACGCCTGCCCGCGGGGCGTGGCGACGGCACGGGGAATGTGGTAGACTCGGACCTATCGGAACCAAGACATGAACGACCTCAACCAGACCCCCTCCGGCGAGCGCGTGCGCATCGCCTTCCTCGGCCGGCGCAACGCCGGCAAGTCCTCGCTCGTGAACGCGATCGCGGGGCAGCCCGTCTCGATCGTCTCCGCCGTTCCGGGGACGACCGCCGACCCCGTCCGCAAGGCGAGGGAGCTGCTGCCGCTCGGGCCGTGCCTGCTCGTCGACACCGCGGGGCTCGACGACGACCAGGCCGGAATCGGCGCCCTTCGCGCCGGCCGCGCCCGCGAGGAGCTGCGCGCGGCCGACATCGCCGTCGTCGTGACGGACGGCGCCGCGGGCTTCGGCCCGGCCGAGCGCGCGCTCGCGGAGGAGCTGCGCGCGTCGGGCGTCGCGTTCCTCGTCGCGCTCAACAAGGCCGACGCGACGCCGGCGCCGCCGGAGCGCGTCGCGGAGGTCGCCGCGGCCGCCGCCGCGCCGACGTTCGCCGTCTCGGCCGCGACGGGCGAGGGCGTCGCCGCGCTGCGCGACGCGATCGCCGCGACGAAGCTCGACGAGCCCGCCTCGCAGCGGCTCGTGGGCGACCGGCTCGCGCCGGGCGACGTCGTGGTGCTCGTCGTCCCCGTGGACTCCGCCGCGCCGAAGGGCCGCCTCATCCTCCCGCAGCAGCAGACGATCCGCGACATCCTCGACGCGCACGCGACGGCGGTCGTCGCCCAGGTGCCGCAGCTGGCGGGCGTCCTGGCCTCGCTCGCGTCGCCGCCGAAGCTCGTCGTGACCGACTCGCAGGTCTTCGCCGAGGTCCGCGCGATCGTGCCGCGGGGCGTCCCGCTCACGAGCTTCTCGATCCTCTTCGCGCGCTACAAGGGCGACTACGGGGCGCTCGCCGCCGGCGCGGCGGCGGTCGACGCCCTCCCGGAGGGGGCCCGCATCCTCGTGAGCGAGGGCTGCACGCACCGGCGCCAGTGCGGCGACATCGGGACGCAGAAGATCCCGCGCTGGCTCGAGGCCTACGCGAAGAAGTCCTTCGTCTTCGAGACCACGAGCGGGCGCGGCTGGCCGTCGCGCGAGGAACTCGCGCGCTACGCGCTCGTCGTCCACTGCGGCGGCTGCATGCTCTCGCGCCGCGAGATGCGCCGCCGCATCTCCGACTGCGCGGCCGCCGGCGTGCCGATCGTCAACTACGGCGTCCTCATCGCGAAGCTCCGCGGCGTGGATCTCGCCGGGCCCGCGGTCCGGTAGCGTCCGCGAAAAAAAAAGAGGGACGCCGCGGCGTGCGCCGCGGCGTCCCGGACGGAAAACCGGAGTCTGCCGGCTACTTCGCGAGGATGGCGTCCTTCGCCGTCTTGGAGAGGCGGAACTTGACGACCGTCTTGGCGGGGATCTGGATCTTCTCCTGCGTCTTGGGGTTGAAGCCCATGCGCGCCTTGCGCTGGATCATCGAGACCTTGCCGAGGCCGGGGACGGGGAAGCCGCCCTTCTCCTTGGCGCCCGCGTAGGCGAGCTTGGCGAGCTGCTCGAGAACGGACGCGACCTGGGCCTGCGTGAGGTCGGTCTTGTCGGCGAGGTAGCGGACGATCCGCACTTTGGTCTTGGGGAACTTGTCGGCCATGGTATGCCTTTCTGGTTTGTGGTTTGTGTGTTGGGAAAGGGTCGCCCGACCGGCCCGCAGGGGCCTTGGCCGCGACGCGTTAGGGCGCATACTAGCACGTTCGGCCCTCCGAATGCAAGAAAATATCGCGTTTTGCCGCCGCCAGCGCGAATTATCGTGACTCCGGCGGGGGCTTCTGCTAGGATTCGCCCCGTCATGATCACCCGTCCCGTCTCCCTCTCCACCAGCTGCGTCCCGCATCCGGACGCGGCGCTTCTCGAATCGTTCGCCCGCGCGGGCGTCGCCTGCGCCGAGATCTCGATGCCCGGGCGCGAATACGCGGGCTTCCCCTACGCCGCCTTCGCCGTCCATGCGCGCGACGCCGGCGTCGCGATCCGCTCGTTCCACCTGCCGTTCTACACGGAGGAGACGGTCGACCCCGCCGCGCTCGACCCCGCGGTCCGCCGCCGCACCGCGGAGCTGCACGCGCGCTACGTGGGGATCGCCGCGTCGATGGGCGCGCGCATCGCCGTCGTCCATCCCGGCCTGGAGCCCGTGGCGGACGCCGACCGCGCCGAGCGCCTCGCGCGCTCGAAGGAGTCGATGGCCGCGCTCGCGGAGGTCGGCGCGGAGGAGGGCGTCACGGTCTGCGTCGAGAACCTCCCGCGCTCCTGCCTCGGCAACCGCGCCGCGGAGCTGGCGGAGATCGTCGCCGTCGATCCGCGCCTGCGCGTCTGCTTCGACACGAACCACCTGCTCGGCGAATCGCACGCGGACTTCCTCGCCGCCCTCGGCCCGCTGATCGCCACGACGCACGTCTCGGACTACGACTTCGCGAACGAGCGCCACTGGCTCCCCGGCGAGGGGCGGATCGACTGGCGGGCGCTGGCGGACGGCCTCGACGCGATCGGCTACGCGGACGCGTTCAACTACGAGCTCGACTTCCGCGGCAACCCGAAGACCGTCGCGCGCGACCGGGATCTCACGCCGGAGGACATCGTCCGCAACGCCCGCGAGATCGAGGCGCGGGCGCCGCTCACGGTCCACGGCGCCGGCGGCCTTCCGGACCTGCCGATGTGGCCGTAGCCCGCGGCCGCCGCTACCGCGCGCCGCAGAGGCGGTCGACCGCGAGGGCGAGCGCCGCGAAGGCGCGCGTCCGCGTCCAGCGCGGCTCGAGGAGGCGCAG
>CAMVRE010000334.1 GCA_947169825.1 uncultured Verrucomicrobiota bacterium | reverse complement strand
GCGAAGAAGGCTCCGGCGAAGAAGGCCCCCGCGAAGAAGGCCCCCGCGAAGAAGGCTCCTGCCAAGAAGCCCGTCGCGAAGAAGAAGTAAGTCCTCCTTCACGGAGAAAGCCCGCGGGTCCCAACGGCCCGCGGGCTTCGTTTTGCCCGCCACCGCGCTCGAACGCTTCGCGAACGAGAACGCCAGCGAAACCCCGACACGACATGAAGACGAAGCTCCTCCTCCTCTCCGCGCTCGCCGCGATTCCCGCCGCGCTGCTCTGCACGTCCTGCATCGAGGACGACTGGGACGACGACTACTACGGCACGCGCCGCCCGAGCTACTACGAGCGCTATGACCGCTACGACGACTACGACGACGGCTACCGCGCCGGCTACGAGGACCGCCGCCGCGACGAGCGGCGCCGCGACGAACGCTGGGAGCGCGACCGCCGCGAGCGCGATCGCCGGGAGCGCGACGATCGCCGCGACGCGCCGGCCCGCCCGCACATCCCGAAGGGCTTCGTCCGCGCCGGAAGCTACACGTCGGGAAGCACGATCGAGGCGCCGATCCCGACCCGGAACCCGATCAAGCAGATCCTGCTCGCCGGAACGTCGGGCTCCGCCACGATCAACACCGTCGTCCTTCGCGAGGGAGCGAAAACGACCAAGTATCCGCTCGCCATTCATCTGCCCGCGGGCCAGACGCAGATGATCGAGCTCGGCGGACATCGCAAGGCAACCGGCATCCGCGTGAGCACCGGCGGACACGGCACCTTCGACATCTACGTCCACTGACGCCCTCCGCAAGAGCCGACCCGTTCCACGACATCGACAAGGAGACCGGCCCCGCCGGCATCGAACCCATGAACCAACCCGCATACAAGGATCCAAGGAAGCCCGTCGGGGCGCGCGTGCGCGACCTGCTCCGCCGCATGACGCTCGAGGAGAAGGCCGCCCAGCTCATCCAGAACCCGATCGGCCGCGACACCAACCCGAACAACGTCGGGCCCGACCATCCGTTCGACCCGACGATCGGCTCCGTCCTCTCCTTCACCGGCGGCGCCGCCGCGCGCAACGCGTTCCAGCGCATGGCCGTCGAGGGGACGCGCCTCGGCATCCCGATCCTCTGGGGCTACGACGTCATCCACGGCTGGCGCACGGGCTTCCCCGTCCCGCTCGCGCAGTCCTGCTCGTTCGACCCGTCGCTCACGGAGAGGGCGTGCCGCGTCGCGGCGCGCGAGTGCTGGACGGACGGCGGCGTCGACTGGACCTTCTCCCCGATGGTCGAGGTCGGGCACGACCCGCGCTGGGGCCGCAACGTCGAGGGCTACGGCGAGGACCCGTTCACGAACGGCGTCTTCGCCGCGGCCGCCGTCCGCGGCTACCAGGGGCGGAGCCGCGCGGACCTGCGGAAGCCGGGCCGCGTCGTCGCCTGCCTCAAGCACTTCGTCGGCTACAGCGCGAGCGAGGGCGGGCGCGACTACTCCTACACGGAGATCTCGGCGCGCGCGCTGCGCGAGTGGTACCTGCCGCCGTTCGAGGCGGGCGTGCGCGCCGGCGCGCGGACGCTCATGAGCTCCTTCAACTGCATCGACGGCACGCCCGCCGTCGCGAACCGGGAGACGCTGACGGACATCCTCCGCGGCGAATGGGGCTTCGACGGCTTCGTCGTCTCCGACTGGGGCGCCGTCTCGCAGCTGCGCATCCAGCATTACAGCTCCGACCCGGCCGTCCAGACGCTCGCCGCGCTCACGGCCGGCAACGACATGGACATGTCGGACGACGTCTTCCGCAACATCCCGGCCCTCGTCAAGGCCGGCCGCCTTCCGATGCGCGTGCTCGACCGCGCCGTGGAGCGCGTGCTGCGCGTCAAGTTCGAGTGCGGCCTCTTCGAGCATCCCTACGTCCCCGAACTCCCGCGCGAGAGGTCCTGCCGCCTCCCCGCCGACCTCGACCTCGCGGCCGAATGCGCGCGCGGCTGCGCCGTCCTGCTCAAGAACGAGAAGGGGCTGCTCCCTCTTGACCCGAGGAAGGTGAAGCGCCTCGCGCTCGTCGGACCGGCGGCGGACGACTGCCCCGCGCTCGTCGGCACGTGGGCGGCGATGTGCGCGAAGAACCACGAGGAGACGCCGTCACTCCGGGACGAGGCCGCGCGCTTCTTCCCGAACGCGAAAATCGACTACGCGCCCGGCTGCGCGCTGCCGCCCGAGGGCGCGCCGCGGCTGCGGACGGTCGACTTCGTCGAGGGTTCGATCCTCGATCCGGGCCTGCCGCCGGACCGCGCCGCGATCGCGAAGGCGGTCCGCGCCGCGCGCGCCGCGGACGTCGTCGTCGTCGCGCTCGGCGAGCCGGGCTGGCTCTCGGGCGAATACAAGTCGCGCCGCGACATCCGCCTCTCGCCCGCGCAGGAGGCGCTCGTCGACGCCCTCGCCGCGACGGGCAAGCCGCTCGTCGGCCTCGTCGCCGCGGGCCGTCCGCTCGCGTTCCCCGAGACCGCCGCGAAGCTCAATGCGATCCTCTATCTCTGGCAGGGCGGCTCGCGCGCCGCCCAGGCCGCGTGGGAGCTCGTCACCGGCGCCGCGAACCCCTCCGGCCGCCTCGCGATGACCTTCCCGCGCGCCGTCGGGCAGATCCCCGTCTTCTACAACGCCCAGCCGCGCAGCCGCGAGAACCTCTTCGACTACCTCGACTGTCCGCACGAGAACGACCCGTGGCTGCCGTTCGGCTACGGGCTCTCCTACACGACGTTCGAGTACGGCAGGGCGAAGGCCGCCGTGCGCCGCGGCGGGCGCGTCGAGGCGTCCGTGACGGTGAGGAACACGGGGAAGCGCGAGGGCGCTGAGACCGTGATCTGGTATCTCTCGGACCTCGAGAGCACGAGCACCCAGCCGATCCGGCGCGTCGTCGGATTCGAGAAGGTCTCGCTGAAGCCGGGCGAGACGAGGACGGTGAAGCTCTCTCTCTCTCGCAAGGACCTCGCCGCGATGCAGCCCGACGGCACCCGCCGCTTCGAGGCGGGCGAATTCGAGCTCTCCGCCTCCCTCCGCGCCTCCGCGCGG
>CAMVRE010000333.1 GCA_947169825.1 uncultured Verrucomicrobiota bacterium | reverse complement strand
AGCGCGGCGGGGGCGGCGGCGGCGGACGATGCCAGCGCGGGGGCGGGGGCGGCGGGGGCGGCGGGGCCGCGTAGACCGTCCGGGTGACCACGGGCTGCTGGTAGACGACCGTCGTCGCGGGCTGGACGATCGCGGGCGGCGTCTCGTAGACGACCGTCGTGGTTTCGACCGGCGTCGCGGCAGCCGCGACGGCGGCGGCTCCGAAGAGCGAGCCGACGACGAGTCCGGCGACGAGCGCTCCGCCGCCGGAGTGGTGGCGCGCTTCCGCGGTTCCGGGAGCCGCGAGCAGGCAGAGGGCCAGCAGCGGCAGGGCGATGTGCTTGAGGGTGGGGTTGTTCATGGTGTGCCTCCTATGTGTTACGGGGTTTACACGAATATGACTTCAAAACATGAACAAATATTCAATATTTTTTTTGAAGAATTTTTAACGAGGGATTTTCAATGATATAACGATTTGAAATTTCAAAATTTAGTGTTTCAACGGTCGCGTTCCGCGCGGCCGCGGAATCGTTGGAATCGCACTAGACGGGGTCTGGATACCGGAACGGCGTGCCGTCGCCGGCGCGGACCTCCGTCGTCCCGCGGACGCGGCGCGCGACGGTCGCCGGCGCGAGCTCGATCTTGCCGGCATGGCCGGGCGGGTCGAGGCAGAAGTTGGGGATGGCCGGGCCGCTCAGGTTCGCGCGCAGGCGCGCCATGATCCGGAGCCCCGTCGCGAGCGGCGTGCGCAGGTGCTCGATCCCCTCGGCCAGGTCCGCCTGGAAGAGGTAGTAGGGGCGGACGCGGATGCGGTAGAGCGCGCGGCAGAGCGCCTCCATCGTGGCGGGGTCGTCGTTCACGCCGCGCAGGAGCACGGCCTGGTTCTGCACGGGGATCCCCGCGTCGACGAGCCGCGCGCACGCCTCGGCCGCCTCGGGCGCGAGCTCGCGCGGATGGTTGAAGTGGGCGCTCACGAACACGGCGGGCCCGCCGCCGCGGCGCGCGGCGGCGAGGATCCGGACGAGACCGCGGGTGAAGCGCGCGGGGAGCGTCGCGGGAAGTCGCGTCGCGATGCGCACGACGCGGACCGTGGGGACGGAGCGCAGCGCGCCGAGGATCGCGGCGACGCGGGCGTCCGGCAGGACGAGCGGGTCGCCGCCCGAGACGAGGACGTCCTCCACCCGCGGGTTCGCGCGGAGCCAGCGCGCGACGGCGGCGAGCTCGGCGTCGGAGACCGCGGGGCCGCCGCGCGCGGAGACGCGCTTGCGGAAGCAGTGGCGGCAGCGGCACGCGCAGGCGTCGCAGGCGAGCAGCACCGCGCGGTCGGGGTAGCGCCGCACGAGGCGCGGCAGCGGCGAGCAGGGCTCCTCGGCGAGCGGGTCGCGCGAGGCCCACGGCGCGGGGACGAGCTCCTCGCCGGACGGGACGCACTGGCGGAAGATCGGGTCGGAGAAGTCGGGGCGCTCGACGAGCGAGGCGTAGTGCTCCGTGACGGCCGTCGGGAAGCGCCGCTCCGCCTCGCGCATCTCCGGCGTGATCTCCAGGCCGGGGAGGAACCGCGCGCGGAGCTCGTCGAGCGAGCGCGCCGCACGGCGGAGCTGCCGCTGCCAGGAGTCCGCCATCGGGGGCTACGACCGCGCGACGAGCGGGCGCTTGAGCATCCGCTCGTACATGTCGATGTAGGCCTTCGCGCAGACCTTGTGGTTGAAGCGCTGCGCGGCGTCGCGCATGACGCGCGAGACCTCGCGCCGCTGCACGGCGGCCGGCAGCGCGCGGAAGTCCATCGCGCGGTCGATCGCCCACGAGAGCGCGTTGGCGTCATAGTCGCGGAAGACGATGCCGTTTCCGGTCGAGCGCGCGGCGTCGATCGTCTCGACGCAGTCGTGGAGCCCGCCCGTGTCGCGAACGATCGGGAGCGAGCCGTAGAGCGCGCCGACCATCTGCGGGAGGCCGCACGGCTCGAAGAGCGACGGCATCAGCACGAAGTCCGAGCCCGCGTAGGCGAGGCGCGAGAGCGGCTCGTGGAAGTCCGCCACCGCGACGCGGTTGTGGATGCCGTGGAAGTTCACGATGTCGCGGAAGACGCCCTGGTAGGCGCCGTTGGCGACGACGACGACCTGCAGGTTGCGGTCCCAGTAGCGGTGGACGATCGAGTAGAGGATGTCGGTGAGGAGCGAGCATCCCTTCTGGACCGGGTCGAGGCGCGAGGGCCAGAAGAGGATCGTCGCGTTGTCGTCGCGGTCGAGCCCGAGGTCCTCCTGCAGCCTGCGCTTGGCGGCGAGCTTGC
The DNA here is from genome assembly GCA_947169825.1 of uncultured Verrucomicrobiota bacterium. Taxonomy (GTDB): domain Bacteria; phylum Verrucomicrobiota; class Kiritimatiellia; order RFP12; family UBA3636; genus UBA3636. The sequence continues at coordinate 793 of CAMVRE010000333.1, read as the reverse complement.
CGGCGGCCTGCGTGGCGGCCGTGTACTTCTCCGGAAGCGCGTCGTCCGTGGCGGGGTCGTTGTTTCCGTCGGGCGCGTTGAGGATGCCCTCGGCGCAGCCGGCGGCGGCCTTGGCGCGGATCTCGGAGCGGATGGCGTCCGGGACGAAGTCGTGCTCGCCGCGGACGATCTCGTCGAGGAATGCGGGCGAGACGGTGTTCACGTAGTGCGCGGCGAAGATGCCGGAGGCGAGCAGGTCCACCGGGACGTTGTTGTTGCGCGTGAACTCGTAGTTGCCGGGCATCGCCGAGTAGTACAGCTCGCTCCAGAACTCCGCCGCGTCGATGCCGAAGTCCTCGATCTGGGGGAGCGTGAGCTGGCGCGTGTGGATGTTGTGGACCGTGAAGAGCGAGCGGATCCCCATCGCGCGGGCGGCGGCCGGGACGAGGCCCGTCATCCAGTCGTTGCAGTGCACGAGGTCGGGGCGGACGACCGGAATGATGTTGTTGATCACCTCGCGCTGGAACGCCAGCGCGATGCGGGGGTTCACCTGGTCGTCGCCGGAGTAGACGCGGTCGCGGTAGTAGAAGAGGCGGTCGTGGGCGAGGTGGATGCGGGACTCGGGGAGGACGGACTTGTAGACGAGCAGCTCGCGCTCGACAAGGTTCCCCACGTCCATGTGGAACATCTTGCGGTAGTAGGGGAGGGCGACGTGCACGTCCGCCCCGAGCTCGAAGAGCGCGGAGACGAGCGAGGCGGAGACGTCCGCGAGGCCGCCGGCCTTGGCGGTCATGCGGTTGGCCATGTTGCCCAT
>CAMVRE010000332.1 GCA_947169825.1 uncultured Verrucomicrobiota bacterium | reverse complement strand
GTCGCCCGCGCAACGCGCGGGCGATACAACGCCCTCCGTGGCGGGGTGCGGGCACGCCCGCACCCCGCCACGGAGGACTTGCTAGAAGAGAGTCATCTGGCGGTCGTCGCCGGGGCGGGCGGCGCGGCGGGGTCGCGGGGTCGAGGCCGCGAAGGCGGGCTGGCCCGTCGCCTCGGAGAGCTCGTTGGCCTCGAGGTTGGAGAGGATCTGTCGCGCGCGGGCGAGCACCGGCTCCGGCATCCCCGCCAGCTTCGCCACCGCGATGCCGTAGCTGCGGTCGGCCGGGCCCTCGACGATGCGGCGCAGGAACACGATGCCGTCGCCGCGCTCGCGCACGAGCACGGAGCAGTTGGCTACGCCCGGCTTGGAGAGCGCCAGGTCCGTGAGCTCGTGGTAGTGCGTCGCGAAGAGCGTCCGCGCCTTGACGCGGGGCTCGTCGTGCAGGTACTCCGCCACGGCCCACGCGATGGAGATGCCGTCGAAGGTCGACGTGCCGCGGCCGATCTCGTCCAGGACGATGAGCGAGCGCGGCGTGGCGTTGTGGAGGATGTTGGCCGTCTCCTGCATCTCGACGAGGAACGTCGAGCGGCCGCGCGCGAGGTCGTCGGCCGCGCCGACGCGCGTGAAGACGCGGTCCACCAGCCCGATGCGGGCGGCGTCGGCGGGGACGAAGCTGCCGGCCTGCGCGAGCACGACGATGAGCGCGACCTGGCGCAGGTAGGTGGACTTGCCGGCCATGTTCGGGCCGGTGATGACGAGGATCTGGCGCGAGGTGCGGTCGAGGCGGGCGTCGTTCGGGACGAAGCGCTCGGAGCCGGGCAGCTGCTCGACGATCGGGTGGCGGCCGCCGCGGATGTCGATGGCGTCGCTTTCGTCGATCTCCGGGCGCGCGTAGCCGAGCGCGAGGGCGCGGTCGGCGAAGGAGCACAGCACGTCGAGGCGCGCGACGGCGTCCGCGACGCCCTGGATCTCGCCGGTGCGCGCGACGACGTGCGAGCGGAGCTCCTCGAAGAGGCGCTGCTCGAGCTCGAGGGCCTTTTCCTGGGCGCCGGCGATGAGCTGCTCTCGCTCCTTGAGGGCGGGCGTGGTGAAGCGCTCGCCGCCGGCGATCGTCTGCTTGCGCTGGTAGTCGTCGGGGACGTTGCCGAGCTGGGAGGCGGTGACCTCGATGAAGTAGCCGAAGACGCGGTTGAAGCGGACCTTGAGGTTCTTGATGCCGGTGCGCGCGGCCTCGGAGGCCTGGTACTGCGCGATCCATTCGCGGCCGTCGGTCTGCGCGTCGCGGAGGGCGTCGAGCTCGGGCGAGAATCCGCGCCGGACGACCCCGCCGTCGGCGAGCATGGCGGGGGGCTCGTCGGCGAGCGTGCGGTCGATCTCGTCGGCGAGCTCGGGGAGCGGGAGGAGGCCGCCGAGGATTTCGGAGAGGAGGGCAGAGGAGGCGGCCGCGGGTGCGAGGCGCTCGCGGAGGGCCGGGACGGCGCGGAGCGCGGCGGAGATGGCGGCGACGTCGCGAGCGCCGCCGCGGCCGAGCGAGACGCGGGCGATGGCGCGCGCCAGGTCGCGGACGGCGGAGAGCGCGCTGCGCAGGGGGGTGAGGGCGGATCGGCCGGCGACGAGGGCGCCGACGGCGTCGAGGCGCGCGTCGATCGCGGGCTTGTCGCAGAGCGGGCGGGCGAGCCAGGCGCGCAGCAGGCGCGCGCCCATCGGGGTGCAGGTCGCGTTGAGGACCTCGTAGAGCGAGGCGCCGGGGCTGCGGCCGGTGCCGTCCGGGAAGAGGTTGAGGTGCGCGCGCGTGGTCTCGTCGAGCGCGAGGTGGCCGGACGAGGGGCGCAGCGCGAGGCGGCGGACGTGGGCGACGTCGCGGTGCAGGTCGTCGCGCACGCGGCGCAGGAGCGCGCCCGCGGCGGCATCGAGCGCGGGGCGCCCTTCGCAGCCGAAGCCGTCGAGCGAGGCGACGCCGAAGTGGCGCAACAGCTCGTCGTGCGCCGAGACGGGGTCGAAGTACCATTCGTCGACGGGCGTCACGCAGGTGACGCCGGCCTCGGCGAGCGCGGCGAGGACCTCGCCGTCGCGCGGGGCGGGCGGGGCGCCGGCGCGGTCGGGGACGATCGCCTCGCCGGGGGCGAGCCGTGCGAGGCAGGCGGAGAGCTCGGCGCGGTCCGCGGGCGCCTCGCAGAAGAGCTCGCCGGTGGAGAGCTCGAGCACGCCCACGACGAACCCCTGCGCGCCCTTGGCGGGCTCGGGGACGACGGCGACGAGGTAGTTGTCGGCGTCGTCGGCCAGGAGCGTCTCCTCGGTGATCGTGCCGGGGGTGACGATGCGGGTGATCTCGCGGCGGACCATGCGGCCGCCCTTGACGCTCTTCGGGTCCTCCATCTGGTCGCAGATGGCGGCCTTGAGGCCGGCGCGGACGATCTTGGCGAGGTAGGCGTCGATCGCGTGGTGCGGAATGCCGCACATCGGCTGGCCGGCGCGGTGGGTGAGGGCGAGGCCGAGGAGGGGGGCGGCGCGGCGGGCGTCGTCCATGAACAGCTCGTAGAAGTCCCCGAGGCGGAAGAGGAGCAGCGCGTCGCCGTCCAGCTCCTGCCGCATCGCGCGGTACTGCCGCAGCATCGGGGTGAGTTCTTCGGACATTGTTCGTCGCGCTCCGGCGTGCGCCGCAACGCGCCGCGCAGTCTAGCAGAACGAACCCCGGTTTTCAACCGGCGCCGCGCTTGTCGTCGTCTCCGGGCAAGGGGACGAGCAGGGCGCCGAGGAGGGTGCCGAGGGCGTTCGCGGAGGCGTCGGAGAGCGTGCAGGAGCGCGCGACGAACGGAAGCAGCGCCTGCGCCAGCTCGAACGCACAGCCGAGCGAGGCGAAGGCGAGGGCGGCGTCGAGCCGCGGGAGAAGGCCCTGCGGACGCTTCGCGCGCCCGAGCAGCCAGGTCGCGGACAGCGTGGCGTAGCAGAGCGCGTGGAAGAGCCAGTCGAACGCCTGCACCTCCTCGGAGAAGGTCGCGTCGACCGCCTCGTGCGGATAGAGCGAGAAGAAGAGCGTGAACGCCAGCGCCGCCCCGAACGC
>CAMVRE010000331.1 GCA_947169825.1 uncultured Verrucomicrobiota bacterium | reverse complement strand
CCCGCGGCGAGGAGCTCCGCGGCGAGCGCGGGCGGCTCCGCGCCGTGCAGCTGCGCGACCGCGAGCCCCGCGATGCGCGCGGCGCGGAGGATGTCCGCGGCGGTGGCGTCGACGAAGACGCCGACGCGCGCGACGTCCGGCGGGACGTCCGCGAAGACCTCCGCCGCGCGCTCCGGCGAGACGTTCCGCGGGCTCGGCGGGTAGAACACCGCGCCGAGCGCCGCCGCGCCGGCCTCCGCGCAGAGGCGCGCGTCGGCGGGATCGGTCAGGCCGCAGATCTTGAGGGGGGCGCGCATGTCAATGCTGAATGCTGAATGCTGAATGCTGAATGCTGAATGCGACCCTCGCCGAGCGCGAAGCGCCGCGGCGAGGCGTTCTACGAGTTGGAGATCTCGACGAGGCGGCGCAGCTTCTCGTAGGCGGCGCCGGAGTCGATGGACTCCTCGGCCTTCTTCACGCCGGTCGCGAGATCGGGGACGAGGTCCGCGGCGAGGAGCGTGCCGGCGGCGTTGATCAGCACCACGTTGCGCTTGGCGCCGCGGATCTTCCCGGTGAGGATGCCGGTCGCGATGTCGGCGTTCTCCTTCGCGTCGCCGCCCGCGAGTTCGCCGAGCTCCGCGTAGCCGCCGAAGATCGGCTCGGGGTCGATGTCGTAGGTGCGGATCAGGCCGTCCTTCAGCTCCGAGCAGCGCGAGGGGCCGGTGACGGTGATCTCGTCCATGCCGTCGCTTCCGTGCACGATCAGGGCGTGCGTGGAGCCGAGGCGCTTGAAGACGCCCGCATAGACCTCGGTGAGCTCGGGCGCGTAGACGCCGATGAGCTGGGTGCGCGCGCCGGCGGGGTTCGTGAGCGGGCCGAGGAGGTTGAAGACCGTGCGGACGCCGAGCTGCTTGCGCGCGGGGCCGACGAACCGCATCGCCTTGTGGAAGGTCTGCGCGAAGAGGAAGCAGATGCCGATCTCGTTGAGGGCCTCCTCCATCACCTCGGGCTCGCACGCGAGGTTGAGGCCGAGCGCCTCGAGGCAGTCGGCCGAGCCCGTGCGGCCGGAGCTGGAGCGGTTGCCGTGCTTGGCGACGACGGCGCCCGCGCCGGCGGCGACGAACGCCGTGGTCGACGAGATGTTGAACGTGATGCCGTGGTCGCCGCCGGTGCCGACGGTGTCCACGGTGTTGGGCTTGAGGGACGAGATCTTCGCGGCGGCCTGGCGCATGGCGCGCGCGGCGGCGGCGATCTCGGCGACCGTCTCGCCCTTGGCGGAGAGCGCGGCGAGGAACGCGCCGATCTGCGCGTCCGTGAGGGCGCCGTGGAAGAGTTCGTCGAAGAGAGCGAACGTCTCGTCCTCCGAGAGGTCCGTGCGGGCGATCAGCTTTTCAAGCGTGGCTGGGTAGTTCATGGCGTGCGGTTCCGTGGTTCGCGAGAACGGAGGGGGATTCTAGGTGTTTCTATTAATAGAGTCAAGCGAAAAATGAGGTCTAGGAGGGTGGAAAAATTTTCTTGTAACATTTCATCGGGCTTTCGTGTATCATAGGCGACACGCGAACGCACCGTGTCCCCGGAACGGGACCCTCCGCCCGGGAACCCAAGCCCACGCGAACGAACATGGACATCTCCTTCAACCCCCGCAGCACCCCCGTCGCGACCCCCGCGGCGACCTTGCGCCCGGAAGCCGCCTCCGACCAGGCGTCCGACCGCCCCGCGCTCAAGGTCACCGAGGCGCGCGTCTCCGGCGACGAGGCCGTCGAGGCCGTCCCGGAGTCCGCCCTCCGCCGCGACGATGCGCTCGGCCGCCTCTTCACCGCGGCCTTCTCGCTGCCGCCGCCGCCGATGCCGGCCTTCCCGACATGACCATCGAAGAGCACTACACGGCCATCGCGCCGAAGCTCACGAACTGGCTTGTCGCGACCGGTTCAACCTACGAAGACGCCTGCGATCTCACGCAGCGCGCCTTCCTCAAGCTCTGGGAGATGCGCGACGACCTGCGCGACAACGACTCCGCCGTCTCCGGGCTCGTCTACACGATCGCGAAGAACCTCCGCAAGAACATGTGGCGGGACGACGCGAAGATCGCGTTCGTGGAGGAGATCGGCGAGGACGCCGCGGGCGCGACGCAGCCCGCGCCCTCGCCCACCGACGCCGAATACCTGCGCGACCGCCTCCAGAAGGCGCTTGCGCAGCTCCCTCCCCTTCTTCGCGAGGCGTTCACGATGTTCCAGATCGGCGAGCTCTCCATCCGCGAGATCGCCCACGAGACCGGCGCGAGCGAGAATCTCGTCAAGGTCCGCATCCACCGGGCCAAGGAGAAGCTCCAGGTCCTTCTCGCCGACCTCCGGCCGGAATAGGGAGGGCGAGCCCCGGCGGAGCGGGCGGCGGTTTCGCCGCCCCGCGCGAGTTTTTCCTATCCTTCGCGGCCGGTTTCGTGTAGAATGGAACGCGCTCCAACCGAAAGACACGACATGGCGACACACGAAGACTACGCGAAGTTCCTGAAGCAGATCCGCGAGGAGACCGGCATCGATTCGCTCGTGCCCGACGAGGGCGGGCTCGTCTCCGTCCGCGTGGACGACGCCTACAACGTGAACCTGCAGTTCGTCGAGGCGACGGGCCGCGTCCTCTGCTTCGTCGAGGTGGCGGAGCTGCCGACGGACGCCCCGCGCGAGGTCTACCGCGACCTGCTCGCGGGCGGGCTCTTCGGCAAGGAGACCGCTGGCGGCTACTTCGCGCTCGAGCCCGAGAGCGAGACCGTGGTCTACAACTACTTCTTCGACCTGGACAGGGCCGCCGAGGACGTGGAGGAGTTCGTCGCGACGCTCGAGAAGATCCTCCAGCTCTGCGACCTCTGGGCCGAGCGCGTCAAGGGCGCCCTCCCCGCCGCCGGCGCCTCCGCCCCCGCCTCCCCGCCGCTGGGAATGCTGGCCTGACCCATGCGCCGGAGCGCGGGCCCCGCCGTGTAACCTTCCCGCCTCTTCCGTGTACTACCTGCGAAAGGACCTCCGCCATGCCGCTCCCTCCCTCCCTCGACACCTTCCGCACGCTTGCGAACTCCGCGTTCTTCTCCTCCCGCGACA
>CAMVRE010000330.1 GCA_947169825.1 uncultured Verrucomicrobiota bacterium | reverse complement strand
AACCCTCCCCACGCCATGCTCTTCCACAAGCACCCGTATCCCGCCAACTTCGCCTTCGCCTCCGACCTGCGCCCCGGCAGGGCGAGAATCGGAAGCGCGAAGATCGACTTCGCCGTCCGCCGCCTCCGGGACGACGTCTGGCACGTCGCCGTCTCCGGCCCCGCCGGCTGGGCCGCCCGCGAGTCGCAGGCGGAACTCGACGCGAAGCCCGCCAGGTCCGGGAAGACCTCGCTCGAGCTCCTCCCCGGCGGCGGCTGGATCCTCAGGGGCGCGGACGGCGCCACGCTCCTCGAGGCGCCCGCCGGGCGCGCCTTCGGCAAGTGCGGCGAGGCGTCGCTGTTCGCGTTCGCCGCGCCGGAGGGCGCCCGCTACTACGGCCTCGGCGAGAAGATGTTCGGGATGGAGCGGAGCGGTCTGCGCACAAACTTCTGGAACACCGACGTCGCGGCCGACTTCCACTGGCGCGTCTGGTCGGAGGAGAACCCCGACCCGATGTACGTCTCGGTGCCCTACCTCCTGGTGCAGGTCCCCGGCAGGGGCTGGGTCGGGCTCCTGCTCGACAACCCGTTCATGACGTTCGCCTGCACGGCCGCGGAGAAGGTCGGCGCCATCGGCGGCGGCCACGGCGCGGAGGACCGCCTCCAGGCGCACGAGGAGTCCGCCCTCTTCTGGATGGGCGCCTACGAGGGCCGGCCCGAGCTCTACGTGATCCCCGGCGCGTCGGCGCGCGAGGTGACGCGCAAGCTCCAGGCGCTCGTCGGCCGCACGCCGATGCCGCCCGCGTGGGCGCTGGGCTACCACCAGTGCCGCTGGGGCTACGAGAAGGACGAGGACCTCGAGATGCTCAACGCCGAGCTCGCCCGCTACGGCTTCCCGTGCGACGCGCTCTGGCTCGACATCGAATACATGGACGGCTACCGCGTCTTCTCGTGGAACAAGCGGTTCTTCCCCGACATCGCGAAGACGACCGCCGCGCTTGAGAAGAAGTTCGGCCGCAAACTCGTCCCAATCCTCGACCCGGGCGTGAAGAACGACGACGCCTACGGCCCGAAGAAAGACGGCGACAAGGCCGACGTCTGGTGCAGGACGCCCGAGGGGACGCCGTTCATCGGCCGCGTCTGGCCGGGCGACACGCTCTTCCCCGACTTCTCGATCGGAGCCGGCCGCGCGTGGTGGCGCGACCACCTCGCGAAGTGGGCGCGCGAGAGCGGCGTCGCCGGCGCGTGGCTCGACATGAACGACCCCGCCACGGCGCACGTCGACTACGACGCGATGCGCTTCGACCGCGGCCGCAAGCCGCACTCGTCCTTCCACAACCAGTACGCCACCGGCATGGCGAAGGCGAGCCGCGAGGGCTTCCTCAAGGCGCGCCCCGGCGAGCGCCCGTTCATGATCTGCCGCTCGGGCTTCATCGGCCACAACCGCTACAGCGCGATCTGGACGGGCGACAACTCCTCCAACGCGCACTACCTGCAGGCCTCGATCCCGTGCAGCGTGAACCTCTCGCTCTCCGGCGTCCCGTTCAACGCGCCGGACGCCGGCGGCTTCATGGGCAACACGACGCCGCAGCTGATGGTCGACTGGTACAAGGCCGGCTTCCTTTTCCCGTTCTTCCGCAACCACTCCTGCCGCGGGACGATCCGCCAGGAGCCGTGGAACTTCGACAGCGAATACCGCAACGTGCTGCTCGAATACACGCGCCTGCGCTACAAGATGCGGCCCTACCTCTACCAGCTCTTCGCGCAGCAGGAGGAGGTCGGCGACCCGATCCTGCGCCCCGTCTTCTACGAGTTCGACTCCACCCCGAACGCGAAGCTCGACCGGCTCGACGCCGAGTTCATGGTCGGGCCCGCGGTGCTGCAGCGCCCGCAGGTCGACAAGGCCGCCCCCGTCGTCGTCCTGCCGCCCGGCGGCTGGTATTCGGCGATCGACGCGGCGTGGGTCGAGGGCGACCGCACTTTCGAACGCTGGACCTCGCGCGAGACGACGCCGATCTACTTCCGTGAGGGCGAGATCGTCCCGATGCAGCCCGGCGAGATCGGCGCCGACCACCGCTGGGACGGCGCGAAGGTCGAGCTGCACGTCTTCCTGCGCAAGCCGCGCGAGGGCGTCGCCACGAAGCGCGCCGCCGGGACGGACTACGTCTTCGACGACGGCCACACGCTCGACTACCGCAAGGGCGCGCGCTCGCAGCTCTCCGTCCACGCGGAGATCGCCGAGGACGGCATGCTCGCGATCTCGACCGCCCTCGTTCGCGACGGCTACGGCCCCGCGAAGGCCGTCTCCTTCGTCCTCTACGACGACTTCGCATCCGTGACCGTGAACGGCCGGAAGGCCTCGCCCACGGCCGCCAAGCTCCGCTTTGCCGGCGCGGAGCAGGCCGTCTGGACCGTCCGCTGACCCGGGAGCCGCGCGCTAGCCGGAGACCGTCGCTGAGAGCCCGGGCGGGAGTTCGATCTCCGGCTCGCGTCCGGCGCGGAGCTTCGCGCGGAAAAGGCCGAGGGGCGTCGGCAGGACGATGTCCGCCCGGTCGAGGCCACAGAGGTTCGGCGCCAGCTCGATCCGGCGGAAGCCCGGCTCGAGGATGCGCAGCCCGAGGAGCCGCACGGGGAGCTGCCACGCGGGCGTGCCCCCCCAGGCGTGCGAGTGGTCGAAGGCGTAGCCCGGCTCCGGCGCGTGCCACCCTTCGGCGAGGCCCTTGCCGCACTCCTCGACGGAGGGAATCCACTGGCGGAGGAGCGGCATGCCGAGCTCCTCGAAGAGTCCGAGCCACGCCGCGGCCTCGAGCGCCCAGTGGGCGAACCAGGGCTGGATCGGCCCCAGTTCGCCCGAGAGCGCGCGGCGCAGGATCGCGCGGGCCTCGTCGCCCTCGGAGAGCCCGAAGAGCGCGGCGAGGATGTTCGCGTGCGCGCCGTGCCGGCGCAGGCCGCGCGGATTCGCCGGCCGCCACGGCGGAGAACCGGGATCGGGCGTGTCCAGGCCGTCGATCCAGAGACCGGCCGCCTCGTCGAAGAGCGCGGCGCGCGCGGCGTCGCGGATCGGCCGGGACGGAGCCCGGCCGTCAGGACT
>CAMVRE010000329.1 GCA_947169825.1 uncultured Verrucomicrobiota bacterium | reverse complement strand
AAAAGTTTCTCTATTAGTTTGCGCTCCAAGTGGCAAAAAGTATGACCCAGTGAGGAGTGATTGTAGGAGAGTGGTACAGGGGTAGCGAGGAGAGATTGGTGGCCGAAGGTCTCACCGCGGCGGCGCGCGCGCGGCACGCGGCGTGGCTCGCGGCGCAGTGGGACGGGGCGCGCCCGACGCGCCGGGCGGGGGTCTTCCTCGCGCTCGCGCTGGAGGCGGGGCCGTTCGCGCTGCTGTGCGCGATCGTGGGGGAGAGCGTCTCCGCGACGGCCCTCGCGATCGCGGTCGCGGGGCCCGTCGCCGAGGAGCTGGCGAAGATCGCGGCGCCGCTGATGATGCTGGAGAAGCGGCCGTGGCTGTTCTCCTCGGGCGCGTCGCTCGCGGGTCTCTGCGCGCTCTCGGGGCTCGTCTTCGCGACCATCGAGAACCTGGTCTACTTCTTCGTCTACATCCAGGACCCGACGCCGGAGATCGTGCTGTGGCGGCTCTTCGCGTGCACGGCGCTGCACGTCGTCTGCGCGTCGCTCTCCGGCTTCGGACTCGCCCGCGCCTGGCGCCGCGCCGCGGCGGCGCGCGGCGCGGCCGAACCCTCGCTCGCGACGCCCTGGATCGTCGCGGCGATGGCGGTCCACGGCGCCTACAACGCCCTGGCGACGGCCTGGGAGCTGCTCGCCCCCATCCACGGCTAGAGCGATTCCGCACAAGATGTGGCCGATGATTGCCTCGCGGCAAGGGGGCGTGATAGAATGCGGCGCGTTCGAAACACCGGGGAGAAAAGCCCTGGCCGATCATGCTCCCCGCCCTTCCCGTTCTCGCCGAGATTCCCGCCACCGTCCCCGCTGGCATCGCCGTCGGCTTCCTCGCGGCGTTCCTGCAGTCGTGCTCGTATCTCGTCTCGGCGCGATACGTGCGGCTGTCGGGGCGGCCGGCGTGGACGCTCCTGCCGCCCTCCTACCTGCTGATGGCGCCGGCCGCGGCGGCGGTCGTCGCCGCGACGCTGCCGCTCGCGCAGGGGGCGATCCCGTGGCGCGCCGCGTTCGCCCCCGCGTTCTGGAGCATGGCGTGCTGCGTCGTCGCCAACGCGACGATGATCCAGATGCTGCGGTCGGTCGACGCCTCCCTCGCCTCGCCGATGCTCGGCCTCAAGGTGCCGATGCTCGCCGCGTTCTACACGTTCGCGCTCGCGCGGCCGTGCACCGCGCTGCAGTGGGCCGCCGTGGGGCTCGTCCTCGCCGCCACCGCCGCGCTCGCCTTCGCCGGGCGGCGCCTCGGGCGCGCCGGCTGGGGCTGGCTCCTCGCCACGTGCGCCGGCTTCTCCCTCTCCGACTGGCTCATCGGCGAGACGTTCGCCGCCGTCGAGCCCGCGTTCCCGTCCTTCGCGCCGCGCGCGATCTTCTCGCTGGGCTACATCTACCTCGTGTGCGCCGGCGCCGCCGCGTTCGCGATGCCCTTCTGCCCGCCGCTCCCGCGCGCGGGGTGGCTGCGCTGGGCCGCGCCCTACGCGGCGGTGTGGTTCGTCGCGATGGCCGCGCTCTACGCCTGCTTCGCCCTGTGCGGCATCGTGCTGGGGAACATCGTCCAGAACACGCGCGGGCTCCTCTCGATCGCGCTCGGCTGGCTCGTCGCGCGCGCCGGGCGCACGGACCTGGAGGAGCGCGTGAGCCGCGCCGTCCTCGCGCGCCGCGTCGCCGCGGCGGCGCTGCTCCTCGCCGCTGTCGCGCTCTACGCGCTCGGCGGGCGGTAGGGGCTACTCCGCGCGGACGCCGGAGGGCGCGGAGAGCCCCGCGTCGGGCAGCGCCTCGTGGACGACGGCGCCGAGGAAGGACGGCGAGAAGAGGGCCTTGAGGAAGCCCTGGTCGGCGCCGTAGACGAAATAGCGCGGGGTCTTGCCGCCGAGCAGCGCCGAGACCTTCGCCTTCGCGTCCTCGAGGTAGCCGACCTCGTCGACGAGCCCCTCCTTCTTCGCCTCCTCGGCGAGGAACACGCGGCCGTCCGCGAGCGCCTTGGCGCGGTCGTCGGCGAGCTTGCGCCCCTTCGCGACGACGTCGACGAACCTCGCGTGGAGGGCGTCCACCTCCGCCTGGACGAGCTGGCGCTGCGGCTCGGTGAGGTCCTGGAACGGGCTCATCATGTTCTTGTTGGGCCCGCTCGCGACGGAGATCTGGCGCACGCCGCGCTGCTCGAGGAACTGCTTCACGTTGAAGCTCTCGATCTTGACGCCGATCGAGCCGGTGATGGTCGAGGGGTGCGCGACGATCCAGTCGCTCGCCGCGGCGGCGTAGTAGGCGCCGGAGGCGGCCGTCGCGCCCATGATCGTCACGACGAACCGGCGCGTCTTGCTGTCCTGGCGGGAGGCGCGGAAGTCCTTCAGGGCCTTCCAGAGCACGTCGCTCGCCGTCACCTCGCCGCCGCCGCTGTCGACGTCGAGCAGGATGCCGTCGACCTCCGGGTCGAGCGTCGCCTTGCGGATCGCGCGCAGCGCCGCGTCGGCGCCGGTGGCGTCGGCCTTCCACGGCGCGTCGTCGTCGCCGAACGCGATGACGCCGCGCAGCTTCACGACGAGCACCTTCGGCGCCTCCTTCGGCAGCTCCGCGCCGGGGCGCTGCAGGTTGAGGTCCTCGACGTCGCTCTTCGCGTAGGGGCCGCCGAACTCGGCCATCGCGCCCTTCACGGCATCGCCGGACTTCCCGGCGGACTTCGCGATCGCGACGCAGCCGCGCATCGCGGCGAAGAGCGCCAGGATCGCCACGACGACGAACGCGAACGACGCGATCATGCAGCCGTGCAGCGCCTCGCGCCACCAGGGGCGGCGGGGCGGCGCGGGAGGAGGCGGGGCGGCCGCCGCCTTCGGCGCGGCCGGCGGGATCGGCGGCGGCGTGGCGGGGTCCGTCCCCCCGGACGAGGGCGGCGGCGTGGCGGGGTCCGCGGGCCTGGAGACGATGGTCGTGTCGGTCGGCATGACGTGGATGGTGTCCATTTTCAGTGACGAGTGACGAGTGACGAGTGACGAGTGACGAGTGACGAGTGACGGGTGGCGTGCGCGCGAGACGGGATTGCTAGGCGTTCGGGGACTTCAGGCGGGCCATGACCTTC
>CAMVRE010000328.1 GCA_947169825.1 uncultured Verrucomicrobiota bacterium | reverse complement strand
AAACGAGCCGAATCAAGGGTTGGCGGACAGCCGTATGACCTCGAAGGTCTCCTCGCTCTTTTCAATCCTCTCCAACCTGTACGTGATCGGCAGGTGCGATGCGGGGAGCGTCGACGAGGTGTGCCTGCGAGTCCTCCACAAGCACGTCTACGAGACCACCGCAAACGACTTCTCGAATACGCTCTCCCTCATGCGCAAGGGTGTGGTCGATCTCATCAAGCACCCGGATCCCAATGACGACACCCCTCCGCCCGCAGGCCTGCAGGATCTGGATCCGATGTCGCAGCTCAACGCCGAGCAGCGGGAAGGCGCGATGTTCTTCAAGCGCACCGCGATCCCGACGACCGCCCATGTTGCGGAGACGCTGGCCGTCTACAACGTGCTCAAGCAGATGTCCGCGCCGAACGGTCCGGCCGAGTCGCAGGTTACCTACAACGGCGTACAGTTCACGCTCAGCGTCGCGAACGGCGTCCTCACCGCGAAGGAGCGGGTGAACATCGACGTCTGGCAGCTGCGCGACGGGTCGAATAAGGACGACTACCATCTCGACAAGGTCCGGAAGAACGTCGAAATCCCGATCGTGTGCCCCCTCGACGTGCGCGGCTTCCTCTCGCAGATCGAAGACGAGATCGCGGCCAACGCGACGGTCTACGGACGCGAGGCGGCGCTCGCGCTCTTCAACGCGGAGGGCTTCGACGCCGGCTCCAGCCGCGCCCGCCAGCTCGCGCTGAACGTGATCGCCGGCATCACCGGCACGCTCGCGACTGAACTCTGCCACGTGCCCACCACGGACCTGACGGAACTCGCGCGCGGCATGCTGCAGACCCAGGGCGACCCGAAGGCGTTCTTCAAGGAGAGGCTCGCCGGCCTCAACGGCGACGGCGTGACGCGCTTCAACGGCGCGGCCACGCTCGAACTCTACCGGAAGATGCAGGCGACCGACCGGAACCAGCTCGACGAGATGGTCAAGCTGCCCGTGGAAAACAAGACCCGCGAAGGCGAGACGCTCGTCCAGTCGCGCCGTCGCCGCGTCCACGAGTTCATCGCCGAACTCGTAATGCCCGACGACACGACTCGCTACGACATCGACCGCGACGCCGGCAGGACCGACGCGGACATCATGCGCCGGACGATACTCTCCCACAAGTACGAACTCGGCATCGTGCTGCGTTCGCTCGGCTCCGATTCGGACCTCCTCGACACCTTCAGCCTGGCCACCGGCGGCGAAGTCGACGGCGTGGTGCCGCGCACCCACGAGATCACCACGACCCTCAAGGCGCGCATGATCCAGCTGAAGTCCATGGTGGACGCGGCGGGCGGGCTGGACGCCTTCTTCCAGGCGCTGGAGACGAACGACGGCGCGGGCGTTCCCGGGCTCGCCGACTTCCTCAATGGATTCTCCTCCGACCTCGCCTCGGCCTCGGACAAGGTGCTCGCGAAGATGCAGGGCGTCCTCACCGAGAAGCTCGCCACCGCGTTCCGCCAGTCCACGGCGACCGCCAAGAACAAGCAGCTCTGGCAGAAGACGCTGGATGAAATCGCGGGATCCGGCACGCTCGACGTCGACACCGGCTACGGTCAGCTTCTCATGGAGGCGCTTTCGACCTACTTCTCCAAGATGGAGCCGATCGACCGCCACCGCATGGCGTCCTCGCTGCTGCGCTACGCCGGCTCCGAGTCCAACTCCGGCGAGATTCTGGGCGCACTCATCAAGGGCGCGGGCCCGGTGCTGCAGAAGCTCATGCAGGGCCTGCCGCAGACCGCGCTACCGCAAGACCTCCGGCAGGCGGTGGCGGACCTCAAGTGCAACCTCCCGTCCATACCGCCGGAGATGGTCCGCGCCACGCTCCTCGACATGGTCGAGCGCTCCAACGGACGCATCACGTCTATCGAGCTGACGAAGTCCCTCGGCGCGGCGACGGTCGGCCAGGCGTTCCTCTGCAAGATCGTGACGGTCGACAACCCCGCCGGCGAGGAGTGCGTCGTCAAGATCCTGCGTCCGGACGTCCAGGCCCGCGCCCGCCGCGAGCGCGACCTCTTCCTCGACATCGCGAAGCGGACGAAGGGAATGGCGGGCGTGTTCGACGTCCGGCTGGAGGGCATCTTCAAGGAGCTTGACTTCACGGTTGAGGCCAACAACGTCAAGCAGGGCTCGATCTACACCTCCGGCGTCGTCAACGACAAGATCGAGGGCGTGCGCAGCATGGAGCTCTACCCGTTCATCGCGGCGACCGCCAACACCCTTGTCGTCCGCAAGGCCCCCGGCGTCACCTACGACCGCTTCATCGCCGACTCGAAGGCCAGGGTCGACACGGTCCTCGGCAAGCTGAAGAAGGTCCGCAACGCCGACGGAAGCGTAAACTACCTCAGCGGCGACCCCACCAAGATCCTCACGACGCGCGAGGCGCTCCTGGACACCTACAACGACATCCTCCAGCGGCAGAAGCAGCTCACCGGCTTCATCGAGAAGTGGACGTTCGAGGCCATCTTCGACGGCGGGTTCTTCCACGGCGACGTGCACGCC
Source organism: uncultured Verrucomicrobiota bacterium (assembly GCA_947169825.1). GTDB lineage: Bacteria > Verrucomicrobiota > Kiritimatiellia > RFP12 > UBA3636 > UBA3636. The sequence continues at coordinate 572 of CAMVRE010000328.1, read as the reverse complement.
GGCAACCTGATGTGCGACGGAACGCGCCTCACGGTGATCGACTACGGCAACGCCTCCAGGTTCTCGGCGAGCGAGCTCAACAGCCTCAAGTGGGCGCTCGCCTGGATTCCGGCGAAGAAAGCGTCCAAGTTCCTGGAAAACTACGAGAATCTTCTCTCGGCCGAAGGCAAGAAGACCCTCGCCGCCAAGCGCAATGACCTCGTCAGGGCGCTGCAGGAGGTCTTCGACCGCGCGGACGCCTCCGACATCGGGCGCGTCATGTCGGCGGCCTTCCAGCTCATCCAGGAGATGGGCGTGGAACTGCCGGGTCCGATCTTCAGCATGCTGCAGAGCATGCAGCGTCTGGACGAGACGGTGAGACTCATGAACGAGCAGCTGTCGGAGATCAAGACAGCGCTCAGGTCGATGAGGCTCACCGACACCCTCCAGGATGGCGAGACGATGCCCGACTTCCTCGTGCAGATCAAAGAGATGATCGATCCCCAGACGCGGACGAAAGTCGCTAGCAACGGAATCACCCTCCAGGCGGTCTTCACCCAATTCCAGGATCTGATTTCCTCCGGAAACGTCGA
>CAMVRE010000327.1 GCA_947169825.1 uncultured Verrucomicrobiota bacterium | reverse complement strand
GATCGGGCGCGCCTCCGAGACAGCGGGCCTTGCGGCGGGCTACTTGATGATCTTGGTGACCGTGCCGGCGCCGACGGTGCGGCCGCCTTCGCGGATCGCGAAGCGCATCTTCTCCTCCAGGGCGGCGGGGTAGATGAGCGTGACCGTCATGTTGATGTTGTCGCCGGGCATGACCATCTCGACGCCCTCGGGGAGCTTGATGTCGCCCGTCACGTCCGCGGTGCGGATGTAGAACTGGGGACGGTAGCCCGGGAAGAACGCGGTGTGGCGGCCGCCCTCCTCCTTGGTGAGGACGTAGACCTGGGCCTCGAACTCGGTGTGCGGGGTGATGCTGCCGGGCTTCGCGAGGATCTGGCCGCGCTGGACCTCCTCCTTCTTCGTGCCGCGGAGCAGGCACCCGACGTTGTCGCCGGCCTGGCCCTGGTCGAGGGTCTTGCGGAACATCTCGACGCCCGTGATCGTGGTCTTCTGGGTGGGCTTGATGCCGACGATCTCGGCATCGTCGCCGACCTTCACGACGCCGCGCTCGACGCGGCCCGTGACGACCGTGCCGCGGCCTTCGATCGAGAAGATGTCCTCGATGGGCATCATGAACGGAAGGTCGAGCTGGTGGACGGGGTCGGGGATGTAGTCGTCGAGCGTCTTGAGGAGCTCGTCGATGCACTTGCACGCCGGGTCGTCGGGCGAGGAGGCCTGCGTGGCGGCGAGCGCCGAGCCGCGGACGATCGGCGTGTTGTCGCCGTCGAACTCGTACTTGTTGAGGAGCTCGCGGATCTCCATCTCGACGAGGTCGAGGAGCTCCGGATCGTCGACGAGGTCGACCTTGTTGAGGAAGACGACGATCTTCGGGACGCCGACCTGGCGGGCGAGCAGGACGTGCTCCTTCGTCTGCGGCATCGGGCCGTCGGCGGCGGAGACGACGAGGATCGCGCCGTCCATCTGCGCGGCGCCGACGATCATGTTCTTGACGAAGTCGGCGTGGCCGGGGCAGTCGACGTGCGCGTAGTGGCGCTTGTCGGAGCTGTACTCGACGTGCGAGGTGGCGATCGTGAGGATCTTGGTGGGGTCGCGGCGGCCGGCGGACTCGGAGGCCTTGGCGACCTGGTCGTAGGAGATGTTGTCGGCCAGGCCCTTGAGGGACTGGACGTGCGTCAGAGCGGCGGTGAGGGTCGTCTTGCCGTGGTCGACGTGGCCGATGGTGCCGACGTTGACGTGCGGTTTGTCACGGACGAAATTTTCCTTTGCCATGTTGAACCTTCTTGTATTTTGTTGTTGTTGTTTGTGGGTGAGGTAGTTTCGTGGGTGGAGCCCGTAATCGGAATCGGACCGATGACCTCGTCCTTACCAAGGACGCGCTCTACCGACTGAGCTATGCGGGCGGGTCAGACGAAAACGGGCGGGAGTCTCGCACATTCCGGGGAAAAGGTCAACCGAAAAAATCGCCGAGCCGGCGGCGCGCTTGCGGGCGGATGTGCGGCGTGCTAGAATCGCGCGCCATGGAAACCCCCCGCTCGCTCCCCTCCAAGGCCGACATCCTCGCGGCGCTCGACGATCTCGTCGCCCTCGCGCTTCCGGCGGGCGGGCCCGGCGGCGCCGGGGCGGGGGCCGGCGCCGCGCGGCCGGACGAGGACGCGCTCTCGCGGCGGCTCTTCGACCTGTTCCTCTCCGTCCACCGCTACTACGGCGCGACGCTCGCCTGCGCCCGCACGCTCGACTGCGGCGCCGCCGCGAAGAAGGCCGCGGAGGGCGTCCTCGCCGCGATGCCGGAGATCCGCGAGACCCTCCGCGCCGACGTCCGCGCCGCCTACGAGGGCGATCCCGCCGCTCGCTCGGAGCTCGAGGTCGTCCTCGCCTATCCCGGCTTCTACGCGATCGCCGTGCACCGCGTCGCGCACGCGGTGCGCGCGCTCGGCGTGCCGCTCGTCCCGCGCGTGATGAGCGAGCACGCGCACTCGCTCACGGGCATCGACATCCACCCCGGCGCGACGATCGGCCCCGGCTTCTTCATCGACCACGGCACGGGCGTCGTCATCGGCGAGACGTGCGTCATCGGCCGCAACGTGAAGCTCTACCAGGGCGTCACGCTCGGCGCGCTCTCGTTCGCGAAGGACGAGGACGGCCGTCTCGTGAAGGGCATCAAGCGCCACCCCGACGTCGAGGACGGCGTCGTGATCTACGCGGGCGCGACGATCCTCGGCGGCGAGACGCGCATCGGCCACGACTCGGTGATCGGCGGCAACGTGTGGCTCGTCCACTCCGTCCCGCCGCACAGCAAGGTCCTCAACGCGCAGCCCTCGCCGCGCGTCCGCACGCCCGGCGTGCCGGACACGGACGAGTTCGCCGCCGGAAGCGGCATCTAGACGCCGAGCGAGAGCGAGGCGGAGAGGAAGCGCTCGGCGCCCGCGAGGTCGCGGTGCGGGCGGACGGGGTCGAAGCCGAGTTCGCGCAGCAGCGCGCCCATCGGCCCGGCCTGGCCGCTCTCGGCGTCGAGCTCGAGGTAGAGCTCGCCCTCCGGCGCGAGGAGCATCGAGGCGTCCTCCGCGACGCGGCGCAGCACGTCCATCCCGTCCGCGCCGCCGTCGAGCGCGAGGCGCGGCTCGTGGTCGCGCACCTTCGGCGCGAGCCTCTCCCACTGCGCGGTCGGGACGTAGGGCGGGTTGGAGACGATGGCGTCCACCGACCCGCCCTCGAAGACCTCGTCGAGCTCCGTCTCGGCGCAGTTCACGAACGCGACGCGCTCCGCGAGGCCGAGCGCGGCGGCGTTCTCGCGGGCGAGCGCGAGCGCGTCCTCCGAGACGTCGATCGCGGCGATCCTCGCGGCGGGCCACGCGCGGGCGAGAGCGAAGGCGATGCAGCCGGTGCCGGTGCCGTAGTCGACGATCCGCGGCGCGGGGAGCGCGCGCAGGCGCGGCGAGGAGAGGACGAGGTCGACGAGCGTCTCGGTCTCGGGGCGCGGGACGAGCGCGCGGCGGTCGGTCCGCAGCGTGAAGTCGCGGAAGTCCCACTGGCCGATCACGTATTGGAGCGGCTCCCCGGCGGCGATGCGGCGCGCGCCGCGGCCCATCGCCTCGAGCGCGCGCGCGGGAACGGGCCGCTCGCGCATGCCGGCGAGG
>CAMVRE010000326.1 GCA_947169825.1 uncultured Verrucomicrobiota bacterium | reverse complement strand
GCGGTTGAGAGAAGCGGGACTTCAATTCGCGCTCGAAGCGTCAGCAGCCGAAGACACGAGCGCCGCGCGGATGCCGGAGAAGGAGCCCGGCCCCACGCCGACGGCGAAGGCGTCGATCCGCTCCGCGGAGACGCCGGCCTGCGCGAGCGTGTCGCGCACGAGCGGCCACGCGTCGCCCTGCCCGGGCGTCGCGGAGGAGACGGAGGCGAGGCGCCGCCCGTCGCCGTCGAAGACGGCGGCGGAGGCGACGGAGGACGATCGTTCGACGGCAAGCAGCATGACGGGTCGGCATTCTAGCGCGCCCTTCGTCCGCTGGCAAGTTCGCGTCGCGTCCCCGTGCGATTTCGCTAGACGGGCCGGGCAGGGGGTGATAGCATGCGCTCCATGCGGTTTCCACGTTTTCCCTTCTCCCGGCGGCTCCTCCGCTCGGCGGTCGCCGTCCTGCTCGCTTCGGCCGCGCCGGCGGCGATGGTCGACGCGGGGCTCTCCTACCTCGACGCGGCGGACGACGACCTCGTGCGCAACGTCCCGCGCGGGTCGATCGGCGGCGGGTGGCACCGCGCCTCGCCCGGCGCGACGGCCGTCCTCTCCCCGACCGGCTACTCGACGCCGATGTGGCAGCTCGCCGCGTTCTCCGGCGGCAACGACTACGGCGACCGCGGCGTCAAGGACGGCGTCTCCCGGGTCGGCGGCGCGGACATCCCGATCGACGGCCAGACGCTCGGCGCCTGGCGCGCGACGCTCGCCAACGTCCGCGCCAACGGCGCGCTCGTGACGCCCCGCTTCGCCTACGACTACGACGGCGTTTCCGGCTGCGAGCCGCAGTTCGACACGGTCCTCTCGCACATCCGCCAGATCGCCGGCGTCCTCAACGAATACGCGGACGTCGTCGTCTCGGTCGAGTGCGGCATCATCGGCCACTTCGGCGAGATGCACTCCTCGAAGTACGCCAACATCGAGTACACGCCGCGCGTCGTGCGCGCCTGGCTCGACGCGCTCGACCCGCGCATCAGGCTCCAGGTCCGCGCCCCCACGCACCTCTTCCAGCTCTTCCGCACGGAGGTGCTCGGCTCCACCGCGAACATCGACGGCGAGACGCTCCTCGCCCGCCTCCGCGAGCTCGACGGCTGGGAGCGCATCGGCCTCTACAACGACGGATACCTCGGCACGTGCGCCGACTACGGGACGTTCACCGACGGCATCACGTCGTTCGCAACCGGGAACGGCGTCAACAACTTCACCCGCGCGCAGGGCATGCGGTGGCTCGGCGGCCGCCGCGACATCCCCTACGGCGGCGAGATCGCGACGCTCACGACCGACGAGCAGGAGAACACCTGGCCGCCGTTCGTCCAGCCCGGCTTCAACCAGGTGGAGGAATGGTACCGGTGCCACCTCTCCTACCTGCGCGGGACGCCCGAGTCCATGCGCGTCGTGAGGAAGCTGAAGGAGTACGCGTTCTCCGAGGAGGGCTGCGCCTTCGACGGCATGCCGTCCCTGTCGGAGTGGAACGGGCGCAACCTCCTCGAGTTCATGCGCGCGCACATGGGCTACCGCCTCGTGCTGCGCTCGTCGCGGCTCTCCGACGCGGCCGCGCCGGGCGGGACGCTGCAGCTCGCGTTCGACGTCGAGAACACCGGCTTCGGCGACCTCTTCCTCCCGACGCGGACCGAGGTCCTCCTGCAGGCGGCGGACGACCGCTTCTGGGCGTGCCCCGTCGCGCTCGACCTCGGCGCCGCCGTCCCGAGCCCGGCGCGCGCGTCCCTCTCGCTCTCGCTGCGGCTGCCCTCGGGCATCACGAACGGCCAGTGGCGCGTCTACCTCCGCACGCACATCGTCGCCGCCGGCGACTCGCCCTGCGCCGCGGGCCTCCGCACCGTCCGCTTCGCGAACGCCGCCGCGCAGTGGAGCGACACGCTCGGCGCGAACCTCCTCGGCACGGTCGCGATCTCCGGCGCCGCCGCCGAGCCCGGCCTCGACTTCCGCGAGGCCGGCGCCGAGGAGCCCGGCGCCACCGCGCCGCAGGTCGTCCTCGCCGCGCTCCCCGCCGGCGCGGTGCCGACCGTCCCGCTCTCCGAATGGTCCGGCCGCACGCTCCGCCTCTTCGCGCCGGGCGCGACGGACGTGCGCTACTTCCGCGCCGGCGCGGAGCTCCCGTCGACGAACGGCGCCGCGGCGCTGCCCGTCGGCGACGCGGCGCTCGGCCTCTACGCCGTGCGCTACGTCCTCGGCGGCACGTCGCTCTCGCGCGACCTCTTCGTCGTCGTGCCCGACGGCTGGGCCGGCCGCTCGTGGCGGCTCGAGACGCGTGCGGGGCGCCTCCGCGCGGTCTGCGACGATACCGGCGAGGAGACCGACCCGGCGCCCGGCTACGACCGGCGCCTGCCCGGCCGCGCGATGGAGGGCGAGCCCGCGACGAACGCGAAGCTCGTCTTCGCCTCGAGCGGCAACGAGTTCGTCGCGCGGACGCCCTCGGCCGTCCTCTATCCCGCCTTCTCCGTCTCGGGCCTCCCTGCGGGCGGCGGCTCGCTCGGTGGATTTCGAGCATCGGTCTACGCCGACGGAAAGACCGCCGCCGATACGATCGATAGCAACAATTCCGCCAATATGGACTCCTTCAAGGCGTTCGCTCTGCCGTCGGACGGCGCCTACCTCGTCGGCGTCACCTACCCGCTCGCCAGCTGGGTGGGGTCACAGTTTGGAACCGCGCGCACGATGGCGCTCAACGACCCGTCCTCGACGCGCGGCGAAAGGAGCGCCGGCCTTGCGGACGCGCACCTCGCCCCGCTCGGCCTCTTCTCCGCCGACCCGGGCTACCACGTCTGGTTCTGCGACGCGGACTGGAACGTCCTGCACGAAGCGTCCGGCACGATCGCCGGCAGCGTCGGCTGGCTCCAGTCCTCGGCCGCGTTCCCCATTCCCGCCGCCGCCTCGCTCTTCGCGGGCGAGCTGCCGCACCGCGAAGGCACCGACGAAATCTGTCGCCGCTACGTCTGGGCCGCGCCGGACGGCTCCGCCCCCGGCTGGGCGCTCGGCGACGTCGCGCTTGTCGGCGACTGGGGCGAGGCGCCGCACGACTGGACCGTCGCGCCCGACCCCGCCACGGGCGGCGCGCGGCTGCGCTGCGCCGTC
>CAMVRE010000325.1 GCA_947169825.1 uncultured Verrucomicrobiota bacterium | reverse complement strand
TCGAGCGCGGCGAGCGCGAGCTTCACGAGATACTGGCCGAGCATGAGCGAAGCGAGCGCGGGTCGCATGGCCGGGTCGAAGAGCCAGCCGAGCCCGCATCCGAACGCGAGGCCGACGAACACGACGGTGTCCAGGAGCTGCGAGGTCATCGTCGAGGCGTTGTTCCAGATCCAGCGGCGGCCGCGGCCGTCCGGATGCCGCGCGAGGACGCGGTCGCGGATGCGGTGGAAGACGAACACGTCCCAGCTCTGGCTCAGCGCGTAGGCGGCAAGGCTCGCGCCGGCGAAGGCCCAGTTCTGGCCGAGGAGCGTCCGGTAGGCGTCCTGGACCGCGGGGCTCGCGGCCGGGAGCGCCTGCGTGAAGAGCAGCAGCGCCGCCGCGAGGACCTGCGCGGCGAAGCCCCAGCGCACGACCGCGCGCGCCTCGCGCCGGCCCCACACCTCGCCGACGACGTCCGTGACGAGGAACGTGATCGCGTAGCAGAATACCGCGCCGGGGAAGACGAGCGTGCCGCCCGGGAAGGGGATGCCCGTCGCGACGACCTTCGCCGCGACGACGTTCGAGAGGATCAGCGCGACGGCGAACAGCATGCCGAGCGCGAGGAGTCCTTCTTGTGTTTTCTTCATGGTCGTAGTTTTTTATGGTTGGATGTTGCGACAACCCCCGCGCGCGGCGCGGGACGGGCGGGCTAGACGTCCGCGATCTCGACGTCCTCGTCGAGCAGGCGCTCCTTCGCGAAGTCCGCCCAGCCGCCCTTCGCCGCGCCCCAGGCGACGAACGGGTGGATGGCGATGCCGCCGCGCGGGCGGAACCGGCCGCGGACCTCGATGTATTTCGGCGCGAGGAGCGCGCGCAGGTCCTTCAGGACGACGGCGCAGACGTCCTCGTGGAAGTCGCCGTGGTTGCGGAAGGAGAAGAGGTAGAGCTTGAGCGACTTGCTCTCGACGAGCTTCGCGGCGGGGACGTAGCGGACGACGAGCTCGCCGAAGTCGGGCTGCCCGGTGATCGGGCAGAGCGTGGTGAACTCCGGGCAGCGCAGCGTCACCATCGAGTCGAGCTCCGGATGGCGGTTGGAGAAGCACTCGAGGATCGCCGGATCGTAGTCCTTCGGGGCGACCCGCTTTGCGCCGCCGAGCAGCGTGAGCCCCTCGCGCGTGCGCGGACTCGCCTTCATCGTTTTCTTTTGCATGGGCGCGGAGTCTACCACACGCCGCGCCGTCGGGGCAAGCCCGCGTGACACGCGCGGAGGAGCTGTGGTAGAATGTCCGGCATGAACGCACGCACGCCATTTGTCGCCGCGCTGGCCGCGGCGGCCCTGCTCGCCGGCGGCTGCCGCACGGCCGGCCCCTACGAGCGCCACTTCCGCCCCGCCGCGGTGCCCGTCGCCGCGACGGCGGTCGTCTCGCCGGACGGCGCGACGAACGCTCCGGCGGTCGCGGTCGTTCCCTCCACGCAGGTCGCGGAGGCGACGTGGGAGGTGCCGGACGATCCCGTCCTCGACCCCGCCACGATCGTCCGCGCGGAGCTGAACTCGCTCGCCGAGGAGGCCAATTGGCTCGCCGGCGGCTGGGCCGAGGTCGGCCGCTCGGAGTTCGTGACGACCTACGTCCCCTCGCGCGACGAGGCGATCTCCTTCGCCGCGCGCCTCGGCGCCCCGGGCGTCCTCTTCTACACGGAGGATCTCGGCTCGCACTGGGTCTGGCGCACGGAATGGGAGCCGCGCCGCGTCTACCACTGGGCGCCGCCGCCCCCCCCGCCGCCGGGACCCTACCGGCATCGCCACCACGGCCCGCCGCCGCCGGTCCTCGTCTCGCACGTCGAGGAGGTGCCGGTGGAGCGCGTGCGCCTCGTGCGCTACTTCCGCAACCTCGCGATCTTCCTTCGCGCCGCGGCGCAGCCTCCGGACGCCGCGCCGGACCCCGCCTCGGCGCCGTGAAACTCCCCCGCCTGCCGGTCGCCGAAGCCCTGCCGGAGCTTCGCCGCGCGCTCGCGGCGGGAACGGCGGCGGTGCTCGTCGCGCCGCCCGGCTCGGGCAAGACGACGACCGTCCCGCTCGCGCTCCTGGGCGAACCCTGGCTTGCGGGCAGGTCGATCCTCCTCCTCGAGCCGCGCCGGATGGCCGCGCGCGCCGCGGCGTGGCGGATGTCCGACCTCGCGGGCGACGCCCTCGGCGGTCTCGTCGGCTACCACGTCCGCCTCGAGCGCAGGTCCTCGCGCGAGACGCGCGTCCTCGTCCTCACGGAGGGGCTCCTCTCGCGCCGCATCCTCTCGGACCCCGAGCTCTCCGACGCGGGGCTCGTGATCTTCGACGAGTTCCACGAGCGCTCGCTCCACGCCGACTTCGGCCTCGCCCTCGCGCTCGACGTCCAACGCTCGCTCCGCCCCGACCTGCGCATCCTCGTGATGTCCGCGACGCTCGACGCCGGCGCGATCGCGCGCCACCTCGGCGGCGCGCCGGTCGTCCGCGCCGAGGGGCGGATGTTCCCCGTCGAGACGACGTTCCTCGCGTTCCCGCAGGAGCCGCGCATCAGCGCGAAGACCGCGCTCGGCGTCCGCCGCGCGCTCTCCGAGCACGAGGGCTCCGTCCTCGCGTTCCTCCCGGGCGAGGGCGAGATCCGCGCCTGCGCCGAAATCCTCTCCGCGCCGCACGCGCTCCCGCCGGACGTCGTCCTGCGCCCGCTCTACGCGGCGCTGCCGCGCGCGGAGCAGGACGCGGCCCTGCGCCCTTCGCCGCCCGGCCGCCGCAAGGTCGTGCTCGCGACGTCGATCGCCGAGTCCTCGCTCACGATCGAGGGCGTCTCGAGCGTCGTCGACTCCGGCTGGGCGCGCATCTCCCGCTTCTCGCCCGACACCGGGATGAGCCACCTCGAGACCGTCCGCATCACGCGCGACCGCGCCGACCAGCGCCGCGGCCGCGCCGGGCGCCTCGGGCCGGGCTTCTGCTACCGGCTCTGGGACGAGGGGGAGGACCGCCGTCTCGCGCCGACCGCGCCGCCGGAGATCCTCGTCGCCGACCTCGCGCCCGTCGCGCTCGCGTGCGCCGACTGGGGCTCCTCGGCGCCGGACGCCGTCCCGTGGCCGACCCCGCCGCCCGTCGCGACCTGGCGCGGCGCGCTCGCGCTCCTGGGCGACC
>CAMVRE010000324.1 GCA_947169825.1 uncultured Verrucomicrobiota bacterium | reverse complement strand
CGCCTCCGACATCGGCGCCGCCCTCGCGCGTCTTGCCTGAACGGCTGGCGAAAGGGCTTGCCACCGGCGAGAAGGTCGGCCAGGCCTGGAACGCCGGCTCCGCCCTCGCCAAGGCCGCGCTCGGGCGCTGAGACGCGCGCACCGCACCGTGAAGGACGAACGGATCTCGGCGATTGGCTACGCGATCGCCCGCAAGCGCGGGCTCGCGAAGATGTCCGCGCAGGCGGTCGGACAGGCCGTCGGCTGGAATCCGATCTGCATCGTCGTCCCGTGCCACCGCGTCGTCGGCGCCGCCGGCGCCCTCGTCGGCTACGGCGGCGGTCTCCGCAACAAGGTCGCGCTCCTCCGGCTCGAAGCCGCCGGTCGGGGCGTCAGCGCGGATCGATCGGCGTCTTCTCGCCGTCCGGCCCCACGCGGACGAACGTGATGTCCGTCGTGAACACGCTCGTCTCGTCGCGGGCGTCCATCTGGCGGCGGAACACCTCGACGCGGTAGGTGACGGACGTGCGGCCGACGCGCTCCCGCGTCGTCTCGAAGCGGAGCACGGAGTCCGGGTGGACGCTCTTGTGGAACGTCACCTCGCTCATCCCGACCGTGACGAAGTTGCAGCCGGGATAGTCGCCGCTCACGGCCATCCACGCGACCTCGTCCACCCACATCAGCATCTTTCCACCGAAGAGGAAGCCGTAGTGGTTCAGGTCGCCGGGCATCACGAGTTTGTAGGAGGTCATGGCGCGCATTCTACCACACCGCCGCGGACGGCGAAAGCCCGGTCTTGCTTGCGGGCGCATGCCCCGGGAGGATTGCCGCCATGAAACGCACCCTTTCCCGCCGCCTGTTCGATGCCGGCATGTCCTACCGGTTCCCCCGGTGCGCCTCGCCCCAGTCGCAGAGCGAGCCGAGGATCGGGCCCAGCGACCGGCCCAGCGGCGTGAGCGAATACTCGACCTTGGGCGGAATGACGGGATAGACCTTGCGGCGGACGAGGCCGTCGCGCTCCAGCGCCTTGAGCGCGTCCGTGAGCGTCTTGAACGAGACGCTCCCGAGGTAGCGCCGCAGCTCGTTGTAGCGGATCGTGCCGTGGACCACGAGCGCGTAGAGGATCGGCGCCTTGTACTTGCCGGAGATGAGCGTGAGCGTGTAGCAGAAGCCCGTTCCGTCGTATTCGCGGCGGTCGGCGGGCATCGGTCCGGCGGCCTTCCGCCGCTTGACGCTTCCCTTTTGGTGAGTATCCATGGAAATTGTGCGTTCTTGCTTTCTCGTTGGGTATGTGCGAGGATTCTAGCCGTTCGCCGCGCGAAAGGCAACGGTTCTTTTCGCGGACGGAAAACGAACCTCGAATCAAGGAAACAACACCATGAACGAACAGAAGGACATCCAGGGCGTCCTCGACGCCGTCGAACGCTATGCGGAGGCGGGCCGCAAGGCCAGCCGCGCGATCGGAGAAAGCGCATTCACCAAGGACGCGACCATGAGCTGGGTCGAGGGCGGCAAGATCGTGACGGTCCCGATCCCCGCACTCTACGACGTGCTGGAGAAGACCGGCGAGGAGGAGGTCTCCTACATGGTCGAGCAAGTCTCGCTCGCGGGCGACGTCGCCTTCGTCCGCATCTCCTCGACGTTCAGCAAGCTCGCCGCGTTCAACGACCTCTTCACGCTCGCCCGCGGCGCGGACGGCTGGAAGATCGCGAGCAAGATCTACAGCGTCAAGGCGTAGCCGCCGCCGCCCGCGCCCGCCACGGGCGCGGGCCGCCGTCCGGTGCCGTCCGATGACCTATCTGCCACTCCCGGAACGACTGCTCGCCGCCGGCTTCGCCAAGACGCGCGGCGGGTGGGCGCGGACCGCGCCGCTCGCGGCGGAGTTCGTGCACGAGGTCGCCGTGTCGAGGCGGGGCGAGATTCGCTCGCGGATCATCGACCCCGCCACGGGCGACGAGTTCGTTGCGCATCGCGTCCACGGCGCCTCCGGCGCGTTCGTGCATTCGGTCCGCGGGGCCGAGGACGCCGCCCTGGCCGACCTGCGCGCGACGTGCTTCGCGGCGGAGCGGTTCGACCAGCCCCAGACGAGGGCGGTGTCCGCGTTCTGCGCCCGGACCTGGAACGAGCCGGTCGAATTCCTCTGGCCGGCGTTTCCGGACTGCGCCATCCATCGGCGCGCCGACAACCGCAAGTGGTACGCGACCTTCCTTGCCGCCCGCCGCGACCGGCTCGGACTGCCCGGCGAGGGCAAGGTCGAGATCGTCGACCTGCGGATGGACCCCGCCGCGCCGGTCGCCTTCGACGACCGCTCCCTCCTTCCCGGATGGCACATGAACAAGCGCTCGTGGTTCTCCGTCGTCCTCGACGGCTCACTCCCCCTGCGCCGCGTCCAGGCCCTCGTCCGCCGAAGCCGCGGACTCGCCGCCCGCCGCTGATCCCGCTTGCGGTGCTTCGCCGGTACTGATAGACTCCAAACCACAACACCAACCAAGGATACCCCCCATGAAGAAAGACCTCAAGAACGTCCAGCCCGTGTTCCCCATGCCCGTCCTCGTCATCGCCGCCTACGATGCGAAAGGGACGGTCCAGACGATGAACGCCGCCTGGGGACAGATCTGCGACTACGACAAGATCGCGCTCTTCCTCGCCGAGGACCACGCCACCACGAAGGCGATCCTCGAATCCAGGGCGTTCACCGTCGCGCTCGCCGACCGCGCGCACATGGCCGAGGCGGACTACGTCGGCATCGTCTCCGGCAACAAGGTCGCCGACAAGTTCGCGCGCTCCGGCTTCACGGCCACGAAGAGCGCCCGCGTGAACGCCCCGGTCATCGACCAGCTCCCCGTCGCGATGGAGTGCGAGCTCGCGGAAGTCGCGCAGACGAAGACCCTCTACGCCATCGTCGGCACCATCGTGAACACGCTCGCGGACGAGGCCGTCCTCGCCGAGAACGGCAAGGTCGACCCCGCGAAGCTGGACGCCATCGCCTTCGACCAGTTCCAGAACGGCTACTACGCCATGGGCGAAAAGGTCGGGCAGGCGTGGAACGCCGGCAAGCCGCTCATGCAGAAGAAGTGAAAACCCACTTCCGAGCAAAGCGCACCTATAACAAAAGCCCGCCACGTTGTCCCGTGGCGGGCTTTTCTTTCAATCAGGCA
>CAMVRE010000323.1 GCA_947169825.1 uncultured Verrucomicrobiota bacterium | reverse complement strand
GGATCGCGGCGGGGGACCCCGCCACGCCGCCGAGCGCGAGGAACGCGAGCGCGGCGACGGCGGCGGCGGCGATCCAGGCGATCTCGGCGAGGCGCCTCGGGGGGATGAAGAGGAAGAGGTCCTCGAAGGCGCGCGAGGTCCGCGACGAGTAGCCGGCGCCGTAGGCCGCGGCGCCGCGCTCGAGCGCGAGGAGCGCGGCGAACGCGAGGCCGGTGAAGCAGAGCCCGGCGAGCAGGACGGCGGAGGCGGCGAGGGCGGTCATTCGATGTCGAGGAGCTTCTGGACGTCGGCCCAGGTGAGCTTGGCCATCGTGGCCTCGTCGCCGCCCACGACCTGGTCGATGATCGCGCGCTTGCGGCGCTGCATCTGCAGCACGCGCTCCTCGATCGTGTTCGCGGTGATGAGGCGGAGGGCGTAGACGGTGTTCTTCTGGCCGATGCGGTGCGCGCGGTCGGTCGCCTGGTCCTCGACGGACGGGTTCCACCACGGGTCGAAGTGCACGACCTCGTCGGCGCCGGTGAGGTTGAGGCCCGCGCCGCCGGCCTTGAGCGAGATGAGGAAGACGGGGATCGAGGGGGTGCGGTTGAACTTCTCGACCTGCTCCATGCGGTCCTTGGAGGCGCCGTCGAGGTAGCAGAACGGGATGTTGCGCTCCGTGAGCTCGCGGCGGAGGAGGTGGAGCATCTTGACGAACTGGGAGAAGACGAGGACGCGGTGCCCCTCGCTCATCGCCTCGTCGAGGATCTCGTTGAGGTGGTCGAGCTTGCCGGAGGGGAGGGCGTCCGACTCGCCGGTCTCGTCGACGAGCCCCAGGTGGCAGCACACCTGCCGCAGGCGCAGCAGGACCGTGAGGATGATCATGCGGCTCTTCTCGAAGCCGACGGCCTTCACGGAGCCGGTGACCTCGCGGCGGGAGCGCTCGAGGATGCGGTTGTAGACGCGGCGCTGGGCGGACGAGAGCTCGCACCAGGAGGTCTTGACGATCTTGGGCGGCAGCTCCGTCGCCACGTCCTTCTTGAGGCGGCGCAGCAGGTAGGGCTCGATCTTGTCGTGGAGGCGCTCGGCGGCCTCGACGTGGGCCTCGTTCTCCTTCGGCAGCAGGAGCGGCTCCTCGTAGTTGCGCTTGAAGGACTCGTAGTGGCCGAGGTAGCCGGGCATGAGGAAGTCCATGATGCTCCACATGTCGGCGACCGAGTTCTCGATCGGGGTGCCGGTGACGACGAGGCGCGCGGCGTCGTGGTTGAGGCGCTTGACGCTCTTGGCGTTCTGGGTGTTGCGGTTCTTGATGTTCTGGGCCTCGTCGAGGACGACGGCGGAGAAGCGGATCTTGCGGTATTCCTCGATGTCGCGGCGCATGAGCGCGTAGCTCGTGACGACGATGTCCGCCTCGGCGAGGGAGGCGAAGGCGGCGTGGCGCTCGCTTCCGGACATCGCGACGGTCTTCAGGTGCGGCACGAAGTGGCGCGCCTCGTGCATCCAGTTGAAGACGAGCGAGGTGGGGCAGACGACGAGGGCCGGGGCCTTCTCGCCGCGGACGCGCGGCAGCGAGAGCCAGGCGAGCGTCTGGATCGTCTTGCCGAGTCCCATCTCGTCGGCGAGGATGCCGAACTGCCCGCGCGCCTCGAGGTAGCGCAGCCACGCGACGCCGGTCGTCTGGTAGGGGCGCAGGAGGGACTTGATCGGCTCGACGAGCGGGGCGGGCCTGAGCTCGGCGAGGATCTGCTCGGTGTCGGCCTCGTGGAGCCAGCTCTCGGGGGCGCTCTCGAGGACGACGCCGGACGAGGCGAGCGAGTCGAGCGTCTTCTTGATGAAGTGCGTGTGGACGGAGAGGACGCGGCGCATCGCGCCGGGGCCGTCCTTGCGGTTCTTGCGCGGTCGGCCGCGGGTGCCGACGGTGACCTCGTCGAGGATGCCGTTGAGGTCGTCGATCGCGTCGCGGTCGAAGAGGATGACGCGCCCGTTGCGGCTCACGAACGAGTGGTCGCCGGCGGAGCGGTACTCGTCGTCCGTGAGGGTCACGCTGCCGCTCGCGTTGGAGAGCGTGTAGCCGAACTCGAAGGCGGCGGCGGAGGGGTTGTTGGCGATGGTGACGCGGGGGCCGACGCGGACGAACGTGCGCTGCCAGGCGTGGAGGGCCTTGTCGAGCACGACGCGCCAGTAGTAGTGGCGCTGGAGGGAGGGCGCGGTGGCGGCGAAGAAGTCGAGGACCTTGTCGTCGCCGACGATGGCGGGCAGCGTCCAGGTCTGTTCCTCGGGCGGGGCGTCGGGCGGCGTGGCGAAGGCGAGGCCGAGCTTGGCCAGGCGGCCGAGGGCGCGGCGCTCGGCGGAGAGGTTGCGCGCGTAGAAGAGGAACGGGTCGTCCGGATCGGCGATCGTGAACTGGTCGGTCGCCTTGGCGGAGACGACGTCGACCACGATCGGCGCGGCGGCCTGCTGGGGCGCGGCGGCGTCGGCCGCGGCCGCGTCGTCGGCGTTCTCGGGCGCGGCGGAGCGGACGGGGGCGGCGGCCGGGAGTCCCGAGTAGGTCGCCTTGAGGGAGAGCACGAGCGAGGCGGGGCTGCCGGTGACGCCGAGCGTGAACTTGGGGCGGCCGGGGCGGATGGTGAAGGCGTCCTCGTCGACGCGGTTGTCGATGCCGCCGGGGCCGAGGATGTCGCGCAGGCTGCGCATGTTGCCGACCATCGGGCCCTCGCCGCGGATCTCGCGGCGGAGGAAGTCGATCGTCTCGCGGTGCGGGATGCGGTAGGTCGGCTGGAAGTAGACGGCGCCGTAGGCCGCGGGGATCGGGTCGCGGAGCGGCCAGAGGGCGTTGCCGACGAAGGCGTAGACGCGGTCGCGGCGCCAGTCGGACGGGTCCCGGAAGACGAGGAAGCGCGGCGGCGCGGGGGGCGGCGCGGGCGGGGCGTCCGGCGGGACCTCCTCGTGCGCGTGGGGGTCGGCGGTCGCCGGGACGACCGCCCTCACCGAAAGCAGGAGCGAGCCGGTCTCCTTCTCCAGCTCCACCACCAGCTCCGAGCGCAGGGCGCGCTCGACGGGCTTCACGGAGACGGGCTCGCCGCGGACGGTGCGGAGCGGGAGGCGGTCCTCGGCGAGGCGGTCGAGGACCTCGGCGAACTTGCGGGCGTCGAGGGGGAGGGCGGGCTTGGCGGAATCGGGGGAGGAGGGC
>CAMVRE010000322.1 GCA_947169825.1 uncultured Verrucomicrobiota bacterium | reverse complement strand
CGGAAACCCATCCGCACAACGTCCATGAAAACACCCCTTCTCGCCGCCGCGCTGTGCGCCGCGGCCGTCGCCGCCGAGGCGGAAACCCTGAAGCTCCCCGTCTACGGAGAATGCGAGGTGGTCGACACGGTCGACTGCTCGCAGACCGACCACCGCTTCCTGGACCAGCCCGCCGGCGCGAGCCGCGTCGAGACGCTCTGCGGCAGGCCCTGCCGCGTCCTCGACGTCCAGCCGGGCGGCTCCTCCTTCCTCGACTGGCGCCTCGGCGAGGGCAAGAATCTGGAGCCGAACGGCGCCTACGTCGTCGTGATCGAGTATCCGGACGACCAGCCGCGCTCCTTCCACGTCCGCAACTACGGCAACGACTCGCGCCGCTCGTTCTACACCGGCGCCGCGACCGGAGACGCCTTCGAGGGGCCCATCGTCAGCCACAATCCCGAGTCGCTCCGGATCCCGCAGACCGGGAAGATGCAGCGCTGGTGCGCGCTCACGTTCCTCGGCACCCGCGCCTCCGTCCGCGACGGCAAGGGCCAGATGGACATCGCGCGCGAGGGCTTCGACGTAGCGATCTCCCAGTACAAGAAGCCGTGGAATCCCGCCTCGGCCGGGATCGCCGTCTCCCGGATCCTGCTCTGCCGGATCCTCGACGAGAAGGCCGCCTGGGCGAAGATCGTCTACCCGCCGGACCCGCTCCCCCGCCGCCGCATCTTCTGGCGCGAGGAGATGAGCGACGGCGCCGCGGCGGACGACGGCCTCTGCCCCGGCGGCGCCGCCGGCGCCGGCACGGCGTGGTGGGAGCAGAAGTGCCGCGCGATGAAGATCTTCGGCCAGAACACGTTCGCCAAGGACATGCTCGAGTTCGGCCACAACCAGCACTGGGACCCCAACTGGAAGGCCGGCCAGCCCGGCGCCAAGTCCTGGCGCTGGATGTGGGGCACCAACGGCTCGCTCTCCGACCTCTGGGCGCGCCTCGTCCCGCTCGTCGTGGACCAGTACGGCCTCGAGATCCTGCCCTACTACGAATACGCCGGCGGCATCGGCGCCGTCCCCGGCTCGCTCGGCCCGGAGAAGCGCGCCCAGACGCTCAACGGACAGCCCAACTACACGCACATCTCCTGGTCGGAGGGCAAGGCCCGCGTGGACATCACCGACCCGGACACGTTCGAGGACCTCTGCTACGTGCTCGAGGGGACGATCCTGCGCTACAAGGACCAGGTCGCCAAGGGCGGCTTCGCCGGCGCCTGGTTCCGCCCGCGCCCCGGCCAGTGGGCCGTGAGCTTCGCGGACGCCACGCGCGCCCGCTTCGGGCAGGAGGAGAACGGCGGCGCGACGCCCACGCGCGCCGACCTGCAGAACAACCGCGCGCTCTACGACAAGTACATCGCCTGGTGGGGCAAGAAGCGCGCCGAGTTCTGCGACAAGGTCCGCAAGTATCTCGAGGACAACGGCGTCAAGGACGCGATCGTCGTCTTCGACAACGACGCCACCGAGCCCGGCCAGGGCCTCGCCGACACCCGCGGGATGGTGACGGACGACGTCGAGGGCTGGAAGGCCCGACTCCCCGGCAAGGAGTTCACGGACCTTGCCGACCCGCGGATCGTCCGCGACCACCTTTTCCTCAAGCAGCTCAAGACCCCGGCCTCCACCTGGGGCCAGTTCGAGTGGCAGCACGCCAATCCCGGCGGCGACCCCGAGCACTACCAGAACCTGAAGAACGTCTGGCTCGCGCTTCCGTTCCACGCGCTCTTCACCGTCGTCGACCCCGCCTGCTTCGCCGCCTACCGCAACGCGAACGGCACCGAGACGGCCATCCGTCACTACGACCTCAACGAGGGCACGCTCGAGGGCACCGGCTACGCGATGGCGGACTGGGAGCGCGCCGGCCGCGCCTGCATGCTCTCCGAGGTGAACGCGATGGCCAACGGCGACCCCGTGAACCTCGGCTACCAGATGGGCTCGAACTTCACCCGCGGCTTCCCCGGGCCGGTGCGCGAGTTCAACCTCAACTTCCTCGCCCTGCCGGCGCTGCCCTCGAAGATCGTCCCCAACGCGTCCTCCGACAAGGAGGTCGTCGTGCGCGCCATCGACGCCGGCAAGTTCGGCAGGTACTACGCGCTCGTGCACACGGGCGCGACGCCGAAGAAGGGCGTCAAGGTGAAGCTCCCCGGCGCCACCGCCGCCGTGCTCCCGGCGGCGGGCAACAAGCCGCTCCCGCTCAAGGGCGGCGTCGCCGTCCTCGACTTCCAGCCCTGGCAGCTCGTCGCCGTCCGCGCCAAGTAAACCCTTCCACAGCCCAACATCCACGCCATGAGAAACACCACGATCCTCCCGCTCCTCGCAGCCGCCCTCTGCACCGCCGCCGCCCCCGCGACGGCCGAGGGGGACAAGCCCGCGACGATCAAGCTCCCCGTCTACGGGGAATGCGAGATCGTCGACACGGTCGACTGCACGCAGACCGACCACCGCTTCGCGGACTACCCCGCCGGCGCGAGCCGCGTCGAGACGATCCTCGGCAAGCCCTGCCGCGTCCTCGACGTGCAGCCGGAAACGGCTTCCTGGGTCGACTGGCGCCTCGGCGAGGGCAAGGGCCTCGTGCCGAACGCGGCCTACGTCGTCGTGATCGAGTATCCGGACGACCAGCCGCGCGCGTTCCACGTCCGCAACTACGGCAACAACTCCCGCCGCTCGTTCTACACGGGCCAGACCAACGGCGACGCCTTCGAGGGGCCGATCGTCCACCACAAGCCCGAGTCGCTCAAGATCCCGCAGAGCGGCAAGTTCGCGACGTGGTCCTCGCTCACGTTCCTCGGACTCCGGGCCGCCACCCGCAACGACAAGGGCAAGATGGACATCGCCACGGAGGGCTTCGAGATCGCGATCTCGCAGTACAAGAAGGAATGGCACCCGCTCTCGGCCGGCATCGCCGTCTCGCGCATCCTGCTCTGCAAGATCGTCGACGAGAAGGCCGCCTGGGCCAAGATCCCGTTCCCGCCCAAGGGACTCCCGCGCCGCCACATCTTCTGGCGCGAGGAGATGGCCGACGGCGTCACCGGCGAAGGCGGCCTCTGCGACTCGAACCAGGGCCTCGACTGGATCGAGCAGAAGTTCCGCGCGATGAAGATCTTCGGCCAGAACACCTACTGCAAGGACCTGCTGGAGTTCGGCCACAACCAG
>CAMVRE010000321.1 GCA_947169825.1 uncultured Verrucomicrobiota bacterium | reverse complement strand
GACGAGACGAGCCCGCGGCCCTGGGCGCCGGCCATGGTCCAGAGGTAGTACATCGAGTAGCCGGGCGCGCCGCAGAGCGGATGGTAGCCCTGCGCGATGGCGACGGTGTCGTAGTTCTGGACGCGGTAGGCCTCGTTCAGCGAGCCGTCGGGCTGGTAGACGGACTGGAAGCCGAAGCCCTGCGGCGGGTCGAAGAGGTAGAAGTAGGTCTCCTCCATGTCGAGCTCGCGCGGTGGGTCGTTGACGTCGTGGCGGTGGGCCGGCCAGCCGGACCAGTTGCCGGAGGGGATCATCCCCTCGCCGATGTAGAGGTGCTCGGAGTCGAATTTCTCGTCGAGGATGATCTCGGACGTGCGCGTCCAGTTGTCCTTGCCGAGCGCGATGTGGCGCGTGTCCTCGGGGCGGATGAGCGTCGGGCGCGCGGTGTCGCGCGTCGCGGGCGACTCGTTCCACGCGAGCTCGACGTCGGAGAGCGCGGCGATCGCGAACTTCGTGCGGCGCGGCAGGTAGAGGCAGTGCGGCTTGCCGGAGAAGGGGTTCGCGCGGCCGTCGGCGACCTCGAAGGACCAGCGCTCGCCTTTTGCGGAGAAGTTGCCGCCGATGAGCACGAGCGCGAGCTCGGATTCGCCGGTGTCGCCGTCGTAGGTCGTGCCCTGGACGAGCTTCAGGAGGCCGAAGCGCGTGAGCTTCATGCCGAATTCGCCGACGTCGAAGATCTTGTTGTAGCCCTGGGCGGGCCGGAGGGGGATGCGGAGGTTCATTTCACGAGGTGGAATTCGATGTTCATGTTGCGGCAGAGGTCGGAGAGGGCCTGCGCCTGGTCGCCGTATAGGAGCGCGTAGTGGTGCTCCCAGCCGTTCTCGATCACCTCCCTGCGCACGGCGTCGCAGCCGGCGTCGAAGCGGATCTTGAGCGGGTTGCCGCGGACGAAGAGGTCCGTGTCGAGGCCGTCGCCCGTGCAGACGAGCATGCGGAAGCCGTCGCCGTCGCGCGTCTCGCCGAGGCGCGCGAGCGTGACGCGGCCCGGCTTGAGCGGGAACTCGTCCGTGACGCCCTTCACGCCGCCGCCCTCGACCGTGGCCGAGCAGCGCAGCGACGGCTGGTAGCCCTGCTTGCAGAGCGAGCACGGCGCGGCGCCGCAGTGCCACGCGACGCCGTAGTCGCCCTCGCAGACGATCAGGTCGCAGAAGAACGGCTTCTCGCCCGAGAGCTCCTGCCCGATGCGCATCATCACGGCGCCGTAGACGTCGCCCTCGCACGCGCAGAGGTGGCCGTGGTTCGTGAGGTGCCCCATCGTCGAGCAGACGGCGATGCCGTAGAGGCCGTCGAGGATCACCTCGGGCCAGCAGCGCATCGCGAGCGTGTCGACGAGGAACTTCCCCTTGAGCTTCACCATCGCGCCGTAGAGGCGCACGGCCTTGTCGAACTGGTCGCCCTTCGGGCCGTCCGTCGGGTGCAGCGGCGCGTCGGAGAGGATCTCGGCCTTCGCCGCCTCGACCTCCTCGGGCGCGAGGTTCTTCGCGGTCGTGAAGACCTCGTGCTCGGTGATGAGCTTCACCTCGGGGCCGAGCTCGCGGCGGAGGAGCATCTCGGAGACGCAGCTGGTGTAGAAGCCCGGGACGCGCCCGCCGACGAGCCCGATGCGCATGCGGCGCAGCGCCTTCATCGTCCGCGCGACCGCGATCGCGCGCGAGAGCTGCCCCGCGGCCTCCGGCGTGGCGGGGTTCGCGTGGACGTGGAAGTAGGGGATGTGGAGGCGGTACATGTGGTGGGCGTTCATGTTCGCCGCGCAGAACGAGTTGTTCTGCAGGCGCCCGCCCGCCGGGTCCGGCTCCGGCATCGACCAGAGGATGACGGGGATGTTCCCGAGGCGCTGCGCGAAGAGCGGCGGCACGACGCCGAGCGAGAACGTCATGAAGTGGACGAGCAGCGCGTCCGGGCGCTCCTTCTCGAAGCGGTCCAGGAGCTCCACCGCATCCGTCTCGAGCGTGAGCATCCTCTCCGGCGCGAGCACCTCGACGCCGGGGAGCGTGTGGAGGAACTTCAGCGCGTTCTCGCGCGCCGCCTCGAGCGTGTCGTTCGTCCAGTTGACCTTCGAGAGGGGAAGGTAGCCGATTTTGAAGGGTTTCATGGTCGGGATGGTTTGGATGGTCAAGATGGTTTGGATGGACGCACATTCTACCGCATCCGCCGCTCCGGGACAAGCGGCGTTTCCCTTTCGCTTTCGGGTCTCCTGCGCGCGCTCCCGCGCAGGCGCAACGCCCCGAGCCGTCCGCCCGCGTTCCGCGGCGCGGCCGGCTCGAGGTCCTTCTTTCCCGCCGCCCGGCACCGCGCGTAGTGTTCCTTGAGCATCGCGCGGAACGCACGGCTTCGCGCGGGTGAGAGGAGGTCCAGCTCCTCGATCCGGTAGAGGAACGTCTCGGCCGAGACGCCGAACCGCGCCTTCAGCGCGAGCACGAGCTCCCACGTCCAGTCCTCCGGCCCGATCGCCAGCCCGTGCGCCGCCTCGCGCACCGCCTCCTCCGGCAGCAGCAGCGCCGCCGCGAACGCCCGCGACGCCTTCCGCGAAGCCCCGATGTCCCGCAGCGGACGACATCCGCCCGAGACGAATCGCGCCAGATGCCCCAGCTCGAACGCCGCCCGGAACCGCTTCCGCTCCGGCGTCGCCGCCTCGCGGAGGAAGACGAACGCGTTGCCGTCCTCCGGATCCCACAGCGACCAGCTGTCCAGCCCCGCCGGCAGCTTCGTCTCCAGCACGCGGAATCCCTTCGATTCGAGCAGCGCGACCGGATCGACCGCCGCACCGGGCCCGATCCCGCCGGCCGTCCGAACCTCCCGCGCGAGCAGCGCGCCCTGTTCCGCCGCCGACGGGAAGAACAGCGGCAGCGTGGCGGACCCCGCCACGCCGGCCGCCCGCTCGAGCTTCTTCCATTCCCGGACCTCCCGGGCGAGCCGCGCCCGCACCCGCCGGTCCACCGCCGCGTCCCGCGCGTCATGCACCCGCCACAGTCCCGTCACCGGTTCGATTTCCGTCCCGCTCGTTGTCCCGCCACCCTCCGAGAAGGGTCGCGCGAACGCCCCGCTCCTTGGCCCGCCCCCTTCCGAGAAGGGTCGCGCGAACGTCCCGCCCTTTGGCCCGCCCCCCTCCGAGAGGGGGGTGGCGCGAAGCGCCGGGGGGAGTACTCCGTGCG
>CAMVRE010000320.1 GCA_947169825.1 uncultured Verrucomicrobiota bacterium | reverse complement strand
GAGCATGGCGACGCCGAGGGCGGACTTGACGGGCATCGAGAGGAAGAAGACGTTGAGCTGCGGCGCGGTGCGGTTCACCAGGCCGAGGCCGAGCGTCGCGAGGAACATCAGGATGATCACGGGCGCGGAGATGACGACCGTGGTGCGCAGCATGCCGTCGAGCGCGCCGAGCGCGACGCCGTCGGCGCCCGGCGCGAGCGCGCCCCATTCCCCGAAGACCGGCCAGAGCAGGTAGCTCTTGTAGAGCGCGCCGAGGAAGATGAAGACGGCGCCGCCCACGAAGAAGAGCGTCGAGACGATCTGCGAGAAGAAGATGCCGGTCGTCGAGACCTGCGAGCCGTTGAGCGGCGAGTAGACCTCGCCCATCGTCGCGCCGCGCTGGTTGTCGATGAAGTTGCCGACGTTCTCCGCCACCCAGAACGGGATCGCCGCGAAGAACCCGATGAGCGCGCCCAGGAGCGCCTCCTTGGCCGCCACGAGCCCGAACATCCACCAGATCGGCTCGCCGGGCGGCATGTTCGCGTGGACCCAGGGGATGGCGATCCACGCCAGCCCGATCGTCGCCGCGCGCCGCGCCACGCCCGGGATCATCGATTCCGTCAGCGCCGGACAGATCGCGAACGCGCCGCCGAACCTCGCCATGACGAGGACGGCCGCGAGGATCCAGCGGTGGAATTCGAGGTAAGGCACGGTTAATGCCCCAGCAGCGCGAAGCGCGTGAAGATGTTCTGCGTGTAGAGCAGGAGCTGGCCGCCCATCCAGGAGGCGCAGGCGAGGATGGTGAGCGAGATGGCGATGAGCTTCACGGCGAAGCCCAGCGTCTGCTCCTGGATCTGCGTGAGGGCCTGCAGGAGCGAGACGAGGATGCCGATCACCGTCGCGACGATGATCGGGATCAGCGAGATGCGCAGGATCAGGATCAGGCACTCCTGCGCGTATTGGAGAAGTTCGGCGTGGCTCACAGCACGTACCCCCGGATGAGACCCTGCACGAGGAGCGTCCAGCCGTCGATCATCACGAACAGCAGGAGCTTGAACGGCAGCGAGATGGTGACGGGCGAGACCATCATCATGCCCATGGCGAGCAGGATGTTGGAGACGATGATGTCGATCGCGATGAAGGGCAGGTAGACGAGGAACCCGATCTGGAACGCCTTGGTGAGCTCGCCCACGCAGAAGGACGGGATGAGGATGTAGAAGCTGTCGTGGTCGATCTCGGCCGGCTCGTCGCCCTTGGCCCAGAGCTGCTCGGCCGTGCGGACGAAGAACGCGCGCTGCTTCTCCGGCGTGTGGTTCGAGAGCCATGTGCGGAACGGCTCGCTCGCCGCGGCGAGCGCCGCGGGGTCCGGCGCGTAGGGGCCGGCGGTCCCCTGCGGCATCGGGACCGCCGTCTGGCTCGCCGCAGGCGGCTTCCGGGCGGCCATTTCCGTCTTCGCGATGTCCCACGACTCGGAGAGGACGGGCGCCATGATGTAGAACGTGAGGATCATCGCGAGGGCGTTGATCACCATGTTCGGCGGGATCGACTGGATGCCGAGCGCGTTGCGGATGAGCGACATCACGATCACGATGTTGAGGTAGCTCGTCGCGATCATCGCGACGAACGGCAGCAGCGACATCCCCACGAAGAGGACGATCAGCGCGAAGGGGTCGGTCTGGAACATGGGCTGGGAGGTCGCTGCGCGCGGGCGGCGGCCTTGCCGCGCCCGAACGCAGCGGGCATGGGTTAGGATTGGGGCGTGACGGTTTCGATCTCGAAGGAGGGTTGCGAGGCGACGGCGCCGAGGCGGCCGGTGGCGAGGGTCGCCGGGCCGCGGAGGAGCGCGAGGGCCGCGCCCTCGCGCAGTGACGAGTGACGAGCGACGAGTGACGAGTGATCCAACGATCCGGAGGCGAGGTCGAGGAGGTCGCCGAGCGGGAGCATGGCGGAGTCGGAGAGGACGACGCGCAGGGTGCCGGGGTCGCTCCAGGGGGCGAGGCCCGAGGGCGCGGCGGCGAGGAGTCCGGAGACGATCAGCGTGGCTTCCGGGCAGGACGGAGTTTGCCCGTCGGGACTTTCCCCCGAGTCTCCGGCGGCGGGGGCCTGCACCTCCGGGAGGAGCAGGTGGTCGCCGGGGGCGATGGACTCGAGGTCGGCCGAGGAGAGGACGGGCGCGGCGAGCTGCATGACGGCGGGAAGCTCAAGCTCGCGGACGGAGGAATGCGCGGTGTCGAGGTTGCGGAGCGCGCCGAAGGATTCGAGGACCGCGGGCGAGAGCGTGAGCGCGAAGGAGCAGAGCTCCTCGCCGGTTGCCCGGCGGAGGGAGAAGGGGACCAACGAACGGGGGGCGGCGCCCCCCGAACCCCCTTCGGCCTTGCCGTCGGCGAGGCCGTCGATGGCGAGCTGGCGCCCGGCCGCGTTCTCGAGGAGCTGAAGGAGCGGGCCGCATTCCTTCTCGACGAGGGCGAGGAGGATGGGGGAGGGGACTTCGGCGCGGGAGGCCCAGAGCGCATGCAGCTCGGGGAAGAGCGGCGAGTCGGCGAGCGCGAGCGTGGCGGGGTCGTCGGCGAAGCGCACCGCGAGGCGCAGCGGGTCGGCGGGCAGCAGGGCGCCCTCCGCGACGAGGCGTCCCTCCTCGTCGCCGAGACGGCACGGCATCGCCCACGCGGGCGACGCGAGGACTTCGGCCGGGGACCAGTCGCGGAAGGGGGGGAGGGCGGAGAGGATGTCGAGGGAATTCATGTCGCTTCGCTCGTAGTTGAAAGGTTAAAGTGTAAAGTTGAAGAGGTTGAAGAGGTTGAAGAGGTTGAAAGGGTTGAAGGAGAAAAGGAGCGATTCGCGGGCGGACGGGCTAGGTGCGGGAGCGGCGGCCGGGTTCGCCGCGCACGGCGACCGAGGCGTGCCACGCGGGAACGCGCTCGGAGAGGAGCGCGGCGAGCTCGGGGGCGTGGGTCTGGAGAAGCGCGGCGGCGTCCGGCGTGGCGGGGTGGAAGATGACGGCCATGTTGGTTCCGGAGACCGAGACCTGCACGGCGGAGCCATCGAGGACCGCGGGCTGCAGCTGGATGCGGATTTCGCCGACGCCGCGCGCGGCGAGGTCGGGCGTGGCGAGGATTTCCGCGGCGACGGCGTCGGCCGCCTCGACGAGCGCCTGCGCGGGCGAAACCGCGCGCGCGGCGAGCGCGGCCTCGGCGGCGGAGACCGCGGCGGCGCGCTCGATGGCGG
>CAMVRE010000319.1 GCA_947169825.1 uncultured Verrucomicrobiota bacterium | reverse complement strand
CGGCTTGGAAAATCCGCTGCGTCCGTTCCTTCCGGCTCCGATGGCGCGGCGGAGAGGCGGGAAGGGGTTAGAACCCCATCTTCTTGAGGTCGACGTCGCCGATCGAGGCCGGCTTCGCGGTCTTCCAGCCGCCGCGGGTGAAGTCGGGGATTTCGACGGGCTCCCCTCCCCTTCTGTCGCTCTCGCCCGTGCAGGGGACGATCGCGCTCCAGCTCGCGAGGTCGTACACGTCCATGTCGAGCGGCAGGCCGTTGCGCAGGCACCAGACCCAGCGCAGGTCCATGATGAAGTCCATGCCGCCGTGGCCGCCGTCCTTCGCGGCGAGCTCGCCGGTCGTGCGCCACAGCGGGTGCATGTGCTCCTTCCGCGCCTTCTCGAACGCGGCCGCGTCCATCCACTCCGCCTCGTCGCCGGGCTTCTGCGCGAGCGCGAGGCGCGGCGGGTAGTCGTAGAAGCAGCCCTTCGTCCCCTGCACGAGGTTGATGCGGCTGTAGGGGCGCGGCGACGCGGTGCTGTACTGCATCATGATCGTGCGGCCGCGAGCCGTGCGGATGACGGAGGTGTTCATGTCGCCGGTGAGCCACTCGGTGCGGCGCTGCCAGGAGTCCGGCGGATAGGTGGCCTCGGCGAACTCGCGGTTGGCGGCGGCGAGCGACGACATCGAGACGACGCTCTGCATCCGGTCGCCGCGGTTGACGTCCAGGTAGAGGCAGATCGGGCCGAGCGCGTGCGTGGGGTAGGTGTTGCCGTAGGCGTGGACCGTGCCGCCGCCGAAGTTCGCGCGGTTGCGGAAGTCGTCCTCGAGCTGGCGCCACACGAGGTTGTGGATGTAGCCGCCCTCGGCGTGGACGAGCGTGCCGAGCAGGCCCTTGTGCGCGAGGTTCCACGCGAGCATCTCCATCTCGCCGTAGCAGCAGTTCTCGAGCATCATGCAGTGGCGGCGGGCCTTCTCGCACGTCTCGACGATCTCCCACGCCTCGTCGAGCGTCTGCGCGCCCGGCACCTCGGTGAGCACGTGCTTGCCGGCGCGCAGCGCGTAGAGGACGATCCGCGGGTGCAGCGGCGCGGGCGCGGTGACGTAGACGACGTCGACGTCCGGGTCGTCGCACACCGCCTTCCACGACTCCTCCGCCCCGCCGTGGATCCGCTTCGCGCCGGGGCGCCCCCTCTCCTCGAGCCACGCCTTCGCGCGCTCGCACTGGTCGCGGCGCAGGTCGGCGAGCGCGGCCGTCTCCGTTCCGGGAATGCCGGACACGCGGAAGACCGCGGTCGTGCCGCGCTCCCCGATTCCGACGAAGCCGACGCGGATCCGCTCCATCGGCGGCGCCGCGAAGTTGCACATGGTCTGGATTTCTTTCATGGCGGTAGGAAGGATTGGAGATTTCGGCTAGGCGCAGGACAGCAGGACGATGCCCGCGATGTCGAGCGCGACGGCGCCCCAGCCAACGCGCGAAAGGCGCTCGCCTCGGACGAAGCGGCACCAGAGGGCGAAGAGCAGGATGCAGGTTCCGATCGAGACCGGCAGGACGACCGCCGTGAGGCGGAGCGCGTCCGCGGCGTCGGTCGCGCGGTAGAAGGCGATCTGCCCGAGCGCGACGACGACGGCGTATGGCAGCGCCTGCCGCCAGACGAGGCGCGGCCTCCAGCGGCCCGTGGCCAGGCAGGCGGCGGTCCAGAAGAGCATGCCGAAGGGGGCCTGGAGGGGAAGGCGCCACGTCAGGGCCCCGGACGAGAGGCCGGCATGGCCGGGCACGAGCCGGAGGAACTGCCCGGCGCCGATCAGGAGGAACGAAGCGAGAAGGATCCGCCAGTAGCGCGGACCGCCGGCGCCCGCGCCGGCCGGACCCGCCGGCCGGACCCGCGCGAAGAGGACGAGAGACGCGAGGGCGAGCGCGAGTCCCAGCCACTGCGCGGCCGAGGCGGGCGTCCCGAGAAAGGCCACGGAGCCGAGGAAGGCGAGCGCCATCGCGCTCTGCGAGACGGACCAGGCGATCCCCTGCGGGCCGCGCTCCATGGCGAGCTTGAGCAGGAGGAAGGCGAACACCTCCGCCACGGCGCTCGGGACGATCAGCGCCGCGAGGCGGAGCACTTCGCGCGGAGGCGCGGCCGCGGGCGCCTGCGTGAGCCACACGAACGCCGTGAAGAGGATGCCGTTGAGCGCGAAGAACGACCAGAGGCGGTCCTTCTCGGCCGGAGCCGCCCCGAACAGCACGCCCACGAGCGCCCAGAGGGCGCCTGTCAGGAGCATCAGCAGAATCGCGGAGGACATGCGGAAGAGTCTGGCACATCCGTCTCCGGAAGGCAAGGACGGCCGACGGCGAAAGCAGTGCCGAATTTTCCGATTGACTCTATTAATAGAAACGGGTAGAATCTCGCGCCGTTCCAACCCTTTCAACCTTCCTACCCTTTCAACCCTTCAACCTTTCAACCTACCATGAACCGCATCGACCAGACCTTTTCCGATCTGAAGGCGCAGGGCCGCAAGGCGCTCGTGATCTACCTCACGGCCGGCGACCCGGACGCGGAGACCTCGTTCGGCATGATGACCGCCGCCGCCGGGCACGGCGCGGACGTGATCGAGCTCGGAATCCCGTTCTCCGACCCGACGGCGGACGGCCCCGTGATCCAGCGCGCGTCGCAGCGCGCGATCAAGGGCGGCATGAACCTGCGCGGCGCGCTCGCGATGGTGAGGCGCTTCCGCGACGCCGGCCACGCGACGCCCGTCGTGCTCTTCAGCTACGGCAACCCGCTCTTCGCCTACGGCTACGAGGCGCTCGCGCGCGACGCCGCCGCGGCGGGCGCGGACGGCGTCCTGTGCGTCGACATCCCGCCGGAGGAGGCGGGCGAGCTCGAGGCCGCGACCGCCGCGAACGGGCTGCACGTCATCCGCCTCGCCGCGCCGACGACGACCGACGCGCGCCTCGCGAAGATCGCGAAGGGCGCGGGCGGGTTCCTCTACGTGATCACGCGCCTCGGCGTGACCGGGACGGGCGGGCTCGACTTCTCCGACGTCGCCGCGCTCGCCGCGCGCATCCGCAGGGGCTGCGACCTGCCGCTGTGCCTCGGCTTCGGCGTCTCGACCGGCGAGGACGCCGCCCGCCTCGCGCCGCACGGCGACGGCGTCGTCTGCGGCTCGGCGGTCGTCGCCCTCGCGGAGAAGGTCCCCGCGGCGGAGCTGCCCGCCGCCGTCGCCGCCAAGGTCGCCGAGCT
>CAMVRE010000318.1 GCA_947169825.1 uncultured Verrucomicrobiota bacterium | reverse complement strand
CGGTGGTCGGCGCGGAGGCGCTCGATGGCGCGGATGACCTGGCGGCCGGTGATGGCGCGCGTGCATTCGAACTGGCGGTCCGTCCCCTTGTGGCGCGGGCACCAGAAGAAGTCCCGGCGGTCGAAGACGACGTCGGCCGCATCCCAGCAGCCGTGGCAGACATGCGTGTTGTGGACGCGGTAGGGCGTGAAGAACTCGCACGTCGGCAGGCTGAAGCCGCTGACGAGCACGACCGGCGTCCCGGCCGCCCAGGCGAGCCACGAGAGGCCGCTGGCAAGCCCCACGAAGAAGTCGGCGTGGCGCAGCATCGCCGCGCGCTCGGCGAGGGGGCGCTCGCCGGTGAAGTCCTCGGCGCCGTACGGGATTCGGTTCCAGAAGAATCCCGAGCCGACGCTGCGGTCGCGGTCGATGCACAGCACGCGGTAGCCGAGCCCCTTCAGGTGCTCGACGACCTGCTCCCAGCCGAGGCCGTTGTTCCACATCTTGGAGGCGCACGTCGCCTGCACGGCGATGCAGACGTAGGGCTCCGCGATCGTGCGCGGCGGGGCGGGGGGCAGGCGCGGCGGGGTCTCCCGCGGATCGACGCCGAGCAGATACCCCGCGGTGCGCCCGAAGCCGACCTGGCGGAAGTCGTAGGGCTGGCAGTCCTGGTCCCCGCCGAAGAAGACCCCGACGCGGTAGGAGGCGTACGGCGCGGTCGTCTTCACCTCCGAGGCGGTCGAGAGCGCGATATCGGGGTACTGCGGCCCCAGCAGTTCGACGACGCTCTTCGGGAGCGTGCATTCGAGGCGGCAGCCGTGCTTCTCCCGGAACTTCTCCGCGTAGGGGAGCCAGGCGAGGGCGTCGCCGAGCGCCCCGATCGGGAATTTGACGAGGACGGGCCTTCCGCGCAGATCCATGAGATGGTCCAGGACGGGCGTCTTCAGGTCGGCGCGGTCCCAGACGCGGATGCGGAACGGCACGTAGTATTTCTTTGCGCTGCGGACCCATCCCTCCTCCGCGTCGCAGGCGAAGAGGATGTTGCCGGACTCGTCGTCCTCGATCTGAACGTGCCACGCGCCGGGCGGCAGCAGCACGCGCGCGCCGTCGTTGAAGTCGAAGCGTATGCCGCGCGGGCCCTCCTGCGTGGGGGTCCCCGTCACCGGGACGAAGAACGGGTCCGCCGGCGCGGCGGCGATGGCGCCCTCGCTCATTTCGCCGTCTCGCCTTTCCCGCCCGCGCCGTTCGGCGCGGCCAGGCCGAGGTCGGCCCGGAGGCGCTCGATGGCGCGGATCGCCTGGCGGCCGGTGATGGCGCGCGTGCATTCGAACTGGCGTTCCGTCCCCTTGTGGCGCGGGCACCAGAAGTAGTCGTGGTGGTCGAAGGCCGCGTCCGTGGCGTCCCAGCAGCCGTGGCAGACGTGGGTGTTGTGGACGCGGTACGGCGTCGGGAACTCGCACGTCGGCAGCGTGAAGCCGCTGATCATCACGACGGGCGTCCCGGCGGCCCAGGCGAGCCACGAGAGGCCGCTCGAGAGCCCGACGAAGAAGTCGGCGTGGCGCAGCATCGCGGCGCGCTCGGCGAGGGGGCGCTCGCCGGTGAAGTCCTCGGCGCCGTGCGGGATGCCGTTCCAGACCCAGCCGTGGCCCGTGATGCGCTCGCGGTCGATGCAGAGCACGCGGTAGCCGAGGCCCTTGAGGTGGTCGACCACCTGCTCCCAGCCGAGGCCGTTGCGCCACGTCTTGGCGAGGTTGGTGGACTGCACCGCGATGCAGACGTAGGGCTCGGCGATCGCGCGCGGCGGGTCGGGCGGCAGGCGCGGCGGCGTCTCCTGCGGGTCCACGCCGAGGATGTAGCCGGCGGTGCGCGCGAGGCCGACCTGGCGGAAGTCGAAGGGCTGGTGGTCCTGGTCGCCGCCGAAGAAGAGCCCGATGCGGTAGGAGGCGTAGGGCGCGGCGGTCCTTACGTCGGGCGCGGCGGAGAGCGCGAGCTCCGGATACTGCGGGGCGAAGAGCTCGACGAGGTTCTTCGCCATCGCGCACTCGAGCTTGCAGCCGTGCTTCCTCTGGAACTTCTCGGCGTAGGGGAACCAGCCGAGGATGTCGCCGATCGTCCCCACGGGGAACTTGACGAGGACCGGCTTTCCGCGCAGGTCCATGAGGTGGTCGAGGACGGGCGTCTGCAGGTCGGCGCGGTCCCAGACGCGGATGCGGAACGGCACGTAGTATTTCTTTGCGCTGCGGACCCATCCCTCCTCCGCGTCGCAGGCGAAGAGGATGTTGCCGGACTCGTCGTCCTCGATCTGAACGTGCCACGCGCCGGGCGGCAGCAGCACGCGCGCGCCGTCGTTGAAGTCGTAGCGGATGCCGCGCGGGCCCTCCTGCGTGGGGACCTCGGGCGGCGGGATGTAGAAGGGGTCCGCCGGGGCGGAGCCGGACGCGGACGCCGCGGGCGTGGCGTGCGCGCCCTCCGGCGCGCGCGGGGCGGCCTCCGCCGCCGTCGAGATCTCGTGGTCCATCCGGTGTTCTCCCGATTTGCGTCGCATTCTACCAGAACCGCCATCGCGCGCGCAAGGGCGAATCGTGAACGCGAAGGTCGCGAAGGGTGGCCCGGATGCGGGTGCCTACGCTCCCCGCGCGGCTGGCGCCGCGCGGGGCCGGCACGCCGCATCCGGGCCGGGGCGAATGGACGGGGACGACGAGACGACGGGGAGAGAAGGCGACAGGAAATCGCCCATTGGGACGCGGCACTCGACGACGCGGCCCGTGGCGGGGTGGCGGAAGGTGAGCGACCAGGCGCGGAGGAAGTAGCCGGTCTCGCCGGGCAGGACGTCGGGGCGCGCGCCGCCGCCCGGGAGGAAGAGCGGGTCGCCCAGCAGCGGGTGGCCGATGGCGGCGAGGTGGATGCGGATCTGATGCGGGCGGCCGGTCCGCGGCTCGGCTTCCCAGAGGGCGGCATCGGGGCCGTTCTCGAGCAGGCGGCAGACCGTGAGCGAGGGCTTCCCGCCGCCGGGCGCGGCGGCCCAGACGGAGCTCAGGAGCGCGTGCGGGACGCGTCCGATGGGGACCGCGATCTCGAGGTCGCCCGCCGGCGGGTCGGCGACGGGCGCGGTCCGCGCGAGGTAGCGCTTGCGCAGCGCGCGCTCCTCGCCGCCGACCTCGCGGAACTGGCGCGCGAGGGCGTCGCGCGCCGACGGCCGCCGTGCGCACAGCACTTATCCGAAGCCGCAGGCTCGACAAAG
>CAMVRE010000317.1 GCA_947169825.1 uncultured Verrucomicrobiota bacterium | reverse complement strand
TCGCCATCACCTTCCGCCGCCGCGACGCGCGCCTCGCGTTCCTCGGCATCGATTCCGGCGGTCGCCGCTGGGACCACAAGAACACCTACAACCTCCTCAAGCCCTCGCAGGGCGCCCTCGTCCCCGCGATCGACCGCGTCGCGAGGAAGCCGCCCGAGTTTCTCCCGCCGCGGCCCGCCGGCAGTCCTGACGGCCGGGCTCCGTCCCGGCCGGCCATCCCGGCCGACTGGCTCGCGCAGTCCGCGTGCGAGGCCGGCCTCGCCGCCGAGTCCGACAGGATCGCCTTCGCGTTCTCCCCCGTCGACGATCGCACGTTCGACATCTCCGTCGAGTCGAAGGACGGCGCCCCGCTCAAGGGCCCGTTCTGGGAGATGAGCCTCCAGATCAAGACCGCGCCGCCCACGATCTGGGCCGAGACGCGCATGGACGACCCCGTGCAGGTCGAGGCGCGCAACCACGCGCACCCGCGCCACCCCGAGTGCAACGAGCTCGCGCGCCGCGTCTGGCGGCTCCCGATGGTCGTGCATTTCCCCGACTTCGGCCACGTCCGCATCGAGGCCGCCGAGGGCGGGGCCGACTGCCTCGAGCGCCTCCTCAAGAGCGAGGAGTTCTCCGGCCTCAACCTCGGCTTCCTCAACCTCGGCTCGCACACGCAGAACTGCAGCCTGCACTACGGCCGGTCGCTGCTCGCGTTCCGCCCGAAGAAGGGCTGCAAGCGCGCGGTCCTGCGCTTCACCGTCCTTCCCGAGATCGCGCCGCGCCCCGCCACGGGCGAGGACTTCACGAAGGACGCGAAGTGGGACGGCTTCCGCCGCAACTACCTGAGCGGCTTCACGCTCCACCGCCCGACGCTCACGATGGGCGACAACATCGTCCTCGCCGGCTACGCGCACCTCGCCGTCCAGAACAAGGCCGACCTGCTGGACCTCGCGGGCGACTCGGACGACCCGACGCTCGCGCTCATCCGCAGGATCTTCATCCACCAGACCGACGCCGCGATGCGCGCGCAGGACGCCGACGGCGAGATCAACTGGGACTACCCGCACGAGCCCAAGAAGCCCGGCGTCCGCTGCGGTGCGTGGATCGACTGCACGCCCGCCAACGTCATCGCCGCCTGCACCTGCCTGCGCTGGGAGCCGCGCCACGCAAAGAAGTGGTATCCCGCGCTCGTCCGCGCGGCCGACTGGATGCTCGCGCTCGACACGGACGGCGACGCGATCCTCGAGAACCCCTTCGCCGGCCGCTCCTTCTTCGAGAAGTACGACCAGCCCGGGCGCCGGCCCGTCAACTGGTGGGACAACATCGCCTACGGCCACAAGGACGCCTGGACGAACCTGCTCTGCCACCGCGCGCTGCGCCTCGTGGGCGACCTGGCGGAGAAGCGCGGCGACAAGGCGACCGCCGCGAAGATCCGCGACTGGATGGCGCGCTTCGCCGCCGCGTTCCGCCCGGCGCTCCTCAATCCCGAGACCGGCGTCGTGGCGGGGTGGCGCGACCGCGACGGCAGGCTGCACGACTGGCTCTTCACCTGCCCGACGTCGATGGCCGTCAACGAGGCGGTCCTCACCGAGGACGAAGGGCGCCCGATGCTGCGCACGCTCCTCGACGCGATGGCCGCGGAGGGCTTCGGCGACCTCAGGTACGGCATCCCCGGCAACTGCAAGCCGATCCCGCTCGCCACCGACACGTTCGACTGGGCGTTCATGGGCGCGTGGCCGCGCTACGAGAACGGCGGCCTCTGCGGCATGACCGCGTGGCACTTCCTCAACGCGATGTACCGCTGCGGGATGCGCGAGGAGGCCGACGGCATCTACTTCCGCATGCTCGACACCTTCGAGAACTGGCCGACGCACTCCGGGCTCTTCCCGGGCTACATGGAGAGCGTCGACTGGCGCACGAAGGAGGGCAACCCCTGCGGCTACAACTACCTCGCCGACAACTACCTCTTCCTCGGCTCGGGCTACCTCGCCCACTCCGGCCGGGAGCACACCGCCATCGCCCCGTGAACGCCCTGCCCGACATCCCCGCGCGCCTCGGCTTCGGCCTGATGCGCCTCCCGCGCAAGGACGGCGCGATCGACCTGCCCCAGACCTGCGAGATGGTCGACCGCTTTCTCGCCGCCGGCTGCACCTACCTCGACACCGCCTACGTCTACGACGGCAGCGAGGAGGCCGCGCGCGAGGCGCTCGTGAGGCGCCACCCGCGCGACTCGTTCCTCCTCGCCACCAAGCTCGCCGCGTGGGCCGGCTGCGCGACGCGCGAGGACGCGATCCGGCAGTTCGAGACCTCGCTCGAGCGCACCGGCGCGGGGCACTTCGACTTCTACCTCTTCCACAACCTCGGCCCCGGCCGCACCGAGGCGTTCGACCGCTTCGGCCTCTGGGACTGGGCGCTCGAGCG
The DNA here is from genome assembly GCA_947169825.1 of uncultured Verrucomicrobiota bacterium. Classification (GTDB taxonomy): domain Bacteria; phylum Verrucomicrobiota; class Kiritimatiellia; order RFP12; family UBA3636; genus UBA3636. The sequence goes on along the minus strand of CAMVRE010000317.1, from coordinate 821 downwards.
CCGCGCCGAGGGGCGGATCCGCCACTTCGGCTTCTCGTTCCACTCGACGCCCGACGAGCTCGACCGCCTCCTGCGCGCGCATCCCGAGGTCGAGTTCGTCCAGCTCCAGATCAACTACGCCGACTGGGAGGACCCCGTCGTCCGCTCGCGCGAGAACCTCGAGGTCGCGCGCCGCCACGGCAAGCCCGTGGTCGTGATGGAGCCGGTGAAGGGCGGCCTGCTCGCCTCGCCGCCGGACTCCGTCGCGCAAATCCTGCGCCGCGCCGATCCGGACGCCTCGCTCCCCTCCTGGGCGCTGCGCTTCGCCGCCGGGCTGGAGGGCGTGCTCGTCGTCCTCTCGGGGATGAGCTCGCTCGAGCAGATGGACGACAACCTCGCGCACCTCGCGCCGGGGAACTACCGGCCGTTCGGAGAAGCGGACCTCGCCGTCCTCGCCGAGGCGCGCGCCGCGCTCGCCGCCGTGCCGACCGTCCCGTGCACCTCGTGCGGCTACTGCGAGAAGGTCTGCCCCGCCGGCATCGGCATCCGCGGCTCCATCGCGGCCCTCAACCAGCTCACGCTCTACCGCAACGAGACACGCGCCCGCAACTACGAGCAGTGGCAGGTCGTCAAGGCCGGGAGGAAGCGCGCCTCCGAGTGCCTCCGCTGCGGCGCCTGCGAGAAGGCCTGCCCCCAGCGCATCGCGATCCGCGACGCGCTCGCACGCGCCGCGGAACGGTTTTCGTAGCGGGTCGGGCTCCGGATCGAGGCGAAGGGGGCCCGAACGGCGGCGCGAGCCGCCCTATTCCATCGGCTTCTGGACCTCGGGGTGCTGGACCGCG
>CAMVRE010000316.1 GCA_947169825.1 uncultured Verrucomicrobiota bacterium | reverse complement strand
GGCGGCCACTGCGAGTTCCGCGACTTCGGCGTCTTCACCGTCTCCTCCCACAAGTCCCGCATCGGCCGCGACCCCCACCACCCCGAGCGCACCTACGAGGTGCCCGAGCACCGCGTCGTCCGCTTCCGCGCCGGCCAGCTCCTCCGCGACCGGGTTGCGAAGGAGAAGTGACGAGTGACGAGTGACGAGTGACGAGTGACGAGTGACAAGCGCTCTCCGGACCGTGTGACCGTGTGACCGTGTGACCATAAGACCGTAAGACCAAAATGGACTTCGCCCCCCCGCGCGGCATGCGCGACTTCTACCCCGAGGACATGGTCCTCCGCAACCGGATCTTCGACGCCTGGCGCGCCGCCGCGGTCGCGCACGGCTTCGAGCACTACGACGCGTGCGTCGTCGAGTCGCTCGAGCTGCTCAAGCGCAAGGCCGGCGAGGAGGTCGAGAACCAGGTCTACGCGTTCCAGGACAAGTCCGGCCGCGACATCGCGCTCCGGGCGGAGATGACGCCCACGCTCGCGCGCATGGTCGCGCAGCGCCAGGGCTCGCTCCAGTTCCCCCTCAAGTGGTTCTGCATCGCGCAGTGCTTCCGCTACGAGCGCATGACCAAGGGCCGCAAGCGCGAGCACTACCAGCTCAACCTCGACGTGATCGGCGAGGAGGACGTCTCCGGCGAGGCCGAGGTCCTCGCCGCCGCGATCGACGCGATGCGCCGCATGGGCGTCCCGGACGAGGCCTACCGCGTCCGCCTCTCCTCCCGCGCGCTCCTCTCGGAGCTGCTCGCGAGGCTCGGCATCGACGAGCGGTTCCACGCCGGCGCCTTCCTCGCGCTCGACAAGAAGGGCAAGATGCCGCGCGAGGCGATCGAGGAGATCATGCGCGGCGAGGGGCTCGACGACGAGGCCTGCCGCAAGGCGTTCGACCTGATGGACATCGCGTCGCTCGACCAGGCCGCCGCCATCGCCGGCGCGGACTCCCCCGCGATCGCCCGCATCCGGGAGCTTTTCTCGCTGCTCGAGATCTACGGCGTCCGCGACCAGGTCGTCTTCGACGTCTCCGTCGTGCGCGGCCTGGCCTACTACACCGGCATCGTCTTCGAGGCGTTCGACACGAAGGGCGAGTTCCGCGCCATCTTCGGCGGCGGCCGCTACGACAACCTCCTCACCACGATCGGCGGCAAGCCCACGCCCGCCGTCGGGCTCGGCTTCGGCGACGTCGTCGTCGGCGAGCTCCTGAAGTCCCTCGGCCTCGCGGACTCCGCCGCGCGCCCGGACCTGGTCTGCATCGGCTATCTGCAGCCCGAGCAGCGCGCCGCCGCGACGCGCCTCGCCGCGCGCCTGCGCGCCGAGGGCCGCGCCGTCGACCTGCGCCTCCGCGCGCAGAAGGCCAAGGCGTTCTTCGCGCACGCCGGCGAGCGCGGCACGCACGCCGTCTACCTCGGCCCGGACGACCTCGCCCGCGGGACCGCCCGCCTGAAGGACCTCGCCACGCGCGAGGAGACCGAGATCCCGCTCGCCTGAACCGCCCCGCGCCCTTCCCATGAATCCCGGCATCTCCAAGAGCCGCGTCCGCCGCGTCGTCCGCCTCCGCCGCCAGCAGCGCGCGAAGCACGGGCCGCCGACCTCGTTCCGCAACGGCCTCTCCCTCGCCCTGGCCTACGTCGCCGGCGCGATCGTCGCGGCGCTGCTGCTCTCCTTCTCCGTGAAGGGCTCGCTCGGGGCCGTCGGCGGGCACGGCGGGCTCCTCCCCACCGCGCTCGCCAACGCCGGCGTGCTCTGCGCCGCCGCGCTCTGCGGCCGACTCCTCCTGGGCCAGCTCGCGCCGGAGTGCGTCTCGCGCAATTCGCGCGTGCTGATGCTCTGCCTCGTCGCCGTCGCCGCCGACGTGCTCTGCGTCGGGTCGGCCGTCTTCGGACCGGACCTCTTCTACGACGCCCTTCCGGTCCGATGGGCGGCGGACGCCCCCCGGCCCTTCGGCTCGCTCGCCGGATTCCTCCTGCCGCACCTCTTCGCGCCCGTCCTGGCGACGCTCCTCGCAGGGGCCGGCGCGGGCGTCGCGCTCGGCGTCGCGCTCGCGGTGCAGAGCGTGCTCTTCGTCCCGCCCGAGGCCGGCCTCGCGACCGTTCTGCTCGGCGTCCTCGCCGGCATCGCGGCGCCGGTCGCCGTCTCCGGCGTCCGCCGCCGCGGCCCGCTCGTCCGCGTGATGCTCCTGCTGGGCCTCTTCCAGTTCGCGGCGCTCGCCTCGGCCGCCTGCGCGGTCCCGGACCTCGTCCACACCGTGTTCTACCGCATCGGCGAGGCCGAGGCGGGCCAGCGGGTCGTCCTCGCCCTCGCGATCCTGTCCGGCACGGTCCTGCTCGTCGCCCCCGCCGCGGTCCTGCTCTTGCTCTCCCCGCTGGAGCACGTCTTCGCCGCGTGCAGCGACATCCGGCTCGACCTCTTCTCGGACCTCGCGCACCCGCTCCTCAAGCGCCTCGCGCTCGAGGCGCCCGGCACCTACCACCACTCGCTCGTCGTCGCCAACCTCGCCTCCGCGGCCGCGGAGGCGGTCGGCGCCAACCCTCTCCTCGCCCTCGTCGGCGGCTACTACCACGACGTCGGCAAGCTCTCCGCGCCCGGCAAGTTCACCGAGAACCTCGCGCTGGGCGAGACGAACCCGCACGATGCGCTCCCGCCGCACATGTCGGCCCTCGTCCTCTCCGCGCACGTGAAGGACGGCATCGCGCTCGCGCTCGACTACCGCCTGCCCGTGCCGATCCGCGACATCATCGAGGAGCACCACGGCAGCTCGCTCATGGCGTTCTTCCTCGACAAGGCCCGCAAGCAGGCCGAGGCGAAGGCCGCCGCGTCCGGCGCGGAGCCCGAGCCGGTCGACGAGAACCTCTTCCGCTACACGGGCCGCCGCCCGACCTCCGCCGAGGCCGCGATCGTCTCGCTCGCCGACAGCGTCGAGGCCGCCTCGCGCTCGCTGCCGTCCGTCACGCCGGCCCAGCTCGAGAAGCTCGTCGACTCGATCGTCGCCGCCAAGTCGCGCGACGGCCAGCTCGACCTCTGCCCCCTCACCTTCCCCGACGTCGTCGAGATCCGCCGCTCCTTCGCCGCCACGCTCGCGACCTCCCTCCACGGACGCATCGCCTATCCGAAGGAGCCGGAGGAGGAGAAGGAGACCGCCGCCGCGCCCGCGGCGCCGGCGCCGGCCGAAGCCCCCGCCGAGAAATGACGGTCCGCGTCGAG
>CAMVRE010000315.1 GCA_947169825.1 uncultured Verrucomicrobiota bacterium | reverse complement strand
GGGGGGCGAAATTTTACATTGGCTTGACATTTCCCCCGGGGCGTTCTGGTAGAATCCGCGCGCATCGGGTCCCGCCATGAAACATTCCGTCATTCGTCATTGCCGCGCAGCGGCCACGTCATTCGTCATTGCCGCGGCGGCGGCGCTCGCCGCCGCGGCGGAGCCGGACGCCGCGCCGCCGGACGACGGCCGTGAGGAGGTCGAGGCGGCGCTCGTGGCGGCCTTCGACGGCGAGCCGCCCGCGCTGATGCTGCGCTACGCCGGGATCCTCGAGCGCGCCGGCGAGGCCGCGAGCGCCCGTTCGTGGGCGCGGCGCGTCCTGGGCGCGCGGGAGGGTCTTTCGGAGGCGGACCGCGCCGAGGCGGACGCGCTCGCGGAGCGGCTCGGCCTCGGGCCCGGGGACGCCGCACCGCCGCCCGCCGTCCGGTGGCGGGGCCTGGAGGGGAGCGCCGCGTGGTGCGCGAACGTCCGGACGAACGCCGCGCTCCCGAGCTTGGGTTCGCAGAAGGCCGAGATCGTCGCGCTGCTGCGGCGGGAGCTCTTCGCGCCGCTGCTGGCGGAGACGGAGTCGGCCCCCGCGTGGGGGGAGGAGGCCCGCGCGTTCGTCCGGGACGAGCTCGATCTGGTCGAGCGGGAGATCTTCGCGCACGGGAACTGGTCGATGATCCTCGGGCGCGAGGCGTCGTGGGCGCGCGCGTCGGCGCTCCTCGAGCGGGGCGCGACGGATCCCTTCCTGCGCTGGATGCGGGCGATGGACCTCTTCGCGAAGGGGCGCGAGGCGGACGCGTTCGCGGCGCTCGACGCGGTGCTCGGCGACATCGCGGGCGACCCGTCGCGGGCGTTCCTGCGCTTCCTCGCGCTGCACACGCGGGCCTGGAAGCACGGCTGGCCCGGCGGCGACTACCTCGAGATGCGCGACGCGTGCGTCGCCTGGGCCGAGACGCTCGCGGACCGGCCGGAGGCGACCTGGGGGGTCTACTTCTTCGTCCGGCAGCTCGTCGGGGCGACGGTCCGCGACCGGCAGACGGCGTTCGCGCGCTCGAAGGCGGATCCATGGATCGCCCGGATGATCGAGGGGGAGGTCGAGCTGGACTTGGCGTGGAAGGCGCGCGGGTCCGGATGGGCCTCGGAGGTGACGGAGGAGGGCTGGAAGGGCTTCGCGGAGCACCGCGCGCTCGCGCGGAAGGCGTTCGCGGCGGCCTGGCTGATGGCCCCGGAGCGCCCCGGGCCCGCGACCGGGATGCTGACCGCGCTGGCCGGCGAGCGCAGCGTCGCGGAGTCGGACGCGTGGTTCCGGCGCGCGACGGAGGCGGAATGCGACGACCCGGACGCCTTCGATCGATACTTCTGGTATGCCTGCGCCCCCCGCTGGGGCGGATCGCCCGCGCGGATGCTGCGGATGGCGGAGGTCTGCCGGGACGCGGCGGGCCCCGCGAACTGCATCGGGCTCTACTACCCGGAGTTCCTGGCCCGATACGCCGAGGACTCCGGCGTCGACCCGCGCAAGGTCTTCGGCGATCCCGCCTACGGGCCGGCCGCGCTCCGGGCGCTGCGGAAGGGGATCGAGGGCGGGCGGCCCGACACCAGGATGCTCCGCGACCGCGCCCGCAACCTGCGCCCGATGGTCGCCTGGTGGGCCGGCGACATCGCGGGCGCCGTCGCCGCGTGCAAGGACCGCGGCGACGAGCCCTTCCGCGGCGAATGGTGCTCCAACCCGTATGCCGTGTTCGACCGTCTCGAAAAGCTCGGCGGGCCGCACGGCGAGCGCCTGTTCCCCCTGGAGCGGCTGCGCCGCGCGGAGGACTGGGCCGCCCTGGCCGAGGCCGCGGAGAAGGCCGTGGCCGAGGCGGAGGCGGAGGGCTGGGACGAGGACGAGCGCCGCTTCGCCGCGACCGCGCGCGGGACCGCCCGGTTCGCGCTCGCGGCGGCGGCCGGCGACTGGCTGCCGCTCACGGACGGCGACGCGGCGACCGCCTGGCACGTGCACGCCGGCGCGTGGTCGCCCGATCCCGACGCGCCGGACGCCGGCGTGCGCTGGACGGTCGGCGACGCCGATCCGCTCGCCAAGTCCACCATCCATCCGAACCTGGACTTCCCCGGCGGCGGGCTCCGCTGCGAGGCCCGGTTCGCCTTCGACGGCGTGGGCACGGGCGCCGTCCACGCCGCCACGATCGAGCTCAAGGACGTCGCGCCGCGCGGACGGAACTGGCCCGGCGCGCTGCTCGTGTGGAGGGACGGCCGCCTCGGCGCGGTCGCCGGTGAGATCGCGAAGCTGATGAAGGACGCGGACGCCCTTCCCGAGCCCTCGCGCTGGATCGAGGCCGACGGCGGCGCCGTCGCCGTTGAGGCGCTCTGGAGCGAGTCCGCGCTCGAAATCCGGGCGGGTCCCTCGCGCGCGCTCCTCGCCACCTTCCCGACCGACTACTGCGACAAGCGGCAGTGGCTCGGGCCGGGCCTGCTGATCCTCCGCGGGCGCAACGTCACCGTCTCCGGCCTCCGCGTCGCGCCCCCGCCCGACGCCCGCTAGAATCCCCCGCCGCACCGCGCAAGGCCGCCCGAATTTCCAACACATTTCCAATAATTGCACACGCCGTTCCGTGGTAGACTACGCCCCATCGACGCACGCAACACCCCCGAACACGCCCCCTGGACGCCCCCGAATGAAGAAGAACGCAAAGGCCGCGATGTCTGGCGCGAATGCACCCGCTCGCGCCGACCGACCGCTAACCGCCAGCCACGAAAGCGCCCCGTCGTGAAATACTTTCGAACGCCCGTCCGTCGCTCCACCAAGATCGCCATTGCTTTCGGCGTCGTTGCCGAATTCGTTTTCCGCTTCGTGTCGTACCGTTGCCTGCGCCACGCATTCTCTCTCTCCGTGGCGGCCGCCGAAGACTGGTTCGCGGTCTCCCGTCTGTTCGGGTTCGCCGAAAGGGCTTGCCTGATCCTCCTCGTCCCGATGCTCGTCCTGCACGCGGTCGACATCCGTCGCGTGTCGCGCGGGCGTCCGCCGACGTCCGCCGCGTGGGTGGCCGCCGCCCTGGCCGCCGCATTGCTTTCCGTTCCGGCCCAGTGGCTTTTCGACTATTGGCGGGAATTGCGCCCGACACTTGAACGGACGATGACGGTCGAACAGTTCGCCGAAGAGTTTCCGAAAATCGATCCTCCCGAGGGCTCCCGGGTCGTCATCTTGGACAAAACCGGATTGGCCGGGTCGTTGGCGCCCAAGGACCGGATTCC
>CAMVRE010000314.1 GCA_947169825.1 uncultured Verrucomicrobiota bacterium | reverse complement strand
GACCTTCGCAAGGACGCCGCCGCGCGGCGCGTGCTGCTCGTCGCCCACCGCGGCGCCTGGGGCGGCGACATTCCCTGCAACACCCTCGCCTCCTACGACATCGCCCTCGCCCACGGCGCGGACATGCTCGAGATCGACGTGGACATGACGAGCGACGGCACGCTCGTCATCTTCCACCCGTGGATGGAGCGCCCGCTCCTCGGCTACGGCGACCGCATCGCGAACCACCCGTGGTCGTTCGTGAAGGAGCTGCGCTACCAGAACATCGACGACTGCCCGACGCCCTTCGGCATCTGCACGTTCGAGGAGGTGCTCGACCGCTTCCGCGGCCGCTGCTACCTCAACGTCGACAAGTTCTGGGAGCATCCCGCCGAGATCGCCGCCGCCATCCGCGCGCGCGGCATGCAGGACCAGTGCCTCGTCAAGACCGGCCCCGACCCGCGCGTGCTCGGCATCATCGAGGAGCACGCCTCCGACATGCCGTTCCTCGGCATCGTCCGCAGCGAGGCGGACTGCGAGGCGTTCGCCGCGCGGAAGATCCGCCTCGAGGGATTCGAGACGATCTTCCGCACGGACGATTCCCCGCTCGCCTCGCCGGGCTTCGTCGAACGCCAGCACGCCGCCGGGCGGCTCCTCTGGGCCAACTCGATCGTCTACAACTTCCGCGACGTCATCGCGGGCGGCCGCAGCGACGACCGCGCGATGACCGGCGACCCCGAGGGCTCCTGGGGATGGCTCGCCGACCGCGGCTTCGACTTCATCCAGACGGACTGGCTCCGCGACTGCGCCGACTTCCTCGCGCGCACCGGCCGCCGCACGCCCGCCTGACAAGTGAGCGCCCGCACGCCTTCCGCCCCGATTCGCGGGACATCGTGTTCGTCACCTGCAGGAAAGGCATCCCTCGGTGGCGAATCGTCCTCGGCGCCGAAGTCGCCGAGTGCGTCGTCCTGGCCGAAGACGCCGGCGAAATCCCGGACGGAACCCCTCTCCCGCCCATCCGCAAGCGCTGACGGATCCGACGGTCGCCTTTCCGTGGCGTGGCGGGGTGGGACACACCGCCACGCCAGCCCGTTTTCACTCTCGGCAGCCCTCCGCAATTTCCGATTCCACCGTGCGTGATTTTCATCGTTTCCCCGCCGCCCGATTGTCGGAATGCATGACTCCGACCGTCGTCTCCGGACTATTTCGCCTTGTCATTCCAGAAGACGAGCGCCGAGGCGAGACAAACAGCGTCCGGCTGGGCGGGAAGGAGGACTTCGCGGACAAAGCGAAGCACGGCGGCGCTCTGCGCGCGGGTGAACCGGGCGAACGAATCCGCTGCCCACGGAACGCGGAAGGGCGAACGGTCCGAGCGAGGCGCAAGCGAACCGTCCTTCTCGCGACGCAGATTCGCGCCGTCGAGAAAGATGCCGACCATATCGGAATACGGACGGCGTTCCGGCGGCAGATCCGCCATCCGGACCATCAGGGCCGGGAGGTATCGTGCGACCTCCTCGTCGGGGAGAAGCGTTAGGTTCTCCGCCAGCTCCGCATACTTCTCGTCGGAGAGCTCCGGAACCATCTCTGGAAACGCCGCCCGAATCTCACGTGCAAACGTTCCTCCACCCTCGGCGTTCGTTCTCTCGTCATTCATTCCCTCATCGCTCGTTCCCCTACGGTTCGTTTTCATCTGTTTTCCTCTTCCTCTCTCCTCGTTTCCGCTTCATTTCACATCGATTCCACCGTGAGCAATTTACATCGTTTCATCCTCGTGCCAAGTCTCGTTTCTCTATCTTTTCCCACCGTTTACGCGAGCCGCTGTCCGCGCCACCGAGCCCGTTCTCGTTCTTCCCGTTCGGCCCGCAATCGTCGGAGGAACCCCGCCACGGTCGCGCTCTCCGGCTCCTTGAGCAACCGTCCCACTCTTTCCCGTGCCGGTTCGATCTTCGCCCGTCGCAAGGGCGGCGCCTTCGCCTCGACCTCCGGCTCCGGACCGAGCAGCACCGACGCCGGAATCGGGTCGAAGAGATCCGCCGCCTCGCGCGTCTCCCACGCGAGCCGACGATAGCCCGTGAGCGCGGCGTAGTGCGGCAGTAGCTCCGGACAGTTGTCGATGATCCATCCGCGAAGTCCCGCGTTGCGTCCGACGATCTCTCCGTTTTCGTCGCGGATGAGCGAGCTGTCTACCGTCGCCTCCGCGTCGAGGAGCATCGAGCCGAGCTTGAGCTTCTCCTCCACGCGCCCCCGTCCGCGCGCCTTCTCGTACTGCGCCCGCACCTCGTCCCCGGTCGGCGCCTCCTTGAGCGAGAACGCGCACAGACGACGGCTCGGCGCACCCTTGCGGCGCGGTCGGTCGGCGAACTGCGGCATCCCGGGCTCGCGTGGCGGGGTTCCGGACCCCGCCACGGCGCGCTCCAGCGTTCCGAACCACTCCTGCCACGCCAGGTCGCGCCTTGCGCGGGCCGCGGCCCTGCGCTTCGCGGCGGCGGGCTGGTCGGAGAGCGCGAGTGCCTCGCGTTCGCGTTCCGCCTCGCGCCTTTCGCGCTCCGCGGCGAGCGAACGCAGGACGCGGAGGTATTCGCGGGGCGAGGAGTTCCGCGCCTCGCGCAGACGCGCGGCGCACTCGCGTGCGAAGACGCGGTCGACGCCCGCGCGAGTGCGGTATGCCTGAACGCGAACGGCACGGTATGCCGCGGTCGAGAGCTTCGCCGCGAGCTTGATTGCCAAGCTGGATAACTTGAACGCTCCGATGCAAAGGCAGTAGTAGACCATCAAACTGTATTCGATGTCCGGATGCATACGTCCGAGGCCGAAGGGACCTTCCAGCCGCAGACGGTCCTCTTCGTGGCGACGCAGGGCGGCATTGAGGCGGGCGTCCTCGGTGCGTTCGTAGGCGCGACGACTGGCGGCGGACATGCGGTAGGGGCGGCGGCGCTTGGAGGTCGCGAGGTTTTCGGCGGGGGAGGTCGCGACGCGGTGCTTCGGCGTGCGGTGGCGGACGGGGCGGGACATGGCGGAAGAAATGTGGTGGAAATGACGTCGATTCTACTCTACTGGAGCGGGGAAAGCAAGAAAAATCACGCACGGTGAAATCGAAGACAAGGTGGACGAAAGCGGAGGCTGTTTCGGGCCTCTGCGCGACGAGCGGGAGCTGGACGGCGGGCGCTGCGGGGCGCTAGATGCGGAGGTCGCCGGGCTTGATCCAGCCGATGCGGCGGAGGGGGATGGCGAGGAGGGGCGCGAGGACGGCGGGGAGCACGATCGCGACGAGGGCGAGGCCG
>CAMVRE010000313.1 GCA_947169825.1 uncultured Verrucomicrobiota bacterium | reverse complement strand
AGCTCGCGGCGCTTGATCGTCTCGCGCTTGTCCACGACGTTCTTGCCGCGGCAGACGCCGAGCTCGCACTTGACGCGCCCGCGCTTGAGGTAGAGCGAGAGCGGGACGATCGTGCAGCCCTTGCGCTCCTCGTGCGCGCGGAGCTTCAGCAGCTCGCGGCGGTGCAGCAGGAGCTTGCGCGCGCGGAGCGAGTCGTGGTTGAAGATGTTCCCGAACCCGTAGGGCGGGATGTTCACGCCGCAGAGCCAGGCCTCGCCCGTGTTCTTGTCGATCTGCGCGTAGGCGCCCTGAAGCCCCGCGTGGCCGGCGCGGACGACCTTCACCTCGGTGCCCTGCAGCGCGAGCCCCGCCTCGAGCCGCTCCAGGACCTCGAAGTCGTGGAGCGCCTTGCGGTTGCGGGCGACGGTGCCGGAGACGGGCCCCGCGGCCGGTTCCTTCTTCTTCTCGGCCATGGGACGTTGCTTCCGGGAAGGGGGCGGCGCCTAGTGGGCGAGCCCGCGGCGCTCGAGCGCCTCGAAGTCGACCTGCGAGACGAGCTTGCCCTCGGCGATCTCGCGCAGCACCGTGTCGATCGTCTCCTCGCCGACGCCGGGCTTCACCAGCGGACGCATGCCCTGGTTGATCTGCTTGACGCGGAGCGAGCACATGTTCACGAGCATGGGGATGCTCGGGACGCGTTCCTTGGCCTGTTCGAGGAGTTCGAAGTTCATGGTATGACGGGTCCTTTTCCGGACGGATTCGCGAAAACGCGCGGCATTCTAGCAGAGCCGCCGCGCGAAGTCAATCCAGCGCGGCGTAGAGCGGGTTGCGCAGGCCCCAGGTGAGGTTCCGCGTGGTGAACGGCGGCTCGTTCTGGATCATCACCACGAGCGAGAGCTTCTCGACCGGGTCGACGAAGCTGTTGGTGCCGAGGGCGCCGTCCCAGCCGAACGTGCCGGGGTTGCACGGGTTGGACGACGGCGCGCCGGCGACCTTGACGTGGTTGAAGAACGCGTAGTTGTTGCCGGGCTGGTCCTGCCAGTTGAAGAACTTCGCCTGCTCCGGCGCGAGCATCGGGCTCGTCATGAGCCGCATCCCGTAGGGCGAGAGGAAGCGGTGGCCGTTCCACGTGCCGCCCGCCTGCAGCATCGCCATCAACCGGCACCAGTCGCCGATCGTCGAGACGAGGCCCGCGCCGCCGGCCTCGTAGCCGGTCTCGGGGACGTAGTCCGCGAGGCCGAGGCGGCGCCCGACCTCGGGCATCGCGCGCGGCGATCCCTCCTCGCCCGGGACGCAGTGGTAGCACGTTGCCATCCGTGCGCGCCGCTCCGGCGTCACGGTGAAGCCGGTCTCGTCCATCCCGAGCGGCCCGAGGATCTCCTCGCGGAGCCACTCGCCGTAGCGCTTCCCGGTCGCGACCTCGATCACGGCCGCCATCACGTCGGCGTTGAAGCCGTAGGCCCAGCGCGAGCCGGGGAAGAACGAGAGCGGGACGGCGCCCATGCGGTCCATGAGCTCGACCGTGCCGGTGTAGACCCCGCGGTCGACCTCGGCGGCCTGCTCCTCGATCAGCTTCTTGCGGCCGCGGTCGCCGGGATCCCAGTCGCCGACGTAGGTGATGCCGCTCGTCATGTTGAGCAGGTCGAAGAGGTAGACCGGGCGCCCGCCGGGGCCGATGCGGTGCAGCTCGCGGCCGTCCCACCAGCTCTGGTCGCGGAAGCCGGGGAGGTATTCGTAGACCGGCGTGCGCAGCGAGAGGATGCCGCGGTCGGCGCACATCGCGGCGGCGAGTCCGGTCACGCACTTCGTGGACGAGAACATCCGGAAGACCGTGTCGCGCGCCATCGGGCGCCCCTCCGCCAGATCCGCCATCCCGACCGCGGCGTGCCAGACCTCGCGCGAGTCCTTCACGACCGCGGCCTGGACGCCGGCGCACTCGCCGCGGTCGACGGCGCGCTTCATCATGTCGGAGAGGACCTCGAGTCGTTGGACGTTCATGGCGCGCGGATTCTACACGTTCCCTCCGCCCGCCGCAACCGCCTTGCGCGCGGCGGGGCGGGTTGCTAGAATCCGGCCGCATGAGCGACAACGAAGAACTTCCCGCGACCTTCGCGGAGCGCCACGCCGCCGTCGAGGCGCGCATCGCCGCCGCCTGCGCGCGAGCCGGACGCGACCGCGCCGACGTGACGCTCGTCGGCGTCTCCAAGACCTTCCCGCCCGAGATCGTCTCCGAGGCGATCCGCGACGGCGTGACCGTCCTCGGCGAGAACCGCGTCCAGGAGGGCCTCGCCAAGGCGCCGCTCTGCCCGTCGGCCGAGTGGCACCTCATCGGTCCGCTCCAGCGCAACAAGATCCGCCACGCGCTCTCGCTCTTCACGGTCCTGCACGGCATCGACAGCGAGCCGCTCCTGCACGACCTGGCGCGCGTGCAGGACGAGACCGGCGCCCGCCCCGACGTGATGCTCGAGGTGAACGTCGCCGACGAGCCGACGAAGCACGGCTTCACGCCGGCCGCGGTGCGCGACGCGCTCCGCGCCGCGCTCGCGGACGGCGTCCTGCGCGTCGTGGGGCTCATGTGCATCCCGCCGTTCGTGACGGACCCGGAGCAGTCGCGCCCGCGCTTCCGCGCGCTGCGGCAGCTGCGCGACGCGCTGCAGGACGAGTTCTCGCTCGCCCTCCCGCAGCTTTCGATGGGCATGAGCGGCGACTTCGAGGTCGCCATCGAAGAGGGCGCGACCTACGTCCGCGTCGGCACCGCGCTCTTCGGCCGCCGCACCGCCGGCGCCTGGAAGCCCGAGCGCTCCCCGGACTCGGACTCCTACTTCGTCTGACCGGCGGCGAAGGACAGCAGATAGTCCGGGACGCGGATGGGCCGGCGGGTCTTCGCGTCGACGCAGGCGTGGACGGTGTAGCCGTCGGCGAGGAGCTCCTCCCCGCGGAAGACCGCGCAGCGGATCCGCACGCGGATGCCGCGCGCCTCCTCGACCCAGGCGCGGACGGTCAGCAGATCGTCGTAGCGCGCGGGCGCGTGGTAGTCCACGTGCGCCTCGACGACGGGCAGCATCGCGCCGCCCTCCGACTCCATCTGCGCATAGGTGAAGCCGCTGCCGCGCATGAGCTCGTTGCGCGAGCGCTCGAACAGCGTGAGGTAGTTGCCGTAGTAGACGTAGCCCATCATGTCCGTGTCGGCGTAGGGCACGCGGTAGTCCATCCGGATCGCCCTCTCGGGCACTTCGATCGTCTTCATGCGCGCGGATTCTATCCGTTCCCCCTCCCGCGCGCAAGCGCGTTCG
>CAMVRE010000312.1 GCA_947169825.1 uncultured Verrucomicrobiota bacterium | reverse complement strand
CGGCGCCGGGCGCGGCGCCGGCGTTGATCGCCTCGGCGTTGCGGTCGAGGATCTCGCGCACCTGCTGGCGCGAGAGGGGCCTGAGGCTGCGCTCGTGCAGCGACTTGTCCGCGCCGGACTCGGCCGCGAGGCCGAGGTCGTGGCGGATGCGGGCGATCTCGTCCGCGCCCACGCCGCTGTCGGAGAGCGCCTTCACGAAGGCGTTCTTCACGGCCAGCACCTCCGCGTGGGAGATGGACTTGGCGTTGGAGCCCCGGAGGTGGACGTGGTGGTTGATCTTGCCGAGCTCGGTTTCGCTCTCGAGCTTCACCTCGCCGGCGTTGTACTTGCCGGAGGAGATGCTCTGGAACTGCTGCAGCGAGATGTTGACGCGGGAAAGGTCGACGGGCATGGCGGCGTCTCCGGGAAAGGGAAAAACGGTCTAAACGGAAAGGAATCCGCCCGAACCGAGAGCGGGGGCGGAAGCCGCGTCCTCGCCGTCGTTGGCCGCGGCCTCGGCGGCGGCGGAGCGGAAATCGCGGATCAGGCGGCTCCAGGACTCGACGGCGTTCACGAAACGCTCCACCTCGCCGAAGAACGAGTCCTGGTCGAGGAGCGCGGCGGGCAGGGACTTGCAAAGCGCGAAACGGCCGGCGTCCGGATCGAGGGAGATCGTGGCCCCCGCGGTTTCGCGGAAGAGATGGTTCGCTTCGAGGAGCGTCCGGTAGAGCGCTTCGAGGCGCTCCGGGGGCGGCTCGCCCAAATCGCCGGAGAGCGCGATGGCGCCGATCTCCGGCAGGTCGTTGATCGTGATGAGCGAGCCGTCCGCCTCGAAGGCGCACGCCCCGTCTTCGAGAGAGAGGGAGATGCCGATTTTTTCGCCGAAGCGGCCGATGAGTTCCTGGCTGTCCATGGGTGGGGTGGGGATTGGTTGTCGGGTTGTTGGTTGTCGCGGAAAGTCTAGACCGGAAGGTATCCGGCGTCGTGCAGCGCCGGAGCGGGCCCGGCCCCGTCCGCCGCGGCGGGCGGGGAGCGGCGCTCCTCGTCGAGGCGGTCGGCGAGGCGCTGCGCGAAGGCGGCGAACTTCTCGAAGGCGTCCGGGAACTCGGGGGCGACCAGCCGGTCGCCCGCGAAGATCGCGAAGGCCGCGAGGAAGCCGGTCTCGGGGTCGCGCGCGACGGCGGGCAGGCCGTCGTGCATGAGGCCGAAGCCGAGGTTGAGCAGGTCCTCGACGAGCTTGCGCGACGGCGCGTCCGGCAGGTCGTCCGCCACGATCGCCGAGACGACGAGCCGGTCGCCCGGCCCGTCGCGGCGGATGGAGAACGGCTGTTCGCCGACCATCACGGAACAGGTGTCGTCGTCGAACGCCAGCGGCAGGCCGAGCCGGGCGGAGAGCGCCGCGAGCGCGGCTTCGGGGACGCCGGGGGTCATGCCGCCACCTCCGGCTGTCCGGGATCGCGGATGAAGGTCGCGCGGTCGATCTTGCCGTAGTGCTCGATGCACTTGAGCAGGACGCCGAAGCTCTTGTTCAAGGCGATCTCGGCGTTGCCGCCGGCGCGGTGCCCCATGTCGTATTCGATCTGGTCGGTGAAGAGGCGTCCGCCGTACATGATCCGCTCGAGATTCTGCTTGCAGGCGCGCGCCCCGTTGTCGCCCGCCTTCGGGTTGAGCCCGCGCTCGACCATGGACTTGATCGTGTCGGCGATCGCCTTCTGCGCCTTCGCGACGTCCACGATCTTGTCCTTGAAGGCGAACTTGAGCATCTGGGCGCAGCGCAGGGACTTGCTCTCGATGTCGTTGAGGCAGTTGCCGATGGTGTAGTCCTTGTGGGACTGCTCGACGCCGCGGGCGAGGAGGTGGACGAGGCGCATGCCGTCGGTCGGCGCATCCTTGTAGGCCGCCGTGGCGACGTTTTCGACCAGGCGCCGGAAGGCGACGGCCGTGTCCTCGTCGTTTCTCTTCTTCGTGCCGCGAAGGGTGTCGAGCGCGTTGCGTACCGCCGTCTCGAGCTTGTCGTCGGGAATGTCGAGCCCGGGGCGGAGATCCTTCTTCACGGCCTTCACGAGCTCGGCAAAATCCTCGGCGCTTCCCTTGGCGTAGAAGTCGGCGGCCTTGAGGACGCCCGTGGCGCACAGGTCCTGCTTCGTGGCGAACGTCGTCTTCCCGACAGTGCGGGTCTTGTTCTCGACCATGCCCATCAGGTGGGCGTCCTCCATGTACATCTCGACGAACTTGTCGAAGTCCTTGTCGATGTCGCAGGCGGAGACGGGCTTCATGACCGGCGCCCCCTGCTTGTCCACGAGGGTGGTGACGGTCCATTTGCCGGTCTTTGCGTCCTTCACGGCGGTCGTGACGGGGCGCAGCGCGCCGCAGAGGTTCTCGTAGAGGAAGCTCTTTCCCTTCGCTTTGATCGCCTGCTCCACAAGCGGGGCGATCTCGGCGTCCTTCTTGAAGAGCATGGTCTCAACGCGCTTGTCGATTGCCTCCTCGATCGCCGCCTCGTCCGTGATGCCCTTCTTGGCGCACTGGGCGCGGACCGCGGCCTCGCATTCCTTGCGCGCGGCCTCGCGGAACGGCGCCTTCACCTCGTCGGCGAGCGCGTTGAACTCGGCCGTCACGCTGTACGCGAGGTCGTGCTTCTCCTCGGAGCGGCCGGCGGTGACGATGTTCATCGCCCTTCCGATGTATTCCTGGATGTTGTCGCCCTTGGCCTCGACGCACGCGCCGTCGAACTTGCGCAGGAAATCGAGCGCCTGCGTGTTCTTGTCCGTCATGACGTTCACGGCGTTGAGGAATCCGTCGATCACCGTGTCGAGCATGTTGAGGACGTAGTGTTTGATCTCCTGCTCGCTCTTGCCGATGTTGTTTTCGAGCGTGTGCGTGAGGAACCCGGCGTTGCGGACGATCTCGTCGCACTCCCTGCCGGACGGGACGTTCGTGAGCTGGTTGCGCAGCGCGGCGAGCTTGCCGATCTCGCCGAGCTTCGAGAGCAGCCTGGCCATGTTCGGCGGCATGCCGTTGCCCTCGGTGGCGCGAAAGAAGCTCGCGGCGTCGTCCTCGGAAAGCGAGTCGGCCGTATTCGGCATCGCGAAGGCCTTCATGACCGCCTTCGAATACCGGAGACCGTCCTTGTCGATCTTGTCGTAGTTCGCGTGGAGGACGTCGATGATGCCGTCGATCGCCGTGTTCACGGCCGCGACGTTGGGGTTGTTTTGGAAACCCTTCGCCGCAGGCGGCTCCTGCGCCTTGTTGTCGGCCACGACGTTGGGGTTGCCCTTGACCCCTTCGTCGATCCCCGCGTTCTCGG
>CAMVRE010000311.1 GCA_947169825.1 uncultured Verrucomicrobiota bacterium | reverse complement strand
CGTGGGCGACATGGCGCGCGGATTCTAGCAGAAAGCCGGCTTCTCCGCCACGCGCCGCGCCCCTCGCGGCGTCCGGGCTCGTGGCGGGGTCCGCACCCCGCCACGCGCCGGAGCCGCGCCGGTCGATCGCTCGCTTCGCTCGGCATCGATGCAATCGACGTCGTGTTTTCCGCGTGACTTCCCCGGCGGGGTCTGCTAGACTTGCGCCCGTCGACGGACAACGAAGGAGTTTTCCTCATGCCCACCCTTTCCCTCTTTTTCGGTATCGTGATCCGGACGGACGGAACTTTCTTCAAGATCGAGCCCCTTCGGTAAACATGAAGACCTACGCATCTGTCGTTTCTGCAGAACCCCTTCCCGACTTCCGTGTCCAGGTTGTCTTCGACACGGGAGAGCACGGCGTGTTCGACTGCAAGCCCCTTCTTTCCGATCCCTTCTGGAACCGACTGTCCGATCCGGCGTTCTTCCGGCTCGTCCGCGTCGCGTACGGCACGCTCGTCTGGCCGGACGACATCGACATCGCCCCGGAGGACGTCTGGGAGAAAACGGTCCGCGACGCGCCGGCCGCCGTTCTTCCGGCCTTCGTCGCCGAAGGTCCGGCGACCTACGACGGCAAGCCCGTTTAGGGAAGCCGACTCCCCGCGGCCGGTTCGTGTGGTCCGTCTATTCGACTTGTCGACTTGCCGACCCGCCGACTTGGTCCAAGTCGTCAATTCGACCGGTCGCCAAGTCGCCACCGGCCGCGGCGCTTGCGCCGCGGCCTTCCTGCTTCAGGCGGAGCCGCCCGCGCTTGCAATCGCCGCCGCGTGGAGTGGCGGCGCGATTGCATCCGCCGGCCGGTTGTCGTAGAATGCCGCCCATGAACGGGCTATTCCACGCTTGCTGTGACCTCCTGCGGTTCGCCGCCGGCGTCTGCGGATGCACCTACGAGGAAATGTCCGTGTTCGTCAACCTGTATCTCCAGGGCGGAATCCTCTGGCTTCTTGGCGTGGCCGCCGCCGTGGCGGGGTGGCGGTTCTTCCGCCGCGCGGAGGGGCGTTCCGCCGTCCTCGCCCGAGTCGGCCTGCTCGATGGTGCCGCGTCGACGGGCCTCTTCGCCCTGCTTCTGCTCCACTACCGCGGCGGGGCGGCGGCGGCGTTCGACCGGTGCGTCGACGACCTCCTGCGCCTCTCCTCCGCCCTTGGCATCACCTACCGCGAACTCAACATCCTCGTTTTCGTACTGGGCTTCCTGTGCGTCCTCGTCCTTCAGATCGCCCTGCTCGACTCCCTCTGCCGCCGGGGCTCCGCGGCGCTCGCCAGTTCGTGACCTACAGCAACGGGGGCGCCCGCATTTTTAACTCGTTCGGCGCGAACGATTCGCCTCCCGACAGGTGAGTCCCGCCATTCGCGTTCGTCCAGCCCGGCCATAGCCGCCAGATCTCGGCGGCTCGGCGGGGACGCCTCGCCCCACCCCGGCCGATTCCCGCAATACGGTCGGAGAGTGCGGTTTCACAGGCGGTCCAATGCGTTTTCACCGTGCGTGATTTTCACGGCTTTCGCTTCTTCGGAAGCGGAAATTCGCGTGAAAACAAGCCGCACGGAGCGTGGCCGCATATTCATTTCGGACGACGGGCTGACGAGATGACAAGACGACGTGATCGCGCCTTCGGGGCCTTCGGCGGGCGAGGCGCGATTTCTCGCCGTCTCGTCAGCTCGTCGTCTCGTCGTCCTCCGGCGGAGCCGGCGCGCCGGGGCGCGCGGAGGGGGACTAGAGCGTCTTGAGCTGCGGGAAGAGGATCACGTCGCGGATGACCTCCGTGCCCGTGAGCATCATCACGACGCGGTCCATGCCGAGGCCGAGGCCGCCGGTGGGCGGCATGCCGTACTCGAGCGCCTCGACGAAGTCCTCGTCGGTCGACTCGGCGTCCTCGTCGACCTGCGCCTGGAACGCCTCGCGCTGCGCGAAGGGGTCGTTCTGCTCGGTGTAGCCGGGGCAGAGCTCGCGGCCGCCGACGACGAACTCGAAGACGTTGGCCTTCGTGGGGTCGTCCGGGCAGACCTTCGCGAGCGGCACGAACTCGTGCGGCACGCGCGTCACGAACGTGGGCTGAACGAGCGTCCGCTCGATGAGCTTGTCGTAGACCTCGTGCGTGAGGAGCAGCATGTCCCACGCCGGGTCGAACGGCAGCTCCGCGGCGCGGACGCGCGCCTGCGCCTCGGCGAGCGGCAGGTCGAACCAGTCCGCGCCCATGCGCTCCTTCACGAGGTCCGCGTAGGCGACCTCGCGGTAGGGCGGGGTGAAGTCGAGCTCGTGCTCGCCGTACTTCACCCTGCGCGAGCCGATCACGGTGTCGCAGAGGTGCGGGAGGAGCCCCTCGATGACGTCCATCATCGAGCGGCGGTCGCCGTAGGCCTGGTAGAGCTCGAGGACCGTGAACTCAGGGTTGTGCGTACGGTCGAGGCCCTCGTTGCGGAAGTCGCGGCCGATCTCGAAGACCTTGTCGAAGCCGCCGATGATGAGGCGCTTGAGGTAGAGCTCCGGCGCGATGCGCAGGAACATGTCGCGGTCGAGCGCGTTGTAGTGCGTCGTGAAGGGCTTCGCGGTGGCGCCGCCGGCGTGCGGCTGGAGGATGGGCGTCTCGACCTCCATGAAGCCGCGGGCCTCGAGCCAGCGGCGCGTCTCGCGCAGGATCGCGCTGCGCTTGTAGAAGCGGTCGCGCGACTCGGGGTTGGAGAAGAGGTCGACGTAGCGGCGGCGGTAGCGGTCCTCGGTGTCCGTGAGGCCGTGGAACTTCTCGGGCGGCTGGCGGAGGGCCTTGGCGAGGAGCGTCCACGAGGCGATGCGGATCGAGAGCTCGCCGGTGCGGGTCACGAAGAGCTCGCCCTCGCAGCCGACGTGGTCGCCGAGGTCCAGGAACTGGAACGCGGCGAACGCGTCGTCGCCGCAGGCCTTCGCGTTCACGAAGAGCTGGATGCGGCCGGTACCGTCGCGGAGGTCGGCGAAGATCGTCTTGCCCATCTTGCGGATGGCGAGGAGGCGGCCGGCGGCGCGGACGGCGGCGCCGCCGCCCTCCGCGCCGGAATGCTGAATGCTGAATGCTGAATGTTGAATGCCGGCATCTAGGGGTCGCGGCGCGGGAGCCTCGGCGGGGGCGGCCTGGGCGGCGGCGTGGGCGGCGAGGAGGGGGGCGCCGAGCTCGCGGATGCGGTCGAGGGTGCCGGTGCGCTCGAAGGCGCGGCCGAAGGGCTCGTGGCCGAGCGCCTCGAGCTTCCGCATGTTCTCGATGCGGATGGCGCGGTAGTCGGTGG
>CAMVRE010000310.1 GCA_947169825.1 uncultured Verrucomicrobiota bacterium | reverse complement strand
GCGCCTCGCGGAGGCCTTCGCGCGCGCCGGCGCCGCGATGCTCCTCCTCTCCGGCTGGAACCGCGCCCGCGCGGACCTCCTGGCGGAGCTCTCGGCGCGCGGGGTCGCGTGGCGCGCCGTCGTCGCGACGCCGCGCGGCGCCGCCCCCAGGGGGCTGCCGGAGCGGATCGCCGTCGTCGACATGCGCGACGTCTTCGCGGGCCGGGTCGAGTCGCTCTAGAGCTCGAACGCCTCGCCGTCGAAGGTCGGGAGGACGGCGGGGCCGTAGCGGCGCGCGATCTCGGCGTGGGGGACGTCGTGCCCGATGTGGATCAGGCGCGCGCGGCGGCAACGCGCCGCGCGGAGGGCCGCGGCGGACCGCTCGAGCGTGAGGTGCGCGGCGTGCGGGCGGTCGCGGAGGCCGTCGAGGAACGCGAGGTCCGCGCCGCGCAGCATCGCGGCGAGCGCGGGCGAGACGTGCGAGCAGTCGGAGGCGAACACGGCGCGCCTCGCGCCGAGCGCGACCTCGATCGCGGTCGCCTTCGCGGGACCGTGCGGAATCGCGAGGGCGCGGACGAGGAACGGCCCGATCCGGACCGGCTCGCGGCCGAACGGGCGGGGTTCGAGGCGCGCGATGTAGAGGTGCGCGCGGCGGGCGCCGGCGGAGGGGTGGAAGATGTAGCCGAAGATGCGGCGGATGCGGCGCAGCTCGGCGGGGCGCGCGTAGACGGGGATGGGGGAGTCCTGCAGCGTGTTGAAGCGCCGGATGTCGTCGAGCCCCAGGACGTGGTCGGCGTGGCAGTGCGTCACGGCGAGCGCGTCGACGCGCGGGATGGCGAAGCGCAGCGCCTGCGCGCGGAAGTCGGGCGAGACGTCGATCTGCAGGCCGAAGCCGGCGGCCTCGACGTGGAAGCCGCAGCGCAGGCGCGCGTCGCGCGGGTCGGCGGACGTGCAGACCGGGCAGCGGCATCCGATGATCGGGACGCCGGTCGACGTCCCCGAGCCGAGGACGGTCACCTTCATGCGGGGCGCGCTCATCCGTTCCAGATCTCCGTGGAGGGGATGAAGTCGGGGCGGACCGGCGGTCGTTCGCGCGCGGGCGAGCTCTCTCGGCCGCGGCGAAAGGCGATCGCGAGAAGGAAGCCGACCGTCGCGACGGAGGCGATGAGGCTCGAGCCGCCGTAGCTCAGGAACGGGAGCGCGAGGCCCTTCGTCGGCGCGGCGCCGGTGACGACGCCGACGTTCACCGCGGCCGAGAGGCAGATCTGCAGCGTCATGCCCGTGGCGAGCAGCATCGTCCGCCGGTCGGGCGCGCGCCACGCGACGTAGAAGCCGGCCGCGGCCATCGCGAGGAAGAGCAGGACGCAGGAGAGCGTCGCCGCGAGGCCGAGCTCCTCGCCGACCATCGCGAAGATGAAGTCGGTGTGGTTCTCCGGGAGGTAGCGGTGCTTGAAAAGGCTTTCGCCGAGGCCGCGCCCGCGCCAGCCGCCCGCGCCGAGCGCGGAGAGCGCCATGTTGAGCTGGTAGTTCTCGTTGTCCACCGCGGGGCGGAAGGCGTCCGCCGCCGCGGACTCCTCCTTCACGAGCAGCGGGCGCAGCGGCCCGAGGACGGGCGAGAGGCGCTTCATGCGGACGGGGTCGTGCGCGAGGAAGACGGCGAGCAGGACGAGCCCCGCGGCGCCGAGCGCGAAGAGCCAGCGCAGGCGCGCGCCGGAGAGGAAGAGCAGCGCGCCGTTCACGAGCACGAGCATGATCGACGAGCCGAGATCGGGCTGCGAGAGGAACCCCGCCACGACGACGCCCATGCCGAGCACCGGCACCGCGACGCCCTCCCCAAACGCCTCGTTGCGGCGACCCGGCGCGCCGAGCCACCAGGCCGAGAGGACGATCGCGGCGATCTTGATGAACTCCGAGGGCTGCAGCAGGAGCCCCGGCAGGCGGATCCAGCGCGTCGAGCCGTTCGCGCGGTAGCCGAGGCCGGGGACGTGCACCGCGACGAGCGCCACGAGGACGAACGCCGCGATGGCCCAGGCGACGCGCCGGTCGAACCAGAACGACGGCGGGACGCATGCGACGGCCGCGCAGCACACGAGTCCGGCCGCGCCGAAGACGAGCTGCTGGATCCAGAAGTGGTTCGGGTCCGCGAAGATCCGGTCGCCCTGGACGTTGCCGACGCTCGTGAGGATCACGACCCCCACGCCCATCAGCACGACCATGCAGAGGAAGAGGATGGCGCCGGCGAGCTTCATCGCCCCGCGCTAGTTGGCGGGAACGAGGATGCGGTCGCCGGGCTTGATGTCGTCGAGCGACTTCCCGCCGTTGAGGGAGCGGATCTTGAGCGGCTGCGCCTCGAACTGCATCGCGATCGAGTAGATGTCGTCGCCCTCCTGGACCACGTATTCCCGCGTGCCGGCGCTCGCGGCGGAGCGGACGGAGTCCGCGGCGCGCCCGGCGGCGTCCGAGACCTGGCCGAGCGCGGACTGCGCCTGGTCGCCTGCGGCCTGCGCGGCGTCGCGCACCTGTCCCGCGGCGTTCTGCACGGCGTTCTGCGCGCGCTGGCGCGCGGCGCCGAGGCCGCCGCCGGAGAGCGCGGCGTCGACGTCGATCGTCGCGTCGCCGGCCGTGACGGTGGAGCCGGGCGCGGCGGTCGCCTCGTCGACCGTGACGCGGGCCGGGGCGCGCGTCGTCGTCGGGATCGTCGCGACGGGTCGCGTCGTCGGCGGAACGATCGCGACGGGGCGCGTCGTCGGCGGAACGACCGCGACGGGGCGCGTCGTCGCCGGAACGATCGCGACGGGACGCGTCGTCGCCGGAATGGTCCGCGAGGTCGTCGGCTTCGCCGCCGTCCCGGGGAGGCGCAGCTGGCCGCCGGCGCGGATCGCGTTGGCGTCCGAAAGTCCGTTCGCCTCCATGAGCGCCTTCACGGTCGTGCCGTGGCGCGCGGCGATCGCGGAGAGCGTGTCGCCCTCCTGCACGGCGACGTATCCCGCGGGAACGGCGACCGGCTGCACGGGGCGCGCGGCCGGGCCCGCCGCCAGCGCGGGACGGCCGGTCGCGATCTTCACGGTCTGGCCGACGCGGAGCTTGTTGGGGTCGGAGAGGTTGTTGAGCTTCGCGAACTCCGCGAGCGTCATGCCGTTCGCGTTCGCGATCATGCCCGCGCTGTCGCCGGCCTGCACCGTATACATGCGGTAGGGGGACGACTGCGCGTCGGCGGCCGCGCCCGCCGCGTGCGCGCCGGCGGGCGGGACGTATGCCGCCGGAGCGGGGGCGGGCGCGGGAAGGACCGTGCGGCGCGGCGCGGTGGCGGGCGCCGGAGC
>CAMVRE010000309.1 GCA_947169825.1 uncultured Verrucomicrobiota bacterium | reverse complement strand
GTCTTCCTCGACGGCGCCGACGAGTTCCGCCGCTGCATCAACGAGATCACCTTCAAGTCCTGACGCCGCGCCCCTCGCGGCGTCCGGGCGCGTGGCGGGGTGTGCCACCCCGCCACGCGCCGGAACCGCGACGGTCGATCGCTCGCTTCGCTCGGCCCCTTGTTCCTTCGGCGACCGGGGCGCGAACTTTCGTCCTGGAGTCCTGAGGTCCTGTTGTCGTCCGGCCGTCGTTCGGGAAGGCCGCGCTCGCGCGCGGCCGGTTCCCCGCGCTCCGGCCTTCCGACTTGTCGACTCGCCGACCCGCCGACTTGGCCAAGTCGTCAAGTCGACCGGTCGCCAAGTCGCCATCGGTTGGGCGCACCGCGTCCGGCCCTTCCAATCCGGCTCGCGCAGACGCTTGCCCCGCGCACGGCCAAGGCGGGCAGGGTCTGCCCGCTTTTGTCGCCCCTTCCCATACCACGGTCGGAGAGTGCGTTTTTCACGGGCGGTCTAATGCGATTTCACCGTGCGTGATTTTGACGGCTTTCGCTTCTTCGGAAGCGGAGATTCGCGTGAAACAAGCCGCGCGGAGCGCGGTCGGTCAACGCCCTGCCGTGGCGGGGTGGGACACCCCGCCACGGCAGGGCGCGGCGCGGGGACGGACCCCGCCGCGAGGGGCTAGCGGGCGGCGTAGCCGGCGAGGCGGGCGAGGGTGCCGATGCGGTGGTAGCCGACGCGGCGGCAGATCGCCTCGGTCGCGCGGCCCCACTTGCGGTAGAGCAGGTTGAAGAGCAGGTAGGGCATCCACTGGCGCGGGGAGCGCGGGAGGCGGCGCGCGATGTTGCGCAGGGAGTAGATCTCCCGGTAGACGCGGAGGTAGCCTTCGTAGAGCTGCTCCGCGGTCATGTTCGCGGGGCGGAAGACGACGTGGGCGGTGTCGTAGTGCGAGAGGTCGCGGTCGACGATCCGCCCGGCCGCCTCCATCCGGGCGTGCAGCGCGGTGCCGGGATAGGGCGTGAGGATGTGCGAGGTCACGGTCTCGACGCGGTTGCGGACGACCCAGTCCACCGTCGCGCGGAAGACGTCGGGGCCGTCGCCGTCGAGCCCGAAGACGAAGCTCGCGTTGACCATGATGCCGCGCGAGTGGAGCGCCTCGACGAGCGCCTCGTGGCGGGAGGCGCGGTTCTGGCGCTTGTGGACGCCGCGGAGGGCGTCCTCGCCGAGGCTCTCGAACCCGACGAAGAGGCTGCGGCAGCCGGTGTCGCGCATTAGGTCGAGCAGGTCGGGCATGTCGAGGACGTTGGCCGAGACGGCGGCGTTCCAGCGCAGCCGCAGCGGCCGCATCGCCTCGAGCAGCTCGCGCGCGAAGGCGGGGTCGCCGATGAAGTTGTCGTCGATGAACATCACGTGCCGCGTCCCGAGCGAGCGGATCTCCGCGAAGACGTCGGGGACGGTCCGGTGCGCGTAGGAGCCGCGGACGGCGGCGCAGCTGTTGTAGCAGAAGTCGCAGGCGAACGGGCATCCGCGGCTCGTGGCGACGACGTTGGTGTAGAGGAAGCGCGAGGGATCGGCCGAGCGGTAGGAGGGCGCGAGCAGGTCCTCGCCGCGGACGGGCGGGTCGTTGCGGTATTCGGGCGCGAGGCGCCCCGCGGCGGCGTCGCGCAGCAGCCGAGGCCAGTGGCCCTCCGCCGGACCGATGCAGAGCGCGTCGAACGCGCCGCGCGCCGCCTCGGGGCAGGACGTGACGAAGATGCCGCCCGCGACGACCGGCACGCCGCGCTCGCGGTAGCGCCGGGCGATCTCCCGCGCCGCGGGGAAGACGTCGACCGTGACCGTCACGCCCACGAGGTCGACCGGCTCCGCGGGGTCGTCGGCCTCGACGTTCCCGTTCACGATCTTCACGTCGTGTCCGGCGTCCTCGACGATGCGCGCGATGACGAGCAGCCCGAGGCAGGGCGCCATCCGGGCCTTGAGCGAGGTGTCCATCGGACGCCTCCCCATCGCGGGCTGGATCAGTTTGACGCGCATCTCTCTTCCTTCTGCCGGGGACGAACCCCGCCTCCACCCTGCCATAGTCCGTTCGTCCGCCGATTTTACGCCTTCCGCCGATTTTTCCGCAACGGGCCGCCCGGCCGTCCGCCGCTGCTGCTCCGGACCTACGCCGTTTCGAACGGGCTCCGCCGGTCGATCGTCTTCGACCGGCCGGACCCGTGGTCGTCGACCGTGTGCTTCGGGACCTTCTGCACGAACAGCCTGCTGCCCGACGGCGGCTGGGACGGTCCGTGGTGGACCTCGTTCCGGGAACGCGCCGCCCAACGGATCCGGGTTCCGTCCGGCGGCGTCGCCGAATTCACCGTCGAACTTCCCGACGACCGCCGTCCCCGAGCCCTGATCCTTCCCGTGCAGGAAACGGGCTTCCGCGGGCGAAGGCTGTTCTGCGCGGCCTTTCCGCCGGAATTGCCGGATCCGCGGATTCGCTGCCGACCCGTCGGGGGCGGTGTCGTGGGGCTCCCCGTGGACCCGCCCCCCGATCCCCGATTGGAAAAGCCCTTTCTGCGGCTCGAATTCACAGGACCGGACCGCTACCTCTACAAGGGAAGGGAGTATTCGTTCGAGCAGCTGGGGGGCACACTGAAAAAGAACGGTCCCTTCGGGCCTGCCGTGCTGATCGACCTTCCCGACCAAGCGCCGGCGCGGGAATGGTTCCGGCTGAGGGAACTGTGCGAGGAATCGGGAGTGCTTTCGATGTTGACCGCCACGGACGGCGCCGCCGTCCCGATTCCCAACCCCATGGGAGCCGAATGGAGATGGGAGGAGGGGGACGAGATCGTCCCACCGGGAACGCCCCCGCCGCCGCCCGATCCGTTCCGTCCCGCGCGCCTGGGCATCCGGGAGGACGGTAGTTTCGTCGTGGACGGCCGGCCCTGCCCGGCCGCCGACCTGCACGAGCGGATTTCCGAAGCGACGGACGGCGGGACCCGGGCACTCCTGATTCCGTGCCACCGCAACGCGCCCTACGACGCACTGCGCAGCGCCATCGGCGCCTACTGGGACATCGGCGGGATCTCCTTCTGGGCCTGGCAGTAGCAGCCCCCTGCCGATGCCCCTGGCGGTCGCCTCCGAACGGAGCGCGGCCAGACCTGCGGTTTGCGTCGGGCTCGGGAAACTGCTAGAATCGGCGCCGTTCGCGTCCATCGCGGCGGAAGGCATCTCCGCGTCCTTCCGCGCCGGACGCCCCCTCCCCGATCCCGCTTCCCGATGGCGAAACCCGTTTCCGAACAGTTCAACCAGCCGAACGCCTCGTTCGACAACCGCCTGCGCC
>CAMVRE010000308.1 GCA_947169825.1 uncultured Verrucomicrobiota bacterium | reverse complement strand
CCGGCTATGATCGCGGCAACGGCGGTCGCCGTCGCCGCGATCGCGGCGGTCGCCGCGGTCGCGGGTCGAGGGCCGGCTCCGGACGAAGCGCTCCCCCCGGCTCGGCGCGCCGCCCCGCGCCCGGAGGGCGGCGAGGACATGCCCCCGCCGTCCCCGCTTTCCCCGGAGTCCCCGTCGTCCGCCGCCGACGAGGCCGCGCGGGTGCTCGCGGAGCGGCTCGAAACGGAGGCGGAGCCGGCATGGCGGGAAGTGGCGGAATGGAGCGTGCAGGCCGGCGCGGTGCGCGTCGTGGCGAAGCTCGGGGGGCGCCGCGTCGCGCTGGAGAGGCCGCTGGACTTCGCCGGCGTGGCGGAGGCGGAGATCTTCGGCCCCGGCCGGCTCGAGGCGGACATCCGCGGCACGCCGGCGACGCGCGTGGCGGTCTCCGGCTGCGAGGTGATCGACGCCGTGGACGACCCCGATCCGGCCCGCAGCCCGCACTTCCGGCTCGAGCCCGGCGCGTTCCTCGCCCTGCCGAACGTCCTCTCGCAGTTCGCGCGCGACTTCGCCGACCCCTACGACGAGCCCGACCCGGAGCATCCGAGGCCGGGCGACCGCGCGCTGCGATTCTCGACGCGGGAGACGACGCTCGCCGGCCAGATGGCGCTGGAGCGGAGCCTCGCCCGCGAGGCCGCGGCGCGCGCGGCGACGGGGGAGTGGATCCCCGCGCCGGAGATCGGCGAGGCGTTCGGCTGGACGAACGGCGTCGCATGGTTCACCCGGTCGGACAACCCCTGGACCGTCGCCGGCGCGAAGGACGGCAGCGTTCTCGCCACCATTCCGGACGGCTTCGGCGAGGCCTCCCTGGCGTTCGAGTTCGACGAGGCGGTCAATTTCGACCTGGAATACGTCAAGTGGTTCGCCGGCAAGGGGGACCACGGCGGCCGGGGGGGAAGTCTGGAAATGTTCGGAAAGGACGGACAGATATACATTCTGGACGATCTCGACGGAACGCCTGGCGGCCCTCCCGTGCGGCAGGAAGCGCAATTCTACCCCGACCGGCAACGCGTCACCATCCGAGTCCGCTCCGACCTCTACGTCCCGCCCGGCCACTTCTGCGGCGTCCGTCTCCGCCTCCACAAAAAGTAGCGCTCCCTTCCTCCCCTTCCTCCCCTTCCTCCCCTTCCCGTCACTCTTCACTCTCCACTCGTCACTCGTCACTCTTCACTCGTCACTGACATGCTCCCTCCCACCACCTCCACGACGCTCCTGAAGGACCTCGGCGCGGACGCGCAATCGCCCCGCTGGAGCGAGCTCGTCGCGCGCTATCGACCGATGCTCGAGCGGTTCCTCTCGTCGCGCTACCCGTCGCTCGCCGCGGAGGCGGACGACCTCCTGCAGGAGACGTTCCTCACGCTCGCCAAGCGCCTGCCGGGCTACGTCCACGCGCCGGACGAGAAGGGACACTTCCGCAACTACATCGCGGGCATTCTGCGGATCCACGCGGCCGGCGCGATCCGGCGGCGGATGCGCGAGGCGGGCGCCCTCGCGGACGCGGCGGCGCTCGCGGCGGCGGCGGCGGACATGACGGAGGACGAGCTCCGCGAATGGCGCCACGCGGCCTGCGAGGTCGCGCTCTCGCAGTTCCTCGCGGACCCCGCCACGGAGGAGCGGACCAAGCAGGTCTTCCTCCGCGTCGCGATCGGCGGCGAGAGGCCGGCGGACGTCGCCGCGGACTACGGACTGACGCGCAACGCCGTCGACCAGATCCGCCACCGCGTCGCGACGCGCCTGCGCGTCCTCGCGGAGACGCTCGCCGACGCGCGGGGGTAGCGGATCCTCCGCGTCGCTCTCGAACCAGCCCCGCCGGGGCTAGTTCGAGAGCGAGTGGATCGGGGCGGGGATGTGGCCGCCGTGGCGGACGAACCCCGCGCTGCCCTCGGGGCAGGCCGGGGCGACGACGGTGCCGTAGCCGAAGAGCCCGCCGAAGTCGACGAACTCGCCCGGGCCGGCGCCCGGCACCGGGATGACGCGCACGCCCGTCGTCTTGCGGTTCGTGACGCCGATCGCGGCCTCGTCGAGGTAGAGCCCCGCGATCGTCTCCGCGGGCGTGTCGCCCGGGACGAGGATCATGTCGAGCCCGACGGAGCAGACGCTCGTCATCGCCTCGAGCTTCTCGAGCGTGAGCGTCCCGGCCGTGACGGCCTCGCTCATCGCGTGGTCCTCCATCACCGGGATGAACGCGCCGGAGAGGCCGCCCACGGACGACGACGCGAACGAGCCGCCCTTCTTCACGGCGTCGTTGAGCATCATCACCGCGGCCGTGGTGCCGGGCGCGCCGAGTCGGCCGATGCCCATCGTCTGGTAGATCTCGCCCACGCTGTCGCCGACCTTCGAGGTCGGGGCGAGCGCGAGGTCGACGACGCCGAACGGCACGCCGAGCGCGCGCGCGACCTCGTGCCCGACGAGCTCGCCGACGCGCGTCACGCGGTAGCTCGTGTGCTTGACCTCCTCGGCGATCTCGTCGAGCGTCGCGCCGGGGTTGCGCGCGAGGAGGCGGTCGAGCGCGCGTTTCACGACGCCGGGGCCGCTGACGCCGACGTCGATCACGACGTCCGGCTCGCCGGCGCCCAGCTCCGCGCCCGCCATGAACGGGTTGTCCTCGGGCTGGTTCGCGAAGACGACGAGCTTCGCGGCGCCGAAGCCCCGGTTCGCCTTCGTCGCCTCGGCGAGCGCGAGGCACTTCTCCGCCACGAGCGCCGCCGCGCCGACGTTGATGCCGGCCTTGGTGGAGCCGATGTTGATCGACGAGCACACGTGGCCCGTCGCGGCGAGCGCCTCGGGGATCGAGTCGATCAGCGTCCGCTCGCCGGGCGTCATGCCCTTGTGGACGAGCGCCGAGAAGCCGCCGACGAGGTCGATGCCGACCTCCTGCACGGCCTCGTCGAGCGCCTTCGCGAGGGCGACCGCGGCGTCGCGGTTCCCGGCGTGGCGCTCGAGGAGGATCGAGGCGGGCGTGATGGCGAGGCGCTTGTTGACGATCTGGACGCCGTAGCGCGCGGCGACGGCGTTCGCGGTCGGGACGAGGCGCCCGGCGGCGCGGCGGATGCGGTCGCGGACGGCGTCGCACATCCGGGCGGGGTCCTCGGACGCGCAGGCGTTGAGGTTCACGCCGATCGTGACCGTGCGCACGTCGAGGTTCTCCTCGCCGATCATGCGCAGCGTGGCGGACAGGTCGGAGGTTTCAAGCATTGCGGGGGGAGTCCGTCGTGGCGGGGTTGAGGAGCGTGCGGATCGGGCCGACCTCGTTGGTGGCGCGGAAGATGTTCTCGTGC
>CAMVRE010000307.1 GCA_947169825.1 uncultured Verrucomicrobiota bacterium | reverse complement strand
CCGCCTGGCGGATGCGGCCGCCCTCCATCACGACGATGCGGTCGCCCATCGTCATTGCCTCGGTCTGGTCGTGCGTGACGTAGATCATCGTCGCGCCCAGCCGCGCGTGCAGGCGCTTGATCTCGACGCGCATCTGCGTGCGCATCTTCGCGTCGAGGTTGGAGAGCGGCTCGTCGAAGAGGAACACCGCGGGGTTGCGCACGATCGCGCGGCCGACGGCGACGCGCTGGCGCTGGCCGCCGGAGAGCGCCTTCGGGCGGCGGTCGAGGTAGGGCTCGATGCCGAGGACGGCGGCCGCCTCCGCGATGCGGCGCTCGATCTCGTCCTTCGGGACCTTGCGGAGCTTCAGGCCGAAGGCGAGGTTCTCGCGCACGGTCATGTGCGGGTAGAGCGCGTAGTTCTGGAAGACCATCGCGATGTCGCGGTCCTTCGGGAGGACCTCGTTCACGACGCGGCCGCCGATCGAGATCTCGCCCGAGGAGATCTCCTCGAGGCCGGCGACCATCCGGAGCGTGGTGGACTTGCCGCAGCCCGACGGGCCGACGAGCACGACGAACTCGCCGTCGCGGATCTCGAGGTCGATGCCGTCGACGCCGACGGCGCCGCCGGGATACACTTTGCGGACTTTGCGGAGGGAGACGGATGCCATGGCAGTGACGAGTGACGAGTGACGAGTGACGAGTGACGAGTGACGAGCGGAGCGGGCTATTTCTCCGTGGGCACGACGATGCCGCGGATGATGACGTTCTGGCAGAGGGCGAAGACGAGGAAGGTCGGGAGGGCGGCGATGACGAGCGAGGCGTAGACGACGGCGCCGTGGGCGCCCGCCTGCAGCTGCGAGATCCACACCATGAGCGTCCACATCGACTCGTCCGGGATGATGACGAGGGCCATCATGAACGCGCCGTAGGCGCCGGTGAAGGCGCCGAGCGCGATGACCGCGAGGATGGGCTTGGAGAGGTTCATCGCGAGGTGCCAGAACTTCGTCCACTCGCCGGCGCCGTCGAGCTCCGCCGCCTCGAAGAGCTCGCGCGGGAGCGAGTCGAAGAAGCCCTTCAGCAGGAAGATGAAGTAGCCGTTGGCGGCGCCGGGCAGCACGAGCGCGGCGAAGGTGTTGAGCAGGCTCGTCGTGGCGCGCGCCGGCCCGAGCGCCCACGCGGAGAGGCCGCCCGCCGCGCACGCGGCGAGGAGCGCGACGAGCCCGCGGAAGCCGGACGGCAGGCGCCGGCGCGGGTCGCGCGGGAATCGCGAGGCGAGGAGCCACGCGACGATCATCGCGGCGACGGCCGCGCCGAGCGGCAGCAGCGGGAAGCGCTTGAGGAGCAGGAACGACGGGATCATCGAGACCTCGCCCGGGAAGGCCATCGTCGCCATGCAGAAGAGCAGGATCTGGTAGGTGCCCGGGAGCTTGAAGCGGCTCAGCGCGTAGGCGGCGAGCGGGTTCACCAGCAGCGCGACGAAGACCGCGAGCGCGCAGTAGATCGCGGTGTTGCGGATGCCGTTGCCGTGCGCGGCGACGAACTGCAGCACGTGCTTGTAGTTGCGCGTCGTGAACTCGCGCCGCAGCGCGCGCTTTGCGGCCATGCAGTCCTCCCAGTCGGCGCGCGCCGCGAGCGCGCCCTGCGGGGGCGTGGCGGCGACCTCGGCGGCGGAGCGGCCACGCGCGGCGCGCCAGTCGAGGAAGCGCTCGTAGGGGCCGTAGGCCTCGATCCACTCGGGGCGGCAGTTCTCCGAGCGCAGGAACGCCTCCCAGTCGGTGCGGAGCTCCGGCGCGTCGGCGAGCAGGCGCGGGAATCCGCGACCCCGCGAGGGAGTCGCGGCAGGACGGTCTCGCGGGGGAGCCGCGGCCGGACGGCCGGCGAGAAAGGTCTGCCACGCGGGCGCGGCGGCCTCGTCAAGGCGGACGCAGTCGAGCGGCGCGCGGTTGCGGACGAACGCGAGCCAGTCTTCGCGGGCCGGCGAGCCCGCGGGCGGCGCGCGGCGCGGGAGCCGCACCTGCGCCCACGAGTCGA
The DNA here is from genome assembly GCA_947169825.1 of uncultured Verrucomicrobiota bacterium. Classification (GTDB taxonomy): domain Bacteria; phylum Verrucomicrobiota; class Kiritimatiellia; order RFP12; family UBA3636; genus UBA3636. Next base: position 1,311 of record CAMVRE010000307.1, on the reverse strand, counting down.
GGTTCGTCCCCCAGGCGGCGGCGAGCGCGGCGACGTCCTGCCCGTGGACCGACGGCAGGTACGACCGCGCGAAGGCGGCCTCGGGGTTCGGGAAGCGCAGGTCCTCGGGCGGCGCGTCGCGCTTGAACGCGCGGAAGGCGTCGAGCAGCGCCGGCGACGAGGCGTGGTTGGCGTGGCGGCCGATGCGCTCGACGGGCGGGTTCACGCCCGTCCAGCCGACGGCCGTCGCGCCCGTCTCGCGGCGGAAGCGCTGGAAGTCGCCGGCGTAGGATTCCTCGAGCCGCGCCCGGAAGAGGCGCGCGTTCTTCGGGAGGAGGCGGCCGCCCGTGGCGTGGCCGAGGATGCCGATCTGCCGCGCCTCGGGCGTCGCGCGCCATTCCTTCCAGTCGGCGAGCGCGGCGGCGTTCGCGACGGGCGCCGGCTCGAAGATGCGGCGCCAGCCCGCCACGGGCTCGCCCCAGGCCTCGCCGATCGCGTCGAGCGACGCGTCGTGCTTGCTCTCGGCGTATTTGCGGAAGAGCGCCGTATCGTCGGTCCAGAACGACGGCCATGGCGCGATCTCCTGCCCGTCGGCCTCGCTGTGCACCGAGCCCGCGAGCATCAGCGAGAACGGATAGAGCATCGTGAGCGCCCCGAGGGAGAGCAGGGCGAAGATCATGGCGCAGGCGAACCGGGTCTTGCGGTTGCGGCGGGTGGCCGGACTGATGATCGGCATTTCAGGCCCCCCTTCCGCCCGTGCCGGCGGCGCCGGCGCCGGCCTTGAACTCCATCTTGCTCAGGCGCTGGAGCTGCAGGACGGTGAATCCGATCAGCAGCGAGCCGAGCACCCACGCCATCGCGGTCGCAGGGCCGAAGCGCAGGTAGCCGAACGCCTCCCAGAAGATGTGCAGGCCCACGACCTCGGTGGCGCCGTAGGGCGTGTAGGGGCCGCCGCCCGTCATCGCGAGGACGAACTCGCCGCCGCTCTTCATCGCGCCGATCGCCGCGCCGACGAAGTTGATCAGGACGAGCGCGCGGATGCCCGGCAGCGCCACGTGCCGGATCTTGCCGAAGATCCCGGCCCCCTCCAGCTCGGCCGCCTCGTAGAGGTCGTCCGGCACGGTCTTGAGTGCCGCCAGATACACGAGGCACCCCGGCCCCATCCCCGCCCAGATCGTCGGCAGGAGGCAGAGCAGCAGCGCCGCCTTCGGCTCCGAGAGCCAGGCCTTGGCAAGGTCGGGGTACGACGTTCCGAACACATGGTTCACGGCGTGGATGCAGCCGTTGATCATCTGGTTGAGGGCGCCGTAGGGGCCGTAGAAGCCCTTCCAG
>CAMVRE010000306.1 GCA_947169825.1 uncultured Verrucomicrobiota bacterium | reverse complement strand
CCGGCCGCCTCCTCGGCCTGCCCTACATCTACCGCGACGGCCGCAACACCACCGTGAACACCGAGGCCGTCTTCGACCTCGTCGGCAAGCGCGCCCTCTACGACGCGACCGGCATCCAGTTCATGGACTTCAACACGATCTTCCAGCTGCACGCCGAGCGCGCCGAGCCCGCGTCGCTGCTGGACCTCGCGGACCGCCTGCTCTTCATGCCGGACCTGGTGAACTACGCGCTCTGCGGCGAGAAGGCCAACGAGGCGACGATCGCCTCCACCTCCGGACTCGTCGACCTGCAGACGCGCGACTTCTCGCCGTCGCTCCTCTCCGGCATCGGCGTCTCCCCCTCGCTCTTCCGCACGCCCGTCGCGCCTGGGACCGTCCTCGGCGCCGTCCGCGGCCTCCCCGGCCTCGAGGGCGTGCCGCTCGTCGCCGTCGGATCGCACGACACAGCGAGCGCCGTCGCCGCCGTCCCCGCGGACCCCGCCACGAGCTGGGGCTACCTCTCGACCGGGACCTGGGCGCTGCTCGGCGTCGAGATCGAGAAGCCGATCCTCACGGACGACTCCTACGAGCTGAACTACACGCACGAGGGCGCCGCGAACGGCAAGATCCGCTTCCTCCGCAACTGCACCGGCATGTGGATGATCCAGGAGCTGCGCCGCGCGTGGACGGAGCAGGACGGCGGCGCGAAGCCCTCCTGGGACGGGCTCATGCACGACGCCGAGGCCGCGGAGCCGTTCCGGTCGCTGCTCGACCCGGACTACCCCCAGTTCGCGATGCCGGGCCGCATGCCGGAGAAGATCGTCGAGTTCTGCCGCCTCACCGGCCAGCCCATCCCCGAGACGCGCGGGCAGTTCTACCGCGCGGCGATGGAGGGCGTCGTGATGCGCTACCGCCAGGTGTGGACGGACCTCGCGCACCTCACCGGGCGCAGGCGCGACGTGCTGCACATGATCGGCGGCGCGACGCGCGACGCGATGCACTGCCAGATGACGGCGGACGCGCTCGGCGCCTCCATCGCCTGCGGCCCCGACGAGGGCGCCGCGATGGGCAACGCGATCGCGCAGATGGTCGGCCTCGGCGACCTGCGCGACTTCGACGACGGCCGCCGGCTCGTCCGCGACTCGATCGAGATTGCGCACTGGACCCCGAAGGACTCCGCCGCCTGGGACGAGGCCTACCCGCGCTGGCTCGCCGCCAAGCAGCGCGCCGGCGTCGCGTAGCCCCGCTCTCCAGCCCCGGGCGCACGAGCGACTCTTCGCCGGACGGCAGGTCGAACACCACGCCGTGCGTCATGGCCGGCGACGGCCGAGATGGCGGATATTCTGGCGCGTGTGGTGGTTCCGCGACGAAAAGAAGGAGGGGAAGAAGTCGTTTCATGGGGAAGTCTTTGGCGGGACCATTTTATCGTTGGACGGATCTCGGCGCCGGAACATTCACTTTCTCCCGTCGGCGCTGACAGATCTTCCCTCCGACGTGGGTCCGGAACGCCGTCCGTTCCGCCAGCCACTCGCCCCGCCCGCCGCCCCGCCCGCCCCGCCCGCCGCGGCGGACGCAGCGGACGCGCCCTTGCCTTCAAGTCGCAACCGGCGGCAATTCCACCGTGCGTGATTTTCATTGATTGCTCGCTCGTGGAGTGGATAAATACATCAAAATCACGCACGGTGGAATTGTATTGCGAGCGGCGGGCGCGCCGTGGGCGTTCTCTTATCAAAGAATGTCCGTCGAAGGCGATCGAAGGCGATTCCTGGGTAGGGACGTTTCCACGAAACGTCCGCGCGCGGTGGGTGCAACACGGGCGCGCCCGCACCGGCGAGGGGCCGCCCTACGGCCGGCGGAGAGGAAGGAAGAGGACGTCGAGGCTCGTGCCCTTCTCCGGATCGCGCTCGTAGCGGAAGAGGCGCCAGAGGAAGGAGAACTTGCGGTAGCCGTCCTTGCGGCGGTCGTAGGTGATCGCCGGGAAGACGTCGGTCGACTCGTCGCCGTTGAGCCGTTCGTAGTGGTAGAGGCGCCACAGGACGCGCCGGCGCGCGTAGTCGTGCCCCTCCTCCGGCACCGACTCGTGGCGCCAGTCGTAGAGGAAGAGCAGCGCGGAGAACGTCTCGAGCTCGGCGTCGAGCGACTTTTCGCCGGACGGCAGGTCGAACATCACGCCGCGCGTCCGCTCGTGCGACCAGAGGGGAAACAGCCAGTCGGAGTCCACGGAGACGTACCGCGCGACGGTGTTGGTGGCAAGAGGGCCGAATGCGGTCTGGCGGAAGCGTTTCTCCGGAATCCACCGGTAGGAGACGCCGTCGTTGTGGTCGGCGAACCGCGCGAGGGGACCGACGTCCGGCCCGCCCCCGAGTTCCCGTGCGAGCTTCCAGACGTCGTCGTTGACCGCGACGCGGTGCGACGAACCGCCGAGGCCGAGAAGAAAATGCGTTCCTTCGTCGGACGATTCGCGGACGGGCCTCACGATGCATTCTCGGTCCGTGACGACGGGAGAATCCGCGTCGCCGGGGACCCAGGTGACGTCTTGAACGGAATCGTAGCGGAAGAATTCGCGTTCGGGGGCGCGGGGCGCGTCCATCTCGGCGCGGAGGGCGTCGACCTTCGGGTTCGTTTCGTCGGAGAAGAGCGGCCAGAACCAGACGGAGGAACGGTCGTCGAACCGCCGGCCTCCGCTTGCGCCGCCGAGAAGCAGGAAACGATGGTCGTAGCCGTAGTCCGAATCGTCCGGCCGGTGGTTCCACTCCAGGTCCCAGAGAGGGAAGAGCCAGGAGCCCGTAGAACCGGCGACGGAGCCGGAGCGGGTGCCGAGGAGAGGCGTGCACCAGTAGCGGGTGCCGTCGCCGAAGCGGCCGGCGAGCGGGGTGAGGAACGACTCGCCGTCGCGATACCAGAGCGGAAAGAGCCAGGATTTGTCCGGTTCCCAGCCGCCGAGGCCGAGGAGGGCGCGGCCGCCGTCCTGGTTCCACCACGAGAGCAGCGGAGGAACCAGGCAACCGTCGGCGGTTTGCGCGTAGAGGGGCGAAACGAAGTCGCCGCGGTCGCTCCAGGCGGTGAGGAGCGGCGGAATCCCGCGCCACTTCCGGCCCTGCGCGTAGAGCAGGGAGACGAACCTGCCGTTTTCGGCGTCGCGGTGGTAGAGGGGGAAGACCCAGTGGCTCCCGTCGGCGTTCCAGCCGGCGAAGCCGAGCAGGACGCGGCCGCTGCCGTCGGCGTTCCACCACGAGAGGAGCGGCGGGACGGCGCGCCAGTCGCGGCCCTGCGCGTAGGGGAGCGAGACGAAGAGGTCCTTCGCCTCGTCGCGGAAGTAGAGCGGCGCGAACCAGTGGGCTTCG
>CAMVRE010000305.1 GCA_947169825.1 uncultured Verrucomicrobiota bacterium | reverse complement strand
CAGGACGTCGCCTTCGCCGACGGCGTCGCGCGCGCCGTCTTCGAGCTGCCGGAGTTCTCCGGCGAGGCGCGCGTCGTCGCGCTCGCGTGGAGCGCCACCGCCGCCGGCGCCGCCTCCGCGCAGGTGCGCCTCGCGCCGGCGCTCGTCCTCGAGGCCGACGCCCCGCGCTTCCTCGCGCCCGGAGACCGAGCCGAGCTCACGCTCGCGCTGCACTCGACGCGCGAAGACCCCGCCACGGCGCGCTGGAGCCTGGAGCTGCCCGGCGTCGCGACGAACGGCGCCGTCGCGCTCGGCCCGAGGGGCAGCGCCACCGTGCGCGTCCCCGTCGAGATCGCGTCCGACGCCCCCGCAGGGGAGATTGCCGCGACCTTCCGCGCCGAAGGCTTCGGCGAGACGCACGCCGAGACGCTGCGCCTTCCGCTTCGTCCGGCGGTTCCCGTCGCGACCGTCGTCGAGTCCGTCGCGGTCGCGCCCGGCGAGAGCACGTCGCTGGACGCCGCCGAAGGGCTGCTCCTCGCGACGCACGTCTCGCTGCGCGCGGATCCCGACCCGTGGGCCGCCTTCGCGCCCGCCGTGCGCTGGCTCGGCGACTACGAGTGGCGCTGCGTCGAGCAGACCGCCTCGCGCGCGTTCCCGCTCCTCGCCTCCGGCGGCGCCGCCGCCGCGCTCGCGCCCGGGGCATACGCCGACCCGGAGGCTGAGCTGAAGGCCGCCGTCGCGCGCGTCACCACGATGCTGCAGGACGACCGCATCACCGTCTGGCCCGACAGCTCCTACGAGGTCCCCGCCTACGGCGCCTGGGCCGCGCTCTTCCTCGCCGAGGCCGAGGCCGCCGGCCACGCCCTCGCGCCCTCCGCCTCCGCCCACCTGCGCGCCGCTCTCCGCCGCTACTCCCGCGCCGGGGCCCTCGACCTCCACTGGAACGACACGCCCGAGCAGCGCCGCGACAAGGAGCTCGCGCACACCGCGGTCCGCACCACCGCGCTCCTTGGCCTGCGCGCCGCGGGCGAGCCCGATCCCGACACCGAGGCCGCGCTCCTCGACCGCGCCGACCGGCTCCTCCCCGAGGCGCGCGCGCAGCTTGCGCTCTGCCTCCTGCGCGGCGGCCGGCCCGACGAGGCGCTGGAGCTGCTGCGCGCCAACGAGCCCGATTCCACCGTGCGCTCGCTCGCGTGGTCCCTCGTCGCGTGGTGCGAGACCGACCTGCCCGAGACCGCGACCCGCGTCGAGGAGCTCCGCACGCGCCTCCTGGACGCCCGCACGGACTGGTCGGACTCTCGCGAGTGGGGATGCACGCGCGACAACGCCGCCGCGCTCCTCGCCGCGGGCGCCGCGCTGCGCCGCTGGGGCCGCGCCGACGCCGCGTCGATGCGCGTCGGCGTCTCCGCGCCGGGCGTCGCCCCGGAGGTGTTCTCCGCCACGCTCACCAACGCCGCGGCCCGCGCCCTGCCCGCCGAGGCCGCGGGCGTGCTCCAGCTGCGAAACGACGGGCCGTCGACCATTCTCGTCGAACGCGTCGTCGAGGGCGCGCCCGATCCCGGCTCCTGCGGCCCCGCCACGAACGGCATCGCCGTCGCGCGGCGCTTCTACGACATCGACGGCAACGCGATCGACCCCCGCTCGGGCGCCGTCAGGCGCGGCGACACGATCGTCGTCGAGCTTGAGCTCGTCCCCGAGCCCGACCCGAAGACGACGCTGGAGGACGTCATCGTCGACGAGCTCCTGCCCGCGGGCCTCGAGCCCTCGCTCGGGTCGCTCGCGTCCATCCCGTGGGCGAAGGTCCCCGGCGAGCTCGCCCTGCCGCTGATGCACCGCGAGGTGCGGGACGACCGGCTCGTGCTCTTCGCGCAACCCTTCTCCGGGCGTCGCGTCTTCCGCTACTCCGCGCAGGCCGTCTCGTCGGGCGACTTCGCCCTCCCGCCCCTCCAGGCCTCCGAGATGTACCGCCCCGCCCGCAACGGCCGCACCGCCCCCGCCCGCCTCGTCGTCGAGTGAGGCGACCTCCGCTCGCGCGGGACGCCGCCGCCGTCCCGCGCGTAGCAGTCCCGTCTCCGGTGTGGCGAGCCCTCCGGGCGAGCCGCGGCGCTACGCCTGCGGCCGTCCGCGCGCTCCGATCGCGAGCCGCATCCCGTCCCTCGCCATCCGGAACGGACGCGGGGCGCGGACGGGCGCCCGCCATAGCGTTCGGGCGACGTGGTCGAGCACCAGCGCGGTGTCCGTGCGCACGACGCCGTCCTTCGCGAGGCGCGCGGTCATCGCGCGGACCATCCCGAGGTCGTTGTGCTCGAACATGCGCCAGTCGCCCGGCGACTCCACGGTCGCGTCCCACACGACGAGGTCGAGCGGTGCCGAGCCGATCGCGCGGCGCGCGGCGGCCGTCATCCAGGCGCCGTCGAGCGCGTAGAGGAACGACGCCTGCGGCGCGCGGACGAGGAAGTGCACGGGCCGCTCGCCGGGGACGGGCGTGAGATGGTTCGCCGGCAGTGGCGTCGCGAGCCAGCCGCGAGACCGGAACGGGACGAGCGGCTCGATCGGCCGGAGGACGAATCGGCCCGTTCCGCTTGACTTGCCGAGCGAGGCGACGAGGCGGTCGAGCAGGGGAGGGGTTCCGCGGAGAACGAGCGCCGCCGCCCCCGGGCCGCGTGCGTCGAGCAGCGCGCCGACCTCGGTCGGACTGCAGTGGTCCGGGTGCGAATGCGTGAACCAGACCTCGCGCAGCTTCCGCGGATCGACGCCCCAGCGCACGAGCGCGCGGAACCCCGTCGTCCCGCAGTCGATCAGCACCCGGCCGTCGAACAGCGTCGAGCACGATCCGCGCATCGCCGGCGCGCCGCTCCGCCCGCCCGCCGCATCCCGCCGCTTGCCGCGGAATGCGGCTTCCGTGCATCGATCGTAGTTCTCCCAGTCCCAGTCCGCCGCCCCCGTCCCGCAGAACAGAACCTCGATCCCTTCTCCCGTCGCTCGTCTCCCTCTCGCTCCCTTTTCCGTTCCGATTCCACCGTGCGTGATTTTCATCGTTTGTTTTCTCCAAATGCCGTGACCCGTTGGTTCTTCGTGCTGTTTTCGACCGATTGTTTCGTTGCCGTTTCCGGTCGTTCTTTTCCGTTTCCGCCTATGCCAGCCGCCGTCGCTTTCGGCTCGCCTTTTCGCGCTCGTCCCGCTCCGCCCGCAATCGTCGCAGGAACCCCGCCACGGTCGCGCTCTCCGGCGCGGCGAGCAGCGCTCGCAAGCGCTTCCGCGCGCCGGGGAGCCGTTCGCGCAACGTCGGCCGCACCTTCCTTTCGACTTCCGGATCGGGCGCGAGCAGCAGCTCCGCCGGCACCGGGTCGAAGAG
>CAMVRE010000304.1 GCA_947169825.1 uncultured Verrucomicrobiota bacterium | reverse complement strand
CCGCATCGCGGCGGCGACGCGGTCCGCCGCGCGCGCCGAGAAGACGCGCCCGAGCGCCTCCGGCTCCGAGTCGAGCGCGAGGCGCGGCGCCATCATCACGCCGTGGTTCGCGATGGCGGAGACGAGCAGCGCCAGATGGAGCGGCGTCGCGAGGAGGCGCCCCTGGCCGATCGAGCACTGCGCCAGCTCGCGCTTCTCGGCGCGGCCGAGGCGCGGGAGGTTGCCGCGCTGCGACGAGACGCGGTGCGCGCCGTTCGTGTAGAGCGGGATGCGCTCGTTGAAGCGGAGGCGCTCGGCGAGGGCGTTGAACGCGTCGATGCCGCAGAGCACGCCCGCGTGGGCGAAGTAGACGTTGCTCGACTTGGAGAGCGCCTGGTCGAGGCCGAGCGTGCCGAAGCCGGGCCAGACGAGCCCCCGCCGCTCGTAGGCGTAGTATTCGTGGTCGCGGATCGGGCGTCGCGCGCCGGGGGCGCGGTAGCCCTCGCCGGGGCAGTCGATCGAGAGCGGGACGCCGCGCTCGACCATCAGCGCGGCGATCGCGGTCTTGAACGTCGAGCCGGATGGGTAGCGGCCGTGCAGCGCGCGGTTGAGGAGCGGCGACTCGGGGTCGATGTTGAGCCGGCGGTCGTAGCGGTTGGGGTCGAAGGACGGCGACGAGCAGAGCACGAGCACCTCGCCGGTGCGCGGGTCGAGCGCGACCGCCGCGCCGCGGCGGTCCTTCGTCCAGCCCGGCTCGTCGCGGCCGGAGAGGGCGCGGAAGGCGCGGATCTGCAGGCGGGCGTCGATCGTGAGCGTGAGGTTCGTCCCGATGTGGCGCTCGGCGCCCTGCAGCGCGGTGCGGCCGGCTTCGCGGATGTCCTGCGCCGTGGCGAGGGCGCGCCAGCCGGAGAGAAGGTCGTCCGCCGCGCCCTCGATCCCGGTGAGGCCCTCGGAGGGGTGGCGGAAGCCGACGACGTGCGCCGTCGCGGCCTCGTAGGGGTAGACGCGGCGGCCGGAGCCGTCCGTCTCCGTCATGGCGAGCGGCCGCCCCGCGCGGTCGAGGACCGAGCCGCGGACGAGGTGGTGGGCGGCGTTGTCGGGCCGGATGTTGTGCCGCTCCATGTAGGCGACGAAGCGCGCGTCGGTGAAGCCGAGCAGCTGCCAGCGCGCCTGGTAGGCGAGGGTCGCGGCCGCGGCGGCGCAGAAGAGCAGCGGGAAGAGCAGGAGCCTGACGTGGTGGCCGATGCGGTAGGGGGCGAAGTGGAAGCAGGCGCGCAGGACGAGCGCGACGGAGGCGATGTAGAAGACCCAGCGCAGGAACGCGAGGACCTGCTGCACGCGCGGCGGCGCGAGGAACTCCGAGAGCGATTCGAGCATGGCGTCAGGCCCCGGAGACGGAGAGCAGCCCGCGCGCGAGGCGCGGGAGCGCGGGGTCGCGCGCGCCGAGCGTCGCGAGGATGTCGCCCGGGCGCGCCCAGTGCGCGGCGAGGCGGCGGGCGGCGTCCGGCGAGTCGACGCACTCGGCGTGGAGGCCGAGGTCGTCGAGGTCGGAGGCGAGGTCCTCCGAGCGGACGGAGCGGTCCGCCGTGCCGCCCGCGTCGAAGACCGGCAGCAGGACGAGCAGGTCGTGCGGGCGGAGCTCGGCGGCGAACATCGCCGCGAGGTCCGCCCGCATCGCGCGGAGCGGGCCGTAGCCGTGCGGGCGCCAGATCGCGCAGAGGCGCTCGCTGCGCTCGCGGAGGGCGCGGAGCGTGGCGCGCAGCTTCTCCGTGTTGTGCGCGTAGTCGTCGACGACGCGGACGCCGTCCGGCCGCGCGCCCACCAGCTCCATGCGCCGCGCGAGGCCGCGGAACGAGGCGAGCGCGGGCGCGAGCGCGGCGCGCGGGGCGCCGAGCGCGAGCGCCATCCGGCAGGCGAGGAGCGCGTCCTGCGCGTGGTGCAGGCCGGGCAGCGGGATCGCGAGGCGCTCGCCCTCGAAGGGGAACGAGACCGACCAGTCGCCCTCCTCGGCGCCCTCGGGCAGGGGGTCGCCGCGCGCGTCGAGGACGGGCCCGGAGACCTGCGAGAGGAAGCGGTCGAAGAGGGCGTTCGTCTCGTCGAGCGGGAAGTGGTCGGCCGAGGCGTTGAGCAGGAGCGCGGCGTCGGGGCGGAAGGCGAGGATCTGGCGCGAGCTCTCGTCGACCTCCGCGACGCAGAGCGGGCCGTCGCCGCGCAGGACGGCGCCCGTGCGCGCGGGGCCGGCCCAGTTGAGGCAGGGCGCGCCGTTCACGACCGTCGGGGCGAGTCCGGCGCAGGCGAGCAGGTGGCCGAGGATCGCGGTCGTCGTCGACTTGCCGCAGGTGCCGGCGACGGCGACGAGCCGCTTGCGCGAGAGCAGTGCGGAGAGCTCGTCCGCGCGGCGCGCGACGGGGACGCCGAGGCGGCGCGCGGCGGCGAGGTCGGGATTGTCGTCCTCGACCGCGACGGAGGCGACGACGCGCGCCGTGGCGGGGGTGACGCCGGAGCCGTCCTGAGGGAAGAGCGCGACGCCCTGCGCGCGGAGCGCGGCGAGGGCGGGGACGGGCTCCTCGGCGTCGAGGAAGCGGTCGGAGCCGGTGACGGCCTCGCCCGCGTCGAGGAGGGCCTCGGCGAGGGCGGACATGCCGGTGCCGGCGATGCCGACGAGGTGGACGGGGCGTTGCAAGGGGCGGGGCGGGGGAGGGGAGGGCGGGATGCGCGCGAGTATACCGCATCGCCCGCCCCCGGACAAGCGCGCCCGCGCGAGGCGGCGGGTTGCCGGAAGCGGCGGGTTTCTGGTAGACTCCGCGCGAATCCGAAACGACATGCCCCGGCTTCCCCGACACATTCTCTTCGACTGGAACGGCACGCTGCAGGACGACGTCCGCGCCGCCGTCGCCGGCACCAATGCGCTCCTGCGCGACCAGGGGAGCCCGGAGATCACGCTCGAACGATACCGGGAGGTCTTCTCCTTCCCGGCGCGCTCGTCCTACGCGGCGCTCGGCATCGATCTGGAGCACCACGACTGGGACGCGCTCTGCGACCGGTTCTTCTCCGTCTTCGCCTCGCATCCCGTCGACCTCTTCCCCGGCGCGACGGGCGCGCTCCGCGCGCTGCGCGAGGCGGGCGCGACGCTCTCGATCGTGACGTCCTCCGAGCAGCGCTCGGTCGAGCGCGCGCTGGAGCGCTACGGCATCCGGGACGCGTTCGACGCGGTGAGCGGCCAGTCCGACGCCTCGGCCGGCTCCAAGGTCGGGCAGGCGCTCGCGCTGTTCCGAGGGCTCGGAATCGGACCGGAGGAGGCCTGCATGGTGGGCGACACGGGCCACGACAAGGAGGTCGCGGACGAGATCGGCTGCGC
>CAMVRE010000303.1 GCA_947169825.1 uncultured Verrucomicrobiota bacterium | reverse complement strand
GAGCCGGCGGGCCGTGTCCTCGACGGCGACCGTCGCGGCGCCGTAGGCGCGGTGCTCGGGCCACTCCCCGCCGGGCGCGGCGGGGCGGACGAGGGACGCCGCCACGTCGAGCGACGGCGCCTCGGCGGCCTCGACGGTCCACGCGATCTCGGCGGCGCCGTTCGTGACGGCGACGAGCTCCGCGCGGAGGACGTCGCGCTGCTGGAACGTGACGAGCGCGAGGCCGTCGAACGGCGCGCGCAGCGCGAGGCGCGCGGTGTCGCCCGGCCGGTAGCGCTCGCGGTCGGCCTTCAGCGTGAGGCGCTGCGGGCCGGCCTGCGCGGTGCGCGCGCCGCCCCAGGTCGTGAACTCCATCTCGGTGAGCGGGCGCGGCGGCGCGCCCTCGGGCCATTCGCCCGCGGGCTCGACGCGCAGCAGGTAGGCGCGCTCGCCGGGCGGCAGACGGAAGACGGGGCGCGCCTCGCCGTCCGCGACGGCGAACTCGCCCTCGCTGACCTTCTCCTCGACGCGGTGGCGGCGCCAGGACCAGTCGCCGTCGCGCCGCTCCCAGAGCCAGTCGTCGCGCACGGCGACGAGCGACGCGTGCACGGCGGCGGCGGCGTTCGTCACCGCGCCGTCCGGCGCCGCAAGGCGCACGGCGAGCGCGAGGTCCTCGCCGGGCGCGACGCGCTCCGGCTCCTCGACGCCGACGTAGAACGGATACACATGCCAGGCAAGGCCGGCCTCCGCCGTCACCGCGCGGCCGCCGAGCTCGAAGACCGTGCCCTGCACGCGCAGTCTCATCGCCGCCGCCGGCGGGCGCGGGAGGCCCGGCAGCTCGACCGCGTGCGAGAAGGCGCCCTTCTCGTCCGTCGTCCCGCCCATTTCCGGGCCGCGCGTCTCGTCGGCGGAGCGCGACGGCGCGCCGAAGCGCCAGCCCTCGCCCCAGCCCTTCGGCTCGAACGGCGCCGGGATCGCGTAGGCGAACATCTCCGCGCGCAGGCCCGCCGCGGGCGAGCCGAAGAAGTAGTCCGCGCGCACCGTCGGCGCGAGCGCCGCGCCGGCGCCGGCGAGCGCCTCGGGCGCGCCCTCGACCGCGACCCTGATCTTCGGCGGGACGAAGGCCTCGACGCGCAGCGCGCGCGACGCGAGCTCGCGCCCGTCCTCGCCCGGCATCAGCAGGCGGGCGCGCCAGGTGCCGGACGGCTGCGAGTCCGGGACCTCGAAGAAGCCCTCCGGCGGCACGGCGCGGCCGCGCGCGTCCGTGACGAGGTTCCAGCGTTTCACGACCGTGCCGTCGCCGCGCTCGATCTCGATCGCGACGGGGCGCGGCTCCGGCGCGCGCCCGGTCGCGTCGCGCACGAGCGCCTCGAGGAAGACCTTGTCGCCATGGCGGTAGATGCCGCGGTCGCTCCCGATCCAGCCGTCGAGCTCCGCGTCCTCCTTCGGGAAGCGCTCCGCCGGATGCTCCGGCAGGTCGTCGAGGTAGTTGGAGCCGTCGAGCTCGAGAAACGCGTAGGCGCCGCCCTCCGTCTCCGCGAGCGCGAGGCAGGGGGCCGGATCCTTTTCGTCGAGCGGAAGGCGCGCGACGCCGCGCCCGTCCGTCGCGACGGCGGCGCCGACCTCGGCGCCGTTCCGGGCGAAGAGGCGGACCGCGGCGTTCGTGACCGGCGCGCCCGTCGAGATGCGCGTCGTCCAGACCAGGACCGAGCGGTCGAGGCGGCGCACCGTGAGCACCACGTCGGAGCGAGCGACCATCCGGGAGATGCGCGGCATCGCCCGCGCGGGCTTCGCGTTCGTCTCGTCGAGACCGCGGACGCTGGCGAGCCAGAGGCCGTCGCCGAGGCGCCCGCCCTCGTCCGGCACGGCGAAGTCGTCGAGCGCAACGAGGTTCGTCGCGACGCCGCCCGCGTCCGGCGCGAACGACTCCGCGGCGCGCGTGCGCGGCGCCTCGCACCAGTCGTCCGCATTGCCGCCCCACTCGTCGCCCCAGCAGTCGCGCAGCGCGTGGACGATGTTCGCCGGGCGCACGCGCCGCACCGAGATCTCCGCGCGCGGCACGCGCGCCGCCCGCACCGCGACCGCCGCGCCGAGCCCCTCGCCGCCGAGCGCGCGCCCGCGGTCGAGCCACGCCATCGCGGACTTCGGCTTCGGGATGCGCAGCGCGACGGCGTTCGTCGAGGCGAAGTCGACGTCGCCGTTCGGGAACTCGATCGCCGGCGCGGCGAAGCGCACCGTGTAGCGCTCGCCCGCGTGGAACTCGCCGGCGAGGTCGTAGTGCGGATCGTAACCGTAGTGCCAGCGCCCGTCCTCGTCGTGCCACCCGCGATAGCTTTCGCTGCGCACGAGCGCGAGCGGTCCGGCCGAGGGCGACACGACGAGGTTCGACGCGATCGTCGCGAGCGCGTCGCCCTCGAACTCCCGTCCGCCGAACCAGAGGATCGCGCCGCCCGCGCGATCCGCGAAGTCGTCGACGTCCGCCTCCGCGTGCACGATGCGCAGCGGCTCCGGCGCATACTGGCGCTTCCAGACGAAGTCCGCCGTCGCGGGCCGCCCGAGCGGATCGGGGAACTCCCTCCCGACGCGCACCGCGATCTCGCCCGGCCCGACCGGATCCTTGAACGCGAGGCGCATCCAGTCGTTCGTGCGATCCGAGGGCGCATCGACGACGCGCACCGCGACCGGCCGCCCCTCGTGCGTCACCGACACACTTGGCGGGACGTTCGTCGCGTCCGGGCCGAAGAGGCGGCGGTTCGCCGAGAGATCGATCGTCGGGAACCGGTCGTCGCGCATCCGGTTGAGCGCCGCGGTCCAGGCGAGCTGCGGCGGGCGGAGCGGCGTCGCGGGCTCGTCCGATGGGGGGAGAACGTCGGCGAAGTCGAGCGCGTTCGTGGGCGCGGGAGGGGGAACGTCCGGCGGCGGGGACGGCGGCGGCGCGGGACGCGCCGCCCACCACGCGCCGAGCGCGCCGAGGGCGATGCCGGCGGCAAAGCCGGGCAGAAAGCGGGAAGGGGAGCCGGGGCTGGCCTTGGATTCTTCGTTCATCTTGGGAATTCCTTGTTTTCGGACGATGGAAAGGGCGCCGCGCGACCCCCGCGCGGCACCGTGGATCTTGCACCCCGCCGCCGCGGACGAAAAACGTCCGCGCGACGAAAGACGCACGAGTCAATATACCATCCGCCCGCCGCGAAATCAACCGCGATTTTCGGCAAGCCCGAAATGGGCGGGAAGGCCGGCCACGGAGTCGAGGACCGGGGCGCCGCGCGCGGCGAGGCGGGCGCGGGACTCGTAGCCCGAGGCGAGCAGGACGCACGCGCAGCCGATCTCGTCCGCGACCTCCTTGTCGTGGCCCGTGTCGCCCACCATGC
>CAMVRE010000302.1 GCA_947169825.1 uncultured Verrucomicrobiota bacterium | reverse complement strand
GCTGCATCGCCTGCAGGTGCCCGCGGGCGCGCTCGCGTCGGACGGCGGCGCCGCCGCCCTGCGGCCGTTCGTGCTCTGGATCGGCGGAGAGGCCGCGCCGGCCGCGCTTCCGCCGCCCCCGCACGCGGCGAAGCCGGTCCGCGCGCCGGGCCTGCTCGCGTTTCCCGACCTGCCGCCGCGCGCGGCGGGCGACGGCGCGCTCGCGACCGTTTCGACGAATGTCCTGCTCACGGAAACGCTCCGGGCGCGCATCCAGCTACGCGTGAGCGCGTCGTCTGCGGAGCCCGCCGCCGAACAGCGCCTGCGTCTGCACGCCGACTGCGTCTTCGAAGAACGCCCCGCGCCGCGCCGGCCGTGGGTCGCGATCGCCGGTTCGTCCGGCTCGTTCGTCCGCGAAGGCCGCTGGCGCGCCCGTGCGGGCGGCGGGTTCGAGCTGCGCGGCGACTTCCGTCCGCGCCGGGAGACGGGCGACGGTTCGTCGAGCTGGGAGCACGAGCCCTTGCCGCACGGGAGCCGGCCGATCCGTCCCGGCGAACCGGAACGGATCGTTTTTCTCGTGATGTCGCTGGACGCGCCCGCGCCGGAGGAGCTCGACGATCCCACGCACGACGTCCCGCCCGCCGCGGCCGTCCTGCGCTTCCACGTCTCCGAACCATCCGGTCCGAAGGGCAGCTTCCCGCATCCCGGCCCGCTTCTGGCGGAAATCAGCGTCCCGCTGCGCGTTACGCTCGCGCCCAGCGCCGGCGGGCCGCCTCCGCCCGCGATCCCGCCCGCGGAGGTCCGCGCCCTCGCGACCCGCGTCCGCTCCCTGGACGGCGCGCCCGCCCGCACCGTCCTAAGCGCCTGCACCGGCGCCCTCGCGCGCGTCTCGGCCGCGTTCGACCCGGCGTGGGACGTCGACATCGACCGCGACGCCCGCCGCCGCGCGCGCCAGGCCGAACGCGCCGCCGTCGACCCCGCCACGGCCTACGTCCCGTGGGCGTCCGTGCGGAACGACCCGCCGGAGGACGAGCTCCAGGCCGCCATCGCCGACCTGCGCGCCGCGTGCGTGGACGCGCTCTTCGCCGCCGCCGGGCGCGACCGCGCCGCCGCCAACCTCGCCTCGCGCCGGAAGGAGCTCGGCGACGTCTGGCCGCAGATCCTCCGCGACGACCGGCTGCTCGTCCAGGCGCTCCACGCCCGGCCCGCGCTCGCCCGCGCGCTCGAAATCGACGCCCTCTGCCACCGCCTCCGAACCATCGGCGCGGGCGACGGTCTCGCGTTCCAGGCGATGCGGGGACGCATCCGCGACCTCGTCGAAACGACCCTCGAGAACGCGCCGCCCGACGAAGCCGCCGCGCTCGTCCTGCCCGTTCTGCGCACCGTCCTGGCGATGCCGTTCGACTGGGACGCCTTCCGCGTCCGCGCGGACGGCTCCGCCGATTGGGAGCGGCATCCATCGTGGCACGACCAGACCGACCGCTTCGATCTCGCGAAGGAAATCCTCCAGCCCCTCGAGTGCCTCACCGCCGGCTCCTGCGCCCCGAGCTTCCGCGCC
Source organism: uncultured Verrucomicrobiota bacterium (assembly GCA_947169825.1). Taxonomy (GTDB): domain Bacteria; phylum Verrucomicrobiota; class Kiritimatiellia; order RFP12; family UBA3636; genus UBA3636. The sequence continues at coordinate 1,825 of CAMVRE010000302.1, read as the reverse complement.
GCCGAACTCATGCGCGCCGGCTACGAGGGCGCGGCGCGGACGAAGGACGTCCGGGTCGGGTGGAACCCGCAGACGGACGCGGACGGCGAGCCGCGGCGCGACGCCTCCGGCAAGATACTCTTCGGCGTCTGGCGCCACTCGTTCGCGAAAGAGTTCTGGGACGGGTCGTACTGGATTTCCGGCGCCCTGTTCCACATCGCGCGGGACATCGTCGCGGCCGATCCGCCCGTCCTCGCGCGGCCGTTCTTCGAAGAGCTCGGGAGCCTGTCGGGCTTCGGCGCGTTCGACGCCGAAATCCACGCCGCGCGCGAACGCGGACCGGACGATTCCGACTGGAACGACCGCGGCGATCTGGTCGCGCAGCTCGTGCACGACCATGCCTTTTTCCACGCCGGGACTTACTGGGTCGGCGCGCCGCCGACCGGTCCCGCGACCGGCGCCTCGCGCGACGCCGCGGCCGCGGCGTCGGCCGCCGCCGCGCGGCGCGAAAGCGGCGGCGAACCGGTCCGGCTCGGCCTCTACCACGCCACGCCGGCGCTACAGGCCGAACTGGACCGCTACGGCCTCGAGGCGGGTGTCGCGCTGCGCGCCCCGTACGACGCGAGCGACCCCGCCAACCGCCAGCCGTATCTGCTCTACGCGCCGACGAACGCCCCGCCCGGCGCGCGCCTGCCGCTCGTCTTCTTCGCGCCCGGCAGCGGCGAACTCGGCCACGAGCTCGTGAAGCAGTTCCGGCAGCGCGGAATCTTCGAAAAGATCTGCTCGCCGGACTTCCAGTCGCGCCACCCGTGCTTCCTGCTCGTCATGCCGCCCGAAGAGGGCAAGCAGGCCCGCCTCTACGGCTCGCTGCCCGGCGGGCTCCCCACGCGGGAGCAGTGCTTCCTGCTCGACGCGCTGCTCGCCGTCGCGAGGTCGCGCAGCGGGCCGACCGTCGACGAAGACCGCCTCTACGGCGCGGGTTTGATCTCCGGCTCGGCCGAGCTGCTCGGCCTCTCTCGCAACTTCCCGCGCTTCTTCGCCGCCCTCGCCCTCACCGCGCCGATGTCCGCCGTGCAGGACGTCCCCGCCGCCGCCCCGACGCGCCGCTGGGACTTCCACGCCGAAGGGGCGTGGGGCTACCGCGCCGACGACGAAAGCGAAGCGCGCCGCACCCGCCTCGACGAAGCCGTCCGCGCCGCGGGCGGCGAGCTGCGCCGGACCGTCTTCCCGCCCTCCTCCCGGACCGTCTGGGACCAGGCCTGGGAAACGGACGAACTCTGGGACTGGCTCTTCGCCTGGCGCCGTCCCGACCCGCCCGCCCGCCGCATCCTCCGCACCCCCGCCGGCCGCCCCTGGTCCTTCGAGCTCGTCCGTTAGCGCGGCGACGCCCGCCGCGGAGCGGCAACCGCCAACCTTTTCCTCCACATCGGGATTCTGTAGAATGAACCCCGATGAAGTCCTCCGCTCCGACTGAAACGCCGTCTCGGCCCGCGCCGCCCGCCGCATCCGCGGCGCGCGGCGAGTCGGTCAAGGCGGCGATTCTCGCCGACCCGGAGGCCGGCGCGCGGCGGCTCGTCGCGGAGGAGGGGCCCGCGCTCTTCGCGCTCGCGGTGCGCCTCGCGCCGGACGCGGGCGACGCCGAGGAGCTCGTCTTCCGCGCGTTCGCCCGCGCGGTCGAGCGCATCGCGCAGTTCGAGGACGGCACCAGCCTCCACGCCTGGCTCCGCGCGATCCTCCTCAACGAGCGCCGCCGGGACCTGCGCCGCGCCGCACCGCTCGCCGATCCCGACCTGGAGCTACCGGACCCCGCCCCCACGCCCGCCGACCGCGCCGCCACGCGCTCCGA
>CAMVRE010000301.1 GCA_947169825.1 uncultured Verrucomicrobiota bacterium | reverse complement strand
TGTAGTTCGTGACGGCGAACCAGACGGTGTCGCCCAGGACATACTGCCAGAGGACGCCGACAGTCTCCTCCAGGGGCGCGGAGACGGCGCGGGCGGCGTTCGTGGCGTCGTCGTGGGTGGCGTAGTCGGTGAGGTCGGAGAGAAAGGCGATGTCCTTTTGCGTGAGAAAACGCCCGGTCTCCTCGTCAATCATGTCCTCACTACCCGGAGGGGCGTACCACGTTATCCAGCGCTTCGCCGATTCGTCATAGACGAGGTGGTAATTAAAACCGTCGCCCGGCCAGACCAATTCGTCCGCTAGAAATGCACTGCCCAAGAAGCGCCACGGAAAGAGCTCATCACCACTTGCGGCAATCGCCTCCATTTTGCTTTCCGCATCCAGCCAGTCCATGTCTGTCGTCTGCACGGCGTTCATGGCGCGGTTGGAGACGGTGGCGTAGTCGCCGGACGTGGGCGAGAGCTCGACGATTCGCGCGTCGGTTTCGGCCTTGGTGTAGTAGGGGGCGTGGGCGACGTCGATGTTCGCGAAGTCGAGGGACTTGACGGGGAGTTCGATCTCGTTCGGCGAGAAGCCGGGCGACGGCAGCATCCGGAGCGTGCCGTTCGCGCGGTAGACCTTCCCGCCCTGGTCGCTCGCGGCGACAAAGAAGCGGTAGGACGCCGCGCCGCAGTCGTTCGACGGCGCGAAGGTGTTGCCGTCGAGCCTCCACCAGGCTCTGCCCATGCCGTTGGTCTGGTAGTAGACGGCCTCGACCGCGACGTTCGTGGCGGGGGCGCCGTTGACGCGGAACGTCGGCTCGAAGGTCGCCGTCTCGCCCTGATAGAGCGAGAACGCCTGCGCCCTCGCCTCGGGCCAGTTGCACTCCCACTGCAGCTGGGCTGCAAACGCGCTGCCGGAGAGCAGCGCGGCCAGCAACGGCATGGCGCGTCTAGTCGTCATGCCGGATCCTCGTATCCGACGGAGAAGAGGGAACCGTCGGTTGGGTCTATGTTCGCGGTGAATCCGAGTTCGCCGGCGCGGAGCGTCGTCGTGCCCCAGTTCAGCGGCCCCGTGACGAGCGCGGCCTTCTTGAGGGTGACCGCAAGTCCGCCCGTCGCCCCGATGACGAGGTCGTTTGCGGAGGCGAGCGACGAACCGCGTCCGTTCAGGACAGGCAGCGCGGCGAGTATCTGGCTCTCGGGGAGTCCGAGCGGCGTGCAGCGTGCCGTGACGTTTACGCCGCCAAGCGTGTAGTCGACGGTGCCCTGCGAGTCAGTCGTGACGGGGTTGAGCTGGAGGTCGAACGAGACGGTCCATCCGTCCACCGTGTCCGGGATGGACAGCGACCCGAAGGTGGCAGCGTAGTGGAACCCGGTGAGGCCGGTGCGCGGCGGCTCGCCGTCGGCGTACTCGGCGCTGGCGACGGCGTAGAGGGAATTGGCATCCGTTGGCAGCTTGCCGTTCGCGAGCAGTGCGGAGAACTCCGCCTGCCCGAAGGCGGTCTTGACCGGGGAGAGCAGCAGGTCCGGGCACTTTGTGAGCGCAGCGGCGAGGAACGTGACCTTCGTGCCGGCGCGGGACTGCACGACGAGCGGCGAGTCCGTAGAGCCGAACACGGAGCGCCCGATCTCCGGCGACTGCAGCCAAGACGGGAACAGCACCGCGAGAAGGCCCCCCGAGAGGTTGCCGACGGGCGTGAGCGTGACCTTGCCTATCTGGTCGGTCTTGATCGTGTCGAGCTTGCCGGCGATGGAGGACGGCACCTCCTGCGTCGACGAGTCGACCTCGGCGGTGATGCCGTTGGCGTCGAATAGCTTGACGCCGCCGAAGCTGACGGTGCCGGGGCCGCGGATGATTGACTGTCTTGTGGTTCCCATGCGTTGATCCTTTCGTTAGAGTTCGATCTTCATTGAGAGTGTGACGTCTACGGATATGACGCCGTCCCCCAGGTCCTGGGCCTTGCCGATCCTCGGCGAGGTCAGGTGGCCCGCGCCGGGGACGTCGGGCCGGAACAGCTTGAGGGACTTCGCGATTGCCTGGGCGGCGGAGAGGAATGTCGGGTTGTTGTGCCGCGCTCTGTTCATCTCCGGGTCCTCGAATACCGATACGACGATCTGCGTATTCCCGTAGCACGCCGAGGCGTCGGGCGCCTCGTCGTCGAACGTGGCCGTACCGACGACGACGCAGAATCTGTCTTTCAGGATGTCGTCCTGGACGGTCCTGATTATGTTGCCCAACTGCTCCTCCCTGACGGGCAGCCCGGCGAGAAGCGGGATGCCGCGCACGCGCGCGGCGACCGATTCCTGTAGCTTTTGCAGGTCCATTACAGGCCGTCCTCCATGGCTCTGCCGAGCAGACGCCGCTTAGGGCTGATCGACGGGCTTGCGAGGGACGATGCGGGCTGGACGTCCGCCGGGTCCTCGCCGTAGTCCTCCGGCACGATCGCGCCGGAGGCGACCTTCTCGAAGAGCGAGCACGCGCGCTCGTATGACCTCGTGCGCGACTCGTTCACGTTGCGCCTCAGGCGCTTGAGCAGGTTGAAGGCCGCATAGTCCATCGCCGGGGCGATGAGCATGTCGGGGAGAAGCCCCTCGTCGGACGGCATCCTGCACTTGCGCCCGGAGCGGACGCAGCCCCGCGCGTGCGACACGGCGAGCGCGAGCTGCTGCCGCATCGGCGCGCGGTCCGCGCTGTCGTTCCGCGCGAAGAGGTCCGCCTCGTCCTCCTCGAGCGTTGCGAAGAAGTCGTCCTCGGATGGTGCTCTCCACGACATGGCGCGACACCTCCTTACGAGACGGTGATGCGCCTCGCGCAGATGGAGGATACCACCTGGACGTCCTCGGACCAGTCGACGGCGAGGATGTCGGAGCGGCTGCGCTCCTCGCGGTAGAGCCTGACGGCCTCGACGGAGTTCGAGCCGATCGAGAACGTCTTCGCGAAGCCGGGGTCGAACTGCGTGGGGTTGTCGTTCCCGTGGAAGAGGAAGATCTCGCTCCCAACGACGTTCGACTTGCTCGCGGCCTTGCCGGTCTTGTTCGCGTCGATGGACAGGATGCCCACGCGGATCTCGATCTGCGGGTTGAGGAGCATCCCGGCGAGGACGTCGAGCGTGACGGCCTTGTTGGAGACGCCCTTCTGGCGGCCCACGACGTTCGCGTGGTTCTTGAGGATGCGCCACGCGCCGAGGCCGATCACCATGCGGTTGGGCATGAGCCCCGTCTCGTTGGCGATGGCCACGATCTGCTCGTCGATCTCGTCCACCGGGTCGGCGGTGGCGTCGCTGGACCACGCGCCCTTCGACGCGGCGGCGGAGACGTTCGCCTTGACGAGGTCGAACACTCGCTTCTCGCGGGCGAGGGAGGCGTTGATCACGAGGGTGCGC
>CAMVRE010000300.1 GCA_947169825.1 uncultured Verrucomicrobiota bacterium | reverse complement strand
GCGATCGCCGGCGGGATGAGGTTGATCTCGACCGGGCACTTCGCGCCGGCGCGCAGCGCGAGGCCCGCGAGCGACGCCATGAGGAAGAGCCCCTCCGAGTCCTCCTCGAGCCCGGGCTCGACGGAGAGGTTCGTGAAGGGATTGAAGAACGAGACCTCGACGCCGAGCTTCTCCTGGAAGAACGTGTCCAGGTGGCGCGTGAGCGCCGTCCCGCCCGTGAGGAGCATGCGGTCCGGCGCGGACCCGCCCTGCTGCGAGCGGTAGAAGTTGATCGAGCGGTTCACCTCGGAGTGCAGGCGCGTCGCGACGTTGCGCACGACCTTGCTCACCGTGTCGGCCGTCTCGTCGTCCGCCACCGCGTAGGTGCCGCCGAGCGCGACGAAGCCGATCTCCTTCTTGATGCGCTCCGCCTCCGCCGGCTCCACGCCGAGCGTGCGCGCGATCTCGTGCGTCACCGTGTTGCCGGCGATCGGGATCGTGCGCATGAAGACCTTGGAGCCCTCGACGAAGACGAGGTTCGTCGCGCGCGCGCCGATGTCCAGCACGAGCGTGCACCCGTCCGCCTCCGGGCAGTTGAAGCGCACCGAGTTGTAGAGCGCGAGCGGCGCGGCGTCCACGAGCGCGAGCGGGCAGCCGATCGCGTCGGCGAGCGCCGCGGCGTCCGCCGCCGTCTCGGCCTTCGTGGCGACGATGAGCGCGTCGAGCTCGCCCGTCGCCTCGTCCGTCCCGAGCCGCCAGTAGTCCCACACGACCTGGTCGAGCGGGAACGGCAGGTTCTCCGCCGCCTCGTCGCGCACCAGGTTGTCCACCAGGTCGGACGACGCCGCGGGGATCTTCATGAAGCGCGGGAAGACCGTCTGCCCCGGGAGCATGACGTGCAGCGGGGCGGGCTTGAAGCCCTTCTCCGCCATGAGGGCCTTCACCGTCTCGGCGGCGGAGGAGAAGAGGTCCGCGCCGGGCTGCCCCGCGGCGAGCGGGTCGAGCTCGGCGGAGCCGTAGCCCGTCAGGACCGGGACCGGCCCCTTGAGCGAAAACTCGGCCAGGAGGATCTTGCTGGCGCCGACGTCCAGCGCGAGGATGCGATCGGTGGAGAACACGGCGTCGGCCCCCTAGCGGCTCGCGCTCAGCTCGTAGCTGTCGGGATCGACGAGCTGGAACGGGGACTTCATGCGGTCCATCATGTAGGCGTCGCGCCGCTGGACGTTCGGGTGGTTGAGGATCGCGGAATCCTTCCACCACTCCTTGTGGGACTGCAGCGGGCCCTTGCCGACGCCCTGCGAGGCGACCTCCTTGCCGCCGACGGAAATCGACACGGCGAAGCCCAGCGGCTCGCCGAGCCGGAGCAGGGCGGCCGGAAGGACGACCGCGCCGGCCTTGTGCTCGCGGTCCTGCGCCACGTCGGCGTATTCGACCGTCGTCTGCATCAGCGTCATCGGCTTTTCGCCCTTCTTCGCGTCGGCCTTCGGGTTGAGCAGGATGACCGTGTAGGTGATCGTCATCGAGTCGATCCACGCCGGCGTCGTCTGGAACGTCACGTCGAAGACGCCCCAGACGCGGGACTTCTGCGAGGTCTTCCCGTCGATGCTCTTCGCCTTCTGCTGGTAGTCGTGGCTCAGGTCCGAAAGCTTCGTGATCTTCACGTCGCCCGGATTCGTCCCGGCCGGGCCGGCGGCGACGGCGGCGGCGGGGCCCTGGGCGTGCGAAAGGCAGGTCGCGAACGCGACGGCTGCGACCACGAGCGCGCGGGCGCACCGGATGGGGGAAGTCTTCATGGCAAGTCCTCTCGGCGGCGGGGGGCGCGCCCCACGCGGGACGCGTTCGCCGTGTTTCGCGCAAGATGTTAGCCGAAGCCGCGGAAAAATTCAACGAAAAAATACGCCCCGGGAGGAAAAGCCGCGGGCTTGCCGCGCGGCGGCGGCGTGTGGTAGACTCCGCGCGCATGAAAGCCCCCCTTGCCGCCTCCCTGTCCCTGCTCGCCGCCGCCGCCCTCGCGCAGACGGCCGCCACCAGCTCCCTCGCGAGCGCGGGCGCGACCGAACCCGCGCCCGCGGAGACCTCCGAGGGGGATGGCGGCTGGACCGCCTCGACCGAGGAGGAGGAGAACGCCCGGAAGGAGGAGCTCTCCGCGGCGCTCGATCGGTCCTTCGCCGCCGCCCGGGAGAAATACGGTGCCGACACGAACCGCTACTTCGTCGCCCGCGGCGTCCTCGCCGACCGCGAGGCGCGCACGGTCCGCCTCGACGCCTTCGCGACCGGCATCCGCCCCGGCGCCATCGCCGAGTTCCTTCTCATCACGCTCAACTCCGGACACGAGTACGAGTCGGTCTTCCAGACGTTCGCCCTCGCGGCCGACATCGCCCGCGCCTTCGAGTTCCTCGGCGTCCCGCCCGGCCTCCCCGCGGACTTCGCCGCCTACCGCTTCTGGCCCCGCGGCGAGCGCTTCGAGGTCGAGGCCGAGGTGGACGGCGCCCCCGCCGTCCCCGCCGAGCGCTTCCTCATGGAGGCCTCCACCCAGAAGCCGCGCGAGCCCGCGGGCTTCCTCTGGATCGGCGGCGGATGGACGGAGGGCGGCGTCTCCAACACGGTCGACTTCTCCGGCCCCGGCTCGATCCTCCCCTCCTACAACGAGCCCGTCACCCTCTTCGACGTCCCACGCCGCGCCCCCCAGAACGACGTCTACCAGAGCTGCCTCTCCGGCGAGAACGTCCCGCGCCGCGCCATCCTCCCCGCCGTCCTCACGTTCCGCCCCGAGCCGCGCCCCGCGGACGCCCCGCTCCGCGTCCGGCCCGTCGCGCTCCGCCTCTCGCCCGGGGGCTTCTCGATCGACGGCGCCGACCCCGTCCCGCCCGCCGAGGCGCTCAAGGCCCTCCGCGCCTTCCGCACGGACCGCGCGCAGGACGCCTACGTCTCCTTCTCGTGGGACGACGCCGCGCCGCTCGCCGACCTCCGCGCCGTCGCCCAGCTGCTGCGCATGGTCGACACGGAGGAGACCGGCATCCGCGTCGACGCCCCGCCGGAGGGCTTCCCCTACTACCAGGCGCTCCTCCCCCGCGACGAATGGCGCGACCGCGCCGCGCGCTACTCCCAGCCCTGCGAACTGCGCCTCTCCCGCGGCGAGGACGGCGCCGTCGCCGCGACGCTCGTCGCCATCGGCGAGATCTGGAAGGACGACGCCCTCAAGCCCGACCTCGACGTGAAGGAGTTTCCCGTCGCCAATGCGGATGACTTCCGCGCCAAGCTCGCCGAGAAGGCCCCCGCCGGCATGAAGGCGCTCCTCGTCTTCGTCCCGGGCGCCCTCCCCTACGGCGAGCTCCGCCCCTACCTCGACGCCGTCCGCGCCACCCACCCCCTCGTCCAGATCTTCGT
>CAMVRE010000299.1 GCA_947169825.1 uncultured Verrucomicrobiota bacterium | reverse complement strand
CTTCGACGCCGTCGGCGTCGAGGAGCGCCATTACGAATTCGAATGGTTCCCCGGCCTCTCGAAGACGCAGAAGCAGAGGAGCGTCGCCTCGCTGCACGGCGCGGTCCGCCGGGGCAGGCCGGACGCGCGCGTCCTCGAGATCTCGAGCAAGTCGACCGAGCCGGCCGGCGTCGCGCTCAGCGCGTTCAACCTGAAGATGGAACGCGGCGGCGCCCCGTGCTCCGTCGAATCGCTCTTCCAGTCGGGCAAGGTGTTCGCGGGCGGGATCGGTCCGTTCCCGGAGATGCAGGCGCGAGACTCCCGCGAGGTGCGCTCGTTCGTGCAGATGCGGTCATCCGGGCTTCCGCTCGACGCGTTCGAGACAGACGGCGTCCGGTGGCCCCTGCTTCCGCGAACGGCGTTCTACGACTGGCTCTACCTGAACGCCCTTCGGGCGAACCCGGAGCTGGCGGCCGCCGTCGAGACCTACGACGCCTTCACGGACATCGAGTTCAATCCGGAGAAGTCCCTGAACTGCCAGGCCGCCGCCGCCGCGCTCTACCGCTCGCTCGTGCATGCGGGGAGGCTGGACGAGGCTCTCTCGTCGCAGGAGGCGTTCCTGCGCATCCATCCGGCATAGGGCGGCCCTGGCGCGGCGTGGCGGGGTGGCACACCCCGCCACGGGAAGGCCGCTGGGCTACACGATCAGCATGCAGTCGCCGTAGCTGTAGAAGCGGTAGCGCTCGCGGATGGCCTCGGCGTAGGCGGCGAGGACGCGCTCGCGCCCGGCGAGGGCGGAGACCATCATCAGCAGCGTCGACTGCGGGAGGTGGAAGTTCGTGAGCATCGCGTCCACCGCGAGGAACTCGTAGGGCGGGTGGATGAAGATCGACGAGCGCGCCTTCTCCGCGACGACGGCGCCGCCGTGCGCCCGCGCGCTCGTCTCGAGCGTGCGGACGCTCGTGCTGCCGACGGCGACGACGCGCCCGCCGCGTGCACGGCACGCGGCGACGGCCTCCGCGGTGCGCTCCGGGATCTCGTAGCGCTCGCTGTCCATCACGTGCTCCTCGACCGTCTCCGCCTTCACGGGGCGGAAGGTTCCGGGGCCGACGTGCAGCGTCACGAACGCGCGCCCGACGCCCTTCGCGTCGATGCGCGCGAGGAGCTCCTCGGAGAAGTGCAGGCCCGCGGTCGGCGCGGCGACGGCGCCCGTCTCCCGCGCGTAGACGGTCTGGTAGCGCTCGCGGTCGAGCCCGACGCGCGGGTCGCCGGGGCCGCGCCGGATGTAGGGCGGGACGGGCGGGACACCGGTGCGGTCGAGGATTTCGAAGAAGTCGCCGTCGTATTCGAGCGCGAGGTCGACGTGCCCGTCGCGCGCGCTCCTCTCGAGGACGGTCGCGCGGATCTCGCCGCCGGCGAGGAGCATCGCGCGGCCGGGCTTCATCGGGCGCGACGAGCGGCAGAGCGCGGTCCACGCGCCGGGGCGCAGGCCGCTCGGCTCGACGAAGAGCACCTCGACGCGCCCGGGCGTGTCCTCCCAGCGCCCGAACGCGCGCGCCGCGAAGACGCGCGTGTCGTTGAAGACCATCAGGTCCGCCGGGTCGAGGTAGTCGACGATGTCGCCGACATGCCGGTGCTTGATCGCGCCGTCCGAGCGGTGCAGGACCATCATGCGCGAGGTGCCGCGCTCCTTCGGCGGCACCTGCGCGATGAGCTCCGGCGGGAGCGCGTAGTCGAAGTCGGAGGTCTTCATTCGGCCGGGGAGAGCGGGATGGCGGCCTCGTTCAGCCACGGGTGCGCGAACCAGATCGGCGTCCGCGAGCGGAAGCAGGGCGCGGCGAGGTCGAACTCGAGCGTGAGGAACGAGGTGGAGCAGGGCACGGCGGCAGTAACCTGGAGGCGCGTGGGCGTGAGCCACGCGGCGCGGGCGAAGGCGCCGAACGAATGCCCCGAGGCGAGGCGGCGAAGCTGCGAGGCGCGCGGGGCGTCCCAGCCGGCCCGGAGGGCGTCGACGAGTCCGTCGCCGAATTCGAACTCGATCGTCGCGCCGGCGGGATCCTGCGAGAGCGAGAGCGAGGCGAGCCCGAACGGGTTGGGGCCGCACGCGTAGCGGCGGACCTCGCCGAAGGAGAGCGCGGCGAGGCGAGGCCCGCCGGCGGGGCCGAGGTCGAAGCGCTGGACGCACTCGGCCTCGCGCAGGCGGGCGAGGCCCTCGGGGTCGGAGGGGAGGGGAGAGTCGGAGAACGCGGGCAGGAGCGACTCCCAGATCGCGTCGAGCTCCTCCTGCATGCCGCAGACGCCGGCCGTCGCGGCGACGACGGCGTCCTGCTCCGGGAGCATCACGGCGAGCTGGCCGCTCGCGCCGTCGCCGCGGAACGCGCCGTGGCGGCAGCGCCAGAACTGGTAGCCGTAGCCCTGGCACCACTCGGGCGCGCGGCCGGGGCCGTCGTTCTCGATCTGCTTCGCGGTCGCCTCGGCCATGTAGGATGCCGGAATCAGGCGGCGGCCGTCCCGCAGGACCCCGCCGCGCAGCCACAGGTCGCCGGCGGCGGCGATCTCGCGCACGGTGAGGTTGAGGCCCGCGCCGCCGAGCGCGATGCCGGTGCCGGGGAGGTCGTCCCAGACGACGTCGCGCGCGATGCCGAGCGGATCGAAGAGGCGCGTGCGGAGGTAGTCGGGGAGGCGCAGCCCCGTGGCCTTCTGCAGGACGGCGGAGAGCAGGAACGTCGCGCCCGTGTTGTATTCGAATCGCGAGCCGGGCTCGTCGCGCAGCTCGTCCTCGAGGAGGTGCCTCACGACCGGTTCGTCGTCGTCGAAGAACTCGAGCCCCGACGCGAACCGCTCCGCGACGGCGCGCATGTCGGACGCGGCGGGAGAGGCGGCGAACTCCCGGTGGAGGCGGTCGTAGCGGTCGCCCCAGAGGCCGCACGAGGCGCGGCCCATGCCCATCGAGAGGAGGTGGCGCAGCGTGACGCGGCGCATGCGGTCCGCGACCTTCGGCGAGTCGAACTCGGGGAAGAACGAGACGAGCGGGGCGTCGAGCGAGGGGATCAGTCCCTCGCCGAGGGCGATGCCGACGGCGCTCGACGTGAAGCTCTTGCTCAGCGAGAAGAGCTGGTGGCGGTCGGCGGGCGAGCAGAGCTGGCGGTAGCACTCCGCCACGACGCGGCCGTGGCGCAGGACGACGAGCCCGTGCGTCCACCGCAGGGCGAAGAAGCGGTCGACGAAGTCCGCGAGCCGGGCGGACGAGACGCCCTCGGCTTCGGGCGACGAGGCAAGGCGGAGAGTCGTTTGCATGCCGCGGATACTAGCACATCCCGTCTCCGCGCCGCAACGCGGCCCGCTACTGCGGAAGGGCGAAGGAGAAGGGGAGGTAGTCGCCGAGCGCGCGGACGACGGGCGCGCCG
>CAMVRE010000298.1 GCA_947169825.1 uncultured Verrucomicrobiota bacterium | reverse complement strand
CAACCAGTACGAGCCGGTCCCCGCCGGCATCGCCAAGGAGGTCGTCGAGAAGCGCATCAAGGCCGGCAAGGTCCGCTAGGGTCCTTCCGTCCGGTTCCCGGAGGGCCGGCGGCGCGCGACGCGCCGCCGGCCTTCTTCCGTCAATGGGCGCCGCGACGGTACTTCTTCCAGACCCACGGGGGCGGCTGGCGCTTGCGCTTGGCGGGAGCGGCGTCGCCGGAGGCGGGACGGGCCGGTTTCGCGCGGGGGGCGCGCGGGGCGCGGGCGGGCGGAGCGGGGGCGTCGCCGGGCCAGGGGATCGTGAAGCCGGGGACCTCGTCCTTCGCGACGCGGAGGCCGTAGTCGGTGAGGACGAGCTCGCGGCCCGGCCCCTCGGCGAGGCAGCGCGCGCGCACGAGCGCCGCGAGGAGCGCGCGCAGCTCGGCGGGGTCGGCGTCCGGCAGGAGCCCGAACGTGCTCAGCGCGTCGAGGCCTTCCGCGAGGACCTCCGGCGTGCGGTCGCCGCGCAGGACCTCCGCGACGCGCTCCGCGGGGCAGCGGCCCTGCGCGCGGCCGACGCAGGAGAGCGCCTTGCGCACCGCGGTCCGGCGCTCCTCCGGGAGCGGCGGCGCGGTGAAGGCGCCGCCGTCGTTGTCGCAGCCGTCGCAGATGCCCGCGTGCGGGGCCTCGCCGAAGTAGTCGAGCAGGAACGCCTGGCGGCAGCCGCGGCAGTCGACGAAGCGCAGCATCGCGCGGAGGCGGGCCTCGTCGAAGTCGCGCTTGCGGAGGCGCCCGCGAATCGCCTCGTCGAGCGGGCCGGGGCCGGGGTCGGGCAGGAGCTCGGTCTGCCACGCGCCGCGGGCGCCGCCGGCGGACGGCGAGCGGCGCAGGTAGCCGGCGCGCTCGAGAATGCCGAGCGCGGTGCGCGCGCCCATCGGGTTCTTCATCCCGGCCGCCTCGGCCCACGCGTCCTCGGAGAGCGCGACCGGCCCCTTCGCGCACGCGGCGCGCGCGGCGGAGAGCACCGCGCGGACCTCGGACTCGGTCGGGTTCGCGCCCTCGATGAAGAAGCGCTGCGTGCGGACGTCGGCGTAGTTGAAGAGCAGCTCGCACCACGCGGGCGCGCCGTCGCGCCCCGCGCGGCCGACCTCCTGGTAGTAGGCCTCGATCGAGCCGGGGACGTCCCAGTGCGCGACGAAGCGGATGTCGGGCCGGTCGATGCCCATCCCGAAGGCGCTCGTCGCGACGACGACCGGCCGCTCCGCCGCGAGGAAGCGCTCCTGCGCCTCGGCGCGCGCGCGGTCGTCGAGCCCACCGGTGTAGAGCAGCGGCGTCACCTTCCCGCGCAGCGCGGGCGAGGCGAGGAGGCGCCCGTGAACGATCCCCGCCTGCTTGCGCGTCGCGCAGTAGACGATGCCCGTGCCGTGGGCGGCGGCGAGGGCGACGACGCGCGCCGCCTTCGCGTCGTGCGTCGGGCACGGCGTCACGGCGAGGCGCAGGTTCGGGCGCGCGAAGCCCTGGACGCCGACGAACGGCTCGCCGCGCGGCGCGGCGCCGAGGCCGAGCTGCGCGACGATGTCGCGCCGCACCTCCGGCGTCGCCGTCGCGGTGACGGCCATCACGCGCACGCCGGCGCCGAGCCGCGCGACGAGCGAGCCGAGCGCGAGGTAGTCGGGGCGGAAGTCGTGGCCCCACTGGCTGATGCAGTGCGCCTCGTCGATCGCGACGAGCGGGACGGCGACGTGCGCGAGGGCGGCGAGGAAGCGGTCGCTTCGTAGGCGCTCCGGCGCGACGTAGACGAGCTTGTAGCGCCCGGCCTCGAACAGGGCCATGCGCTCGTCCATCTCGGAGGCGGAGAGCGAGGAGTTGAGGAAGGCCGCCGGGACGCCGCGGCGCGCGAGGGCGTCGACCTGGTCCTTCATGAGCGCGATGAGCGGCGAGACGACGAGCGTCGTGCCGGGGAGCAGCATCGCGGCGAGCTGGTAGCAGATGGACTTGCCGGATCCGGTCGGCATCACGACGACGGCGTCGCGTCCGGCGAGCACGGCCTCGACCGGCCCGCGCTGCCCGGCGCGGAAGCCGGCGTGGCCGAAGACGCGCCGCAGCGCCTCCGCGATCTCGTCCGGGGCCTCCATCGCGGGTCAGTCCCGGAGCGCGGCGAGGACGAACGACCGGAGGCGGCCGAGCGCCGCTTCGTCGAGGTCGCAGTGGCCGCGGCCGGGGACCTCCACGTATTCGACGCGGCGCCCGAGCGCGCGCATCGCGGCGACGAACGGATCCGAGTGCGCGGCCTTGGCGACGGCCTGGTCCGCGGAGCAGTGGAGGACGGCGTAGGGGACGTCCGGGAGCTCCGGCGCGAGGTGCAGCGGCGAATGCGCGCGCAGGGCGGCGGCGAAGTCCGGCTCCGCGGCGAACGCCGCTCGGAGCGTGCGCGGCAGGTCCGGTCGCTCCGTGTAGTGGAACGGCAGGTCGCACACCGGGCAGTTGGCCGCGACGGCGACGACGCGGTGGCGCGTGTAGCGCGGCCACACGAGCGCGCAGAGCCCGCCCATGCTGCCGCCCGTCGAGACGACGGGGGCGTCGGCCGGCAGGCCAGCGCGCGCCTTCGCGAGGTCGACGATCCGGTCGGTCGTCGCGACGGCGCCGGCGTTCATCCAGTTCCACGGGTCGAGATACGGGACGACGAAGACCGCGCCGGCGGCGGCCGCGGCGGCCGCGCCCTCGCGCTCGAGGCCGTGCGGCCCGTCCCCCTCGCGCGCCTGCCATTGGCTCCCGAGGCCCATGAAGTGGACGACGATCCCGCGCGGGGCGGCGCCCTCGGGCGGGAACGCCGCGTATGCGAATCGTTCGAGCGGTTCGTTTTCCATGGCGGAGAAGGATACCACGGACCGTTTCCGCGGAAAAGCGGAATCGGAAGCCGTCGCGGGCGGAGCTCAGCGGCTCCGCGTGACGACGAGGTCCACGCTCGCCGCCGAATCGGACTCGGGCAGGCGATACTGCGTGTCGGTGCGGTAGAGGACGTCGTCGCCGGAGAGCACCTCCGCGACGAGTCCATGCGGACCGCCCCCCCGCAGATCCTTCGCGTCGAAGTCCAGCCGGAACATCCACGGGAACCCGGAGAAGCCCTCCTCCTTCGCGACGATCGTCTCGCCCGTTCGGAGGTCGACCAGCTTCACGCGGACGCGGTAGGTCGGCAGGACCGTTACGCGATCGGGACAGGAGACCGTCCCCGAGACGGCGCGAGGCCGCGGCGCCCGCGCCGCCTCCTCGGCGGCGAGGCGCGCGCGCGCCGCCGCGCCCCATTCACCGCCGCAGAGCGGGCAGTGGGAGCAGCCGGCCGCGAGCGCGGCGAGGAACAGGACCGGAAAGAGGGCTTTCGTCTTCATGCGGGGACTCCGTCGGAGGGAAGG
>CAMVRE010000297.1 GCA_947169825.1 uncultured Verrucomicrobiota bacterium | reverse complement strand
GACGCGGCGGCCGTCCGGCAGGTCGTAGGCCAGGTCGCGCATCGGGTCGATGCGCAGGCGCACGGCCTTCGCTTCGCCGGGCCGGAGCGAGATCTTCTCGAAGGCGATCACGCGGCGGACGGGCTGCGTGTAGCTCGCCTCGGGATCGGAGAGATACCAGATCACGGTCTCCTTGCCGGCGCGCGAGCCGGCGTTCGTCACTTCGACCGTGGCCTCGAGCGCGCGGGCGCTCCGCGCCGTGCGCTTCGAGGCCATCTTGACCTTCCCGTATTTGAACGTCGTGTAGGAGAGGCCGAAGCCGAACGGGAACCAGGGGCCGTTCTCGCCGGGGAGGTCCTGGTAGTCCGGACATTCGGGCGTGATCTTGCCGTGGTGGTTGTAGAAGACCGGGATCTGGCCGACGGACCGCGGGAACGAGATGGGGAGCTTGCCGCTCGGGTTCGCCTTGCCGACGAGGATCTCCATCGCGGCGGTCGGCGCGCGGCAGCCGCTCTGCCAGCACCAGAGGAGCGCGTCCATCTTCGCGGCGAGGTCCGGGAACGCGAGCGCGCGGCCGGAGCAGCAGAGGCCGACGAGCGGGCGGCCGAGAGCGGCGATCTCCTCGATGAGGGGAACCTGCGCGGGCGGGAGCGCGATGTCGCGGCGCGACTTCTTCTCGCCGCACATCCACGGCACCTCGCCGAAGCAGAGCAGGACGACGTCCGCGTCGCGCGCGGCGGCGACCGCCTCGGCGCGCAGGGCCGCGTCCTTCTCCGTCGGCGGCGTGTAGTCCCAGAACGTGCACCCGCGGGCGACGCGGACCTCCGCCTTCGGGAAGAAGCGGCGGGCGGCGTCGAGGAACGTCTCGCCGTTCACGCCCTTGGAGACGTCGGTGGCGGCGGCGCGCCAGTTTCCGAGGTGCGGGTGGACCTCGTCCCCGGCGGGGCCGACGAGGGCGATCTTCCGGATCTTGCGGGGGTCGAGGGGAAGGATCGGCGCGGCGCGGTGCGCCGCGTCGAGTGACGAGTGACGAGTGACGAGTGACGAGCGACGAGCGACGAGTGACGAGTTGTTTCCGCGCGGCGGATCGTTCTTCAGAAGCACCATCGTCTCGCGGGCGAACTTGTGCGCCAGATCGATCGCGTCGGGAAGCCGGCAGGTCTTTTTCGTGGGCTTCTCCGGCGCGTAGGGATCCTCGAAGAGGCCGAGGCGGAACTTCACGCGCAGGACGCGCGAGACGGCCTCGTCCACGTCCTCCATCGAGAGCTTGCCGGCGGCGACGGCGGCGGGGATGTTGCGGAAGAGGCCGTCGCCCATCGACATCTCGTTGCCGGCATGGATGGCGAGGGCGGTCTGGTCGACCGGGTCGTGCGCGTAGCCCATGTTGCCCATGCGGTGCAGGGCCCCGCTGTCGGAGACGACGAGCCCGCGGAAGCCCATGCGGCCGCGGAGTTCGTCCGTGAGGAGCGCGCGGCTGGCGGAAACCGGGACGCCGTCGTATTCGTTGAACGAGCTCATGACCGTGAGCGCGCCGGCCTTCGCGGCGGCGGCGAACGGCGGCAGGTACCACTCGCGCATCGCGCGGGCGGAGATCTCCGTGTAGGAGTAGTCGCGCCCGCCCTCGCAGGCGGAGTAGCCGACGAAGTGCTTCACGCACGCGGCGCAGCGGCCGTCCCTCTGGATGCCGCGCACGGCGGCGGCGGCGAAGCGGCCGGCCGTGTAGGGGTCCTCGCCGTAGCCCTCGACGTTGCGGCCCCAGCGCGGGTCGTGGCCGACCTCGACCATCGGGCCGAGAAGCCAGTCGATGCCGCCGTCCTGCCAGCATTCGCGGGCGGCGACGCGCTGCGCCCTCTCCGTGAGGTCCGGTCGGAACGAGGCGGCCTGCGCGAGCGAGACCGGGAACATCGTGCGCCAGCCGTGGATGACGTCGAGAGCCCAGAGGATGGGGATGCCGAGGCGGGTCCTCTCCACCGCGATGCGCTGGAAGGCGTTGCGGGTGCGGGTGTCGCCGCAATACTGGTAGATCGATCCCACGCGCGGGTTGAACTCGCTGTCCGTTCCGTGGTTGTCGGGGTTCGGGTCCTTGCCGATCGTGTCCTGGCAGAGCTGCTCGGCCTTCTCCTCGAGCGTCATGCGGGCGAGGAGGTCCTGGACGCGCGCCTCGACGGGCGCGGCGGGATTCTTGTAGAGGGGATGGTTCATGGTTGACGAGTTGCGAGTGATGAGTGACGAGTGACGAGTGACGAGTGACGAGTGACGAGAGAAGACTGTCAGAGCCCGGTCGGACGGAGACCGGGGTTCGGGAGGCGCAGCGCGGCGCCGTCGCGGACGGGGGCGAGATAGGCGGCGAAGGGGTCGCCGTCGGCCGCCTCGCCGAAGAGCTCGCGCGAGGGAGGCGCGTCGTTTTTGTCGGGCGCGGGGATCTCGAGCACGAGCCCCGGTGCGAGGTCGGGGCGGAACATCCAGAGCGAGCGGTAGCCGGGCGCGCGGCGGAGCTCGGCGATCGGCACGAACCCCTCGGGCGGCCGCGGCAGCGCCGCGGTCCCGACGAAGAGGTCGCCTGGCTTCGCGTCGCGCCAGGCGTTCGCCTGGATCGCGTAGCAACCCTTCGGCGCGAGGAGGCGGTAGAGAGGATCGCCCGTCCAGACGTGCTCCGCGCGCGCCGCCCACGGCGCGTCGGAGAGGATGTTGCGGATGTCGCCGGCGGGCCGCAGCGCCATGTGGCGGGTTTCCGGCGGGAGGCACGCCGCCTTCGGCGGGCGCCAGCTCGTGGCGACGGGAGCCAGGAACGCTCCCAGCGCGCCGGAGCGGTCGATGCCGGCGATCGCCATCGTGAGCAGGGCGTAGAGCAGCGCGCCCGTTGCGACGATGGCGTAGAGGACGATCCGGCGGTTGCGCGGATCGGCGAGACTTCGGCGCGAAAGGGGTGCGGCCGACGCGGCCAGGACGCAGGAGCCGAACGCGAGCGCGGGGAAGGCGTTGCGCCAGTCGTAGGACGCGGTGAAAAACCAGAACGCGAGGAGCGCGAGGAGCGCGAGCGCGGCGGCGCGGGTGCGGCGGCGGACCAGAGCGGCGGCGAATCCCGCGCCGAGGACGGCGAGCGCGAAGACCGAACCGTCGGGCGCTGCGCGGTGCGCGACGAGACGGCGCAGCATCGCGGCGAGGTGAGCGAGGTCCGGTGTGAAGAGCCGGGTGTGCGCGGCGTGCAGCGGGAGCGCGACGAGGAAGGGCGACGCCTCCCGCGCGGCGGGATGGGCGCAGAGCCACAGCTGGTGCGCGAGATACGGCGCGCCGAGCGCGACGCCGGCGAGCAGCGCGGGAAGCGCGACGCGGCGCGCCGCGCGCCGGCCGCGCAGCGCCGTCGCCCCGACGAGCATCGCGGCGAGGACGACGCCGGCGCCCTTCGCGAAGACGGTCGCGAAAAGGA
>CAMVRE010000296.1 GCA_947169825.1 uncultured Verrucomicrobiota bacterium | reverse complement strand
AGAAGCTCCCCTCCTCGAAGCGCGCCGACACGCCGCGGAGCGCGTGCACGCGCTCCGACCCCATCTCGTAGACCTTCGTCAGGTCCGTGAACTCGACGGCGGCGGGCATCACTTCCCCTCGGGCGCGGAGCTCTCCAGCGGCGGAACGAGAAGCACCTCCTCGCCGCCCTCGAGGCCGGAGAGGATGCGGACGAAGCGGTTGTTGTCGAGCCCGGTCTTGACGGCGCGGCGCTCGGGGCCGCGCGGGGTCCGCACCCACACGCACGACTGCCCGCCCACGCGCACGACGCACTGCACCGGCACCGAGACGGCGTCCTCGTATTCGGCCAGGAGGATGCGCAGGCGGCAGCCCATGCCGTTCTTGAGCTCCCCCACCCCGCCGTCGATGCGGACCTCGGCCGGGTACTCCTTGATGTCCGGGTTCATCCAGCGGCGGCCGTTGTCGGGCATCGGCGCGATCCGGGAGAGCGTGCCGGAGAACTCCTTCCCGGGGATGGCGTCGCACGTCACGCGAACGGGCATCCCGGTCGAGAGGCTCTTGAGCGCGCTCTCGCGGACGACGGTCGAGGCGACGAACGTGTCCGCCGTCGGCAGGATGATCAGGTCGCGGCGCTCCCACACCTCGACGCCCTCCTTGAGCGGCTCGTTGTTCTCCCACGGGCGCTGGTTGCTCGTCGAGTAGATGACCTGCCCGGCCATCGGGGCGTAGATCTTCGCCTTGGCGATCTGCTCCTCGAGCTTCTCGAGCTTCTGGCGCTGGCGGTTGAACTCGCTCTCCCGGGCGCGCAGGGAGCTCTCCTCCTGGAGGATCGACGAGGCGGCCTTGCGGCGGACGCGGTCCAGCGCGGCCTCCTTCTGGCGCACGTCGCTGCGGAGCTTCGCCAGCTCGCGCCTGTGCGTGTAGGTCTCCAGCAGCGCGAGGTTGCCGCGCGCCGTCGCGAGCGCGAGCTCCTTGTGGCGCCAGGAGAGCTCGTCGCCCTTGAGCTCGCTCTCGGAGAGGAAGTCCTCGGCGTGGAGCTTCCTCGACCACTCGTATTTCTCCTTGGCCTGCTCCAGCTCCTGCTCGGCGAGCGTAACGGCCCCCCTCGTCTCGTCGAGCTTGTTCGGGTACTCGCCCTCCTCGTACTTCACGAGGTCCTCGCGCGCGAAGGCGAGGTCCTGCTCCGCCAGCTCCACGTCCGACGCCGCCTGGTTCCTCGCGATCTCGAGGTCCTCGCGCTTCATCTCGAGCGCGGAGGCGGCGTTCGTGACGGCGATCTCCTGGTTGACCTTCTCGTCGACCGTCGTCGCGACGTCGAGCTCGACCAGGAGGTCGCCCTTCTTCACCATCGTCCCCTCGGGGATGATGTAGAGGATCGAGTGCCGGCCCTCGACCTCGCTCTTGATCGTGAGCTGCTCGGCGGGCTTGATCTCGCCGTCCTCCGCCAGGTCGACGACGAGCGGTCCGCGCTGCGCGCGGGCCCAGGGCTCCGCGTCCGAGGGGTCGGAGCCGCCGCGCCGCGCGAGGAGCGCGGCGCCTCCCGCGGCGGCCGCGAGCGCCAGCGCGCCGAACAGGTATCGTTTCTTCATGGGGTGTCCTCCTCCTCGGCGGCGCCGGCGATGCCGAGCGCGGCCAGGTCGGTTTCGGTCCAGACGCCGTCGGCGGTCGCGTCGAGCGTGCCGAGGTCGCGCTGGAGCGCGAGCTCCTGCCCGCGCCAGTCGGTGATGGCGCGGTAGAGCGAGTTCTGCGCGGAGACGAGCGCCGCCTGGGCGTCCAGCAGGTCGGTCATGTCCGCGCGGCCGGCCTCGAGCAGCAGGTCCTGGTTGCGGACGCGGCGGGCGGCCAGCTCGACCGCGCGCGACTGGATGGCGAGCTGCTCGCGCGTCTGCGAAAGCGCGCGCATGTCCTGGCGGACCGTCGCCTTGAGGTCGTCCTCCGCCTTCTGGTAGGCGCGCACGGCGGCCTCGAGCGCGACGAGCGCGCTGCGGTAGGCGTTGCGCTCGGCGGTGCGCTCGAGCGCGAGGTCGACCTTGAGCGTGCCGTTCGCGGTTCCGTCCTTCATCCGGAACTCGCCGTGGTTGCGCCCCTCGCGCGCCATCGCGGCCGAGCCGGGCTCGCCCACGCGCGCCGCGCCGCCGAGCGTGATCTCGCTGCGCAGCGCGTCCTCGGCGACCACGAGGTGCCGCTGCGCGTCCTCGACGCGGTCGCGCGCCGAGAGCACGTCCGTGCGCCGCTCGAACGCGATCGCGAGCGCGCGGTCGGTCGCCTCCTTGAGCTCGCCCGCGTCCACCGAGTCCGGCGCGGGGAGCGCCTCCGCGCCGCCGTCCGCGGCGGAGTCGTCCTCCGCGGACGCGAGATACCCCGCCACGAGCGCCCGCAGGCCCTCGAGGTCGCTCTCGCGCGGACGGATCCGCGCGTCGGGCGGGAGCCCGATCCTCGCCTTGAAGGAGTCGAGCGAGCCCTCGTAGTTCTGGCACGCGGCGACCCAGCCCGCGCGCGCCGCGAGCTCGCTCTGGTAGGACTGGTCGAACGCCGTCTTCGACATCCGGCTCGCGTCCGCCATCCGGCGCGAGCGGCGCGTGGAGAGCATGACGCGGCGGAGGTTCTCGTCCTCGTTCTGGCGCGTGCGCAGCGCGAGCAGCAGCGAGAGATAGGCGCGGGCGACGTCCGCGACGAGCGCGCGCTTGCGCTGCTCGAAGTCGCGCACGGCGTAGACGAGGTCCCGCTCGGCCTGGGTGAGCGATTCGCGGCGCACGAGCGAGCCCGACCCGCGCAGCAGCGGGATCGAGACGCTCAGGTCCGCCACCGCGCCCCACGCGGTCTTCCGCTCGCCGGTCAGCATCCCGGCGAGATTGAAGGCGAGCGAGGCGTCGGTCGAGACGCCGTTCTCGAACGTCCGCTTCGCGCCCGCGGTCGCGGCCTCGCCGTGCGAGCCCTCGCGCGAGGAGCCGCCCTCCCCTCCCCCGGGCGTCGAGTCGGCCGCGGCCGAGAGCGCCCCGAGGAGCGTCGTGTGGAACTCCCGGCTCGCCAGGTCGAGCGCGAGCGCGCTCGCGAAGAGCCGCTCCTTGTCGGACCGGAACTCGGGCGAGTTGGCGGCGGCGATGCGGACGGCGTCCTGCAGGCCGATCTCGAGCGCGTTCGTGCCCGACGGGGCGAACGCGGCGTCCGCGCCCTCGCCCCCGGGCAGGAGCCGCTCCTCCGCGCGCCAGTAGCGGTTCGTCGGCAGGTCGCGGATGCCGAGCGACGCCGGGTCGAAGACGGGCAGCGCCTGCCCGACGATCAGCCGCCGGCGCAGCGTGTCGGAGGGCGACTCGACCGCGAGCGCCTCCTCCGGCAGCCCCTCCGCCGCGCGGGCGGCGGCGAGGCGCTCCGCGGCGGCGCGATCGGCGTCCGCTCGCCACCCCGCCGCGCTCCGGCACCCCGCCGCGCCGATT
>CAMVRE010000295.1 GCA_947169825.1 uncultured Verrucomicrobiota bacterium | reverse complement strand
GGAAAATCGTTTTCGCGCGTTTCACGGGAGACCTCCCTCTGGCGGTTTCTGAATTTTCGTTCAATAATATGAATCTTCGTTCAGAAGTCAAGGGAAATCTTTTCAGCCCTCGCGCGGGACGGTGCGGCGGAGGTAGTGGGGCGGGGTGCCGGGGGAGCCCCAGCCGATGCGCTCGCCGATCGATGCGACGCGCCGCTCGAGGCAGCCGAGGCACTGCTCGGAGGTGTCCTCGAGGCAGGGCTTGTCCTCGTAGAGGCGGTAGTCGCGGCGGAAGACGGTGTCCGTGACGTTGGGCATCATCACGTTGGCGCCGGCGCGCAGCGCCTGTTCGCGCCCGTCGGGCGCGAGGACCTGCAGGACGGTCGTCGCGGCGAGGTTGCGGTCGTGCAGCTGCAGGCGCGTCGCGGCGACCATGTCGATGCCGAGCCGCAGCTGTCGCCCGCGGTCGACGGCGACGGCGCCGAGCGGCGTCTCGCCGTGCGGCAGGAACGGCCCCATGCCGATCATGTCGATGTCCTCGTCCGCGAAGAAGCCGATGTCGCCCGCGAGGTCGTCGGCGGTTTGGCCCGGGAGCCCGATCATGACGCCGCTCCCGACCTGGTAGCCGAGCCGGCGCAGCGCGCGGAGGCAGTCGCGCCGCCGCTCCCACGAATGGCCGGCCGGATGGAGCGTGCGATAGAGCGCGGGGTTCGAGGTCTCGATGCGGAGGAGGTAGCGCGCGGCGCCGGCCTCGCGCCAGGCGCGGTAGACCTCGTCGCGCTGCTCGCCGAGGCTGAGGACGATCGCGAAGCCCTCGCCGCCGAAGGCGCGGATCGCGCGGACGATGCGGACGATGCGCTCCGTGTTCTCGTCGGACTCGATCTCGCCGCTCTGCAGAACGACCGACCCGAACCGCCGGTCGAACGCCCAGCGCGCCATGCGGACGACGTCCTCCTCCGGGATGCGGTAGCGGCGCACGGCGGCGTTGCTCCGGCGCAGGCCGCAGTAGAGGCAGTCCTTCGCGCAGGCGTTGCCGATCTCGACGAGCCCGCGCAGCGAGACGACCGGCCCCGTGGCGCGGAGCTTCACGTCGTAGGCGGCGGCGTGGAGCGCGGCGCGCTCGGCGGGGTCGTCGAGCGAAAGGAGCCGCGCGAGCTCGGCGCGCGAGAGCGCGCCCGGCGCCGCGGACGCGCGGCGCAGCAGGACGTCGAGGGGCTCCTCCCCGGCGTGGGATCCGGCGCCGTCCGCCATGGCCGCGCTCCGCGGGGATCGTTCCGTCCGACCCGGCGCGACTACTCGGCGTCGCCGCCGAAGAGGATGTCGAGCGCGTCGCCGACCATCTCGAGGCCCTCCTCGAGGTCGTCGTCGGAGACGTTGAGCGGCGGGAGGAAGCGCACGACGGAGTCGCCCGCCTTGCACGCGAGCAGGCCGCCGTTGCGCAGCTCGTCGATGAGCTCGCCGGCGCGCGGCTCCTTCAGGACGAGGCCGAGCAGGAGGCCCTTGCCGCGCACCTCCAGGAGCTGGTCGTACTTCTCGACGAACGCCTCGAGGCCCTTGCGGAAGAGCTCGCCGGCCGCGGCGGCGTGCTCGACGACCTTCTCCTCCTCGAACACCTTGAACACGGCGAGCGAGGCCGCGCACGCGACCGGGTTGCCGCCGAAGGTCGTGCCGTGCGAGCCGGGCGTGAAGACGCCGGAGAGCGCGGGCGAGGCGATGAGCGCGCCGAGCGGCAGGCCGCCGCCGAGCGCCTTCGCGGAGGTGAACGCGTCGGGCGCGACGCCGTAGTGCTCGAACGCCCACATCCTGCCGGTCCGGCCCATGCCGCACTGGATCTCGTCGCAGAGCATCAGGAGGCCCTTCTCGTCGCACAGCGCGCGGACGCCCTGGACGAACTCCTCCGTCGCGGGCACGACGCCGCCCTCGCCCTGGACGCACTCGAAGAGCACCGCGACGGTCTTCTCCGTCACCGCGGCCTTCACGCTCTCCAGGTCGTTGAAGTCGGCGAACGCGAAGCCGGGCATCAGCGGGTCGAAGCCCTTCTGGACCTTGCTCTGGCCGGTGGCGGAGAGCGTGGCGAGCGTGCGCCCGTGGAACGAGCCGCGCATGCAGACGATCTCGTAGCGGCCGCCGTTCTGCGAGCCCCAGAGGCGCGCGAGCTTGATCATCGCCTCGTTCGCCTCGGCGCCGGAGTTGCACAGGAAGCACTTGCCACCGAGCCCCGCCTTGGAGAGCTTGCGCGCGAGCAGGCCGACCTGCGGCGTGTAGAAGAGGTTGGAGGCGTGCACCAGCGTCTCGGCCTGGGACTTGATCGCCTCGACGACAGCGGGGTGCGCGTGGCCGAGCGCCACGACGGAGATGCCGCTCGTGAAGTCGAGAAACTGGTTGCCGTTGGGGGCGAAGACGCGGCTGCCGCGGCCCTTCACGATCGTCGCCGTGCGGACGTAGGTGTCCATCTGGTAGTCGGCGCAGAGGGCGGCGGTGTCTTCGGTGTTGTCGTTGCTCATGTCTGGTCCTTTCGCGCGGGTCGCCCTACTTGACGATCTGGGTGCCCACGCCCTTGTTGGTGAAGATTTCGAGGAGGAGCGAGTGCGGCATGCGGCCGTCCACGAGGTGGACCTTGCGCACGCCGGCGCGCAGCGCGGCGAGGCTGCTCTCGATCTTGGGAAGCATGCCGCCGGCGATCACGCCCGCGCGCTCCAGGTCCGGGACGTCCGGCGCGTGCAGCGTCTCGATGAGCGTGGCGGGGTCCTCCGGGTCGCGCAGCAGGCCCGGCACGTCCGAGACGTAGGCCAGCTTGCGCGAGGGCAGCGCCATCGCGAGCGCCGCCGCGGCGTCGTCCGCGTTGATGTTGTAGACGAGCCCGTCGGCGCCGCGGCCGAGCGGGCAGATGACGGGCACCGCGCCCGCCTCGAAGAGCGCGCGGACGGGCCCCGTGTCGCAGTGCGCGGCCTCGCCGACGAAGCCCCAGTCGAGCCGGGCGCCCGTGGCGGGGTCCTCGCCGGTCTTGCGCGTCGAGAAGAAGACGCGGTCGCCATGCAGCGGCGCGGCCTCGACGCCGCACTCCGAGAGGAGGCGGACGATCTCGGCGTTGACGCGGTTCTTCATCACGTCCTCGACGATGCGGATCGACGCCTCGTCGGTGACGCGGAAGCCGGCCTCGAAGCGCGTCTCGACCCCGGCCTCCTTCAGCGCGCGCGTGATGGCCTTGCCGCCGCCGTGGACGACGATCGGGCGCATGCCGACGACGCGCATGAACGCCACGTCGGTCAGCGTCGAGCGCAGGGCGGCGGCGTCCTCCTGGACGCTGCCGCCGAGCTTGACGACGATGATCTCGCCGCGGAAGTCCGCGATGTAGGGCAGTGCCTCGACGAGGACGCCGGCCTTGGCGATGGGGTCGGAAAGTTGCATGGGGCGGCGATTCTAGCGAATCCCCGCGCG
>CAMVRE010000294.1 GCA_947169825.1 uncultured Verrucomicrobiota bacterium | reverse complement strand
CGCATGACGCGCAGCATGACGTCCTTCGGGACCGCCACGCAGCCGCCGGTCCAGGGCTTCTGCGGGCCGAAGCAGTGCAGGAAGATCGCCGAGCCGCGGCCGGCTGCGCCCTTCTCGCGGGAGCGTGACGCCGGGCCGGCGACGTGGTAGAATTCCCCGGCATGAAAGGGAACGAAATCGAACTTCGCGCACCCGGAGGATGGATCCGGACGCTTCCCGTCGAGGACATGCCCGCGGCGTCCTGGTGGATCGTGCGGAACGGCTCGGGCTCCGTCGAGCGCGGCACCGGCGAGTCGCCCTTCCTCGGCGTCTCGGAGCCAAACGGCGAGCGGACGTCGGACGACGTCCTCGTCGTCGGCTGTCCCGAGGAGCGCGCGTGGCTCCTCGTCGGCGCCGTCTCGTGCCGTCGCTCGCCGACCTACCTCACCGCCATCTACCGCAGCCGCACGTTGCGCGGTATCCGCGTCGTCCAGCCCGACCTGCTCGAGGGCGACGAACCGGAGGAGATCGTCGCGCTCCGCGGCGACGACTGGCGCGCGCTCCTGCGCCGCTACGGCGAACTCTGCGCGGAGCGCACGGGCGCGCGCCCGGCGGGGCGCGAGCCGCCCGCCGGCTGGTGCTCGTGGTACTGCCACGGCGCGGCGGTCACGGAGCGCGACGTCCTCGCCGCGGCCGACGCCCTCGCCGCGCGCCGCGCGGACTTCCCCGCGCGGGTCGTGCAGATTGACAGCGGCTACCAGTTGCGCGACGGCGACTGGACCGGCGCGCTCGCGGACGGATGGCCGTCGCCGCTCGCCGCCACCGCCGCGGCGATCCGCGAGCGCGGCCTCGAGGCGGGGCTCTGGACGGCGCCGTTCCATGCCGCCCCGGAGAGCGAGATCTTCCGCGCGCACCCCGAGTGGTTCGTGCGCGGGCGCGACGGGCGCCCGCTCCTCGTCCGCGGCTTTACCTCGCTGCTCTGGGCGACGCTCGACGCCTCGCGCCCCGACGTGCGCGCACACCTCGCGGAGACGTTCCGCACGCTCCGCTCGTGGGGCTTCTCCTACTTCAAGCTCGACGCGCTCGGTTTCGCGATCCCGGACGGCGTCTTCGCCGATCCCGCCGCGACGCCCGTCTCCGCCCTGCGCGCCGGCCTCGCGGCGATCCGCGAGGCGGTTCCGGACGCCTGGATCCTCGGCTGCGGCGCGCACCATCTCGCCACGCTCGGGCTCGTGGACGCGAACCGCATGGGCTGCGACACCGCCGCGGGCTCGGTCCCGAAGATCGAGCACGCCGCGCTGCAGACGCTCGCCAAGTTCTGGACGTTCGGCCGCTGGTTCGCGCCCGACCCGGACGTCGTGGTCGTGCGCGACAGCGTACCCGACGGCGCCGCGCGCATTTCCGCGCTGGCGGGAATCCTGACCGGCTTCGCGTTCTCCGGCGACCGCGTCGAAACGCTCACGCCCGGCCGCCTCGCGCTCCTCGGCCGCGCCGCGCGCATTCGCGTGCGCGACATCCGCCCCGGGCCCGACGCCGAGCCATCGCGCTGGCCGCGCCTCTTCCTCGGCACGCTCGCCGACGGCCGCCCCGCCGCCGCGATCCTCAACGCCCGCGACGAGCCCTTCGCCGTCGACCCCGCCGCCCTCGAGGGCTTCCCCGCCGGGACGCCCGTCGAGGAGCTCCTCCGTCCGCTCGGCGCCGTCGACCTGCGCGCCTTCTCCGTCCCGCCGCACGACGCCGCGCTCCTCGTCCCGACAACGCGCCGTCCCCCGCCCTGATCCTCTCCCGCCACCTGACGCCCGACGAGCGCCGTCCTTCGACGCAAGGCGCGCGGCGTGCCGCCTGCGCCGGTTGGCCCTACGCCCCGCCACCCTCGAGGCCGAAGACGTCCCAGACGATGTCCGCGGCGCCGACGGCGGTTCAGCGGGGATTGCCCGCGTAGCGGTAGCCGGCGCGGTGGACGGTCTCGATACGGTCGGCCGAGGGGCCGAGCTTCTTGCGGATCTGCAGGACGTGCTGGTCGAGCGTCCGCGGGCCGCCGACGTAGTCGACGCCCCACACCTCGTTCAGCAGCTCGTCGCGCGAGAGTACTTCGCCCGGATGCGCCGCGAACGCGCGCAGCAGCCCGAGCTCGCGCGCGGAGAGCGACTGGGCGGGCGAGCCGTCGCCGGGGTCCAGGAGAAAGCGGCGGGCGTCGATCCGCGCCGTGCCGATCGCGAACGAATCGGCCCCCGCGGCGGCGGGGGCGGCGGCCGCGCGGCGCAGCGCCGCCGCGACGCGGGCGAGGAGCACGCGGATGCGGAAGGGCTTGGCGATGTAGTCGTCCGCGCCGAGCCCGAGGCCGAGGACCTGGTCGGCCTCGCCGGCCTTCGCGGTGAGGAAGAGGATCGGGACGGCGGCGTCCGTGCGCCGCACCTCGGCGCAGACGTCGAAGCCGCTCTTCCTCGGCATCATCACGTCGAGGAGCAGCAGGTCGGGCCGCCGCTCCGCGTAGGCCGCGAGCGCCTCGGCGCCGTCGGCGCACGGGCGCGTCTCGTAGCCCTCGCTCTCCAGCGCGGCCTGCAGGCCGTCGCGGAGCGTCGCGTCGTCTTCGGCGAAAAGGATGAATGGCAACTCGGATGTCCCCTCCGCGGCGGGCTCGGCTCCGCCGCGCCCGCGCGAAGCGGGCATGGTGTTCATGATGCCGTCGATTCTAGCAAAGCGGCGTTTTCCCGGCAACATCTCATGAAACCCCGCCACGCGGCGCGTCCGCGCCGCCGGGGCGGGGTTTCTCCCTCTCGGCGGGGAGCGTGAGCACGAATTCCGCGCCGCCGCCTTCGCGGGGGCGATAGATGAGGTCGCCGCCCATGCCGCGGGCGAGGCCGCGGGCGAGGGAGAGGCCGATGCCGCTGCCGTTCGCGCGGCGCGCGAGGGAGTCGTCGGCGCGGAAGAAGCGCTCGAAGATCTTCTCCTCGAGGCCGGGCGGAACGCCCGGGCCGCGGTCGGCGACGACGAGCTCGACGGCGTTCCCGGCGGCGCGCACCGAGACCTCCGGCGGCGCGCCGGGGGCGTACTTGGCGGCGTTGTCGAGGAGGTTGGAGAGGATCCGGCGGAGGGCGTCGGGATCGGCGAGCGCGGCGAGGCCGCGCTCGCAATGCACAATGCGGAATGCACAATGCACAATGTCGGGCCCGACCGCGGCCCCTCCTTCATTGTGCATCGTGCATTGTGCATTCTGCATTTCCTCGAGCAGCGCGGCGAGGTCGACGCGTTGCAAATCGAAGCGGCGGCGGTTGCGCTCGAGGCGGCCGAAGTCGAGGAGGTTGGAGACGAGGCGGTCGAGGCGGTCGGATTCGGCGAGGATGGAGCGCACCGCCTTGTCGCGGCGGGGGCCGTCGGGAAGGCGGCCCTCGGCGAGCAGCTCGGCGCTGAGGCGGATGCCGGAGAGCGGCGTCTTGAG
>CAMVRE010000293.1 GCA_947169825.1 uncultured Verrucomicrobiota bacterium | reverse complement strand
ACATAAGGGGGAATCTGGAAAAAATCATGCCGGAGACGTTCCGCGCCCTCGCGGAGGCGAAGACGGCGGACGAGGCCAAGGCGATCCTCGACGGCGCGATGGGCACGATCCGCGAGACGACCGCCAAGGCGGCGGCGGCGATCGATGCCAAAGCAAAGCTCAAAGACTTCATGAACGAGGCGTTCGCCAAGGAAATCGGGGTGAAGTGGAATCCGGCGAACGGGGAACTCGCTTCCTTCGAGTACCTGGCAGCCACGCAGGGCGATGCGCTCAAGACCGACATCCTCATGGGAAAGGTCAAGGCCGGCACGCCCGAAGAAATCACGGCGGAGTTCAAGAAGCTGGCGCAGAAGACGGCGCATGCGCACGCGGAATTCCTGCGCGGCGCCGACGCCCTCGGGCTTTCCGGCGATGCCGTCGACCGCGTAAAGCAGCATTTGCTGGGCATCAACAGCTTCAAGCGCCTCGACCTGGCCAAGGCCAAGGCGCTTGCCGGGGAAATCGACGTCAAGCCGCTGGCGGACGCATTCGCCGCCAAGGCGCCGATGGCGAAGATTTTCGAGGAAATCGGCAAATTGCACGCAAGCGCGGAGTCGAAGATCCCGGCACTCTACGCGGGTGCCCGCGAAATCGGCGCGGACGAAACGATCAAGGGCGTGCCGCTGCTGCTTTTCATGGCGCTGGACAAGTCTCCGAATCTCGCGGTGAAACTGGAGAGGTTCCTGGCGGGCGGCGACGTCCAGAAGGCAATCGACGCGGGCGAAGGGGAACTCCCGGTCGGCGTGGCACCGGTGAACGCGTACATGGGCCGGACGCCCCTCACCCCCGCCCAGCTCGCCGTCACCCTCGGCAAGCCGGACATGCAGCCGCTCTTCGCGCAGGCGCTCATGAAGGCGGCGGACGAAGCCGGCCTCGCGCACCTGCCGCCGGAGAAGAAGCTCGCCGCCTTCGGCGCCGGCACGGCCGCCGGACGCGTCCTGCGGGAGGCCCTCGCCGCGATGCCGCCGGACATGCCGCCCACGCCGAATTTCCTCTATGGCATCGCGCGCGGCGCGGCCAAGAACATCGACGCCGCGGGGCTTCGGCCCATCAACGAGACGGCGAAGCGCTTCGCCCAGGATGCGGCCATGCAGGAGAAGGTCCTTGCGGCCGGCTACCACAAGAGCGAGCTCCCGATGCTCGCGGACGCTTTCGCGTTCATCAAGTCCGCGACCGGCTGCAGCGACGCGGACGCGCTCACGAAGACGCTGGACCCGGCAAGCTCCGAGCGCCGCCTTTTCCAATACGGCGGGCGCTTCACCGCTTCGGCGGACAATTTCAAGGCGGGCCTGAAACTCATGGACACCTTCAAGACGTGGTTCGAGAACACCGCCGCCAACGTCAAGTCCAAGAATTGCAACACGCTCACCGAAAAGAACGCCGGCAGCACGTTCCTCACGAAAGAGGGGCTCAAGGGCTTCGAGAAGTTCGTCTTCGAGGACATTGCGATCGACCCCGCGTTCGACCTCGCCGCGCCCGACCCGGAGAAGGCGTTCGGCATCGAAAACAACAAGGCGATGAACTTCTTCGCCCGCGGCAACGGCTCCGGCTGCACGGGCACCGTCGCGCAGCTCTCCCCCGAAAAGCGCCAGGTCGTCTATGCCGTGTTCGCCGCGCTCGAACCGCCATCCCCCCAGCCGAAAGGCGCCACGAACGTCGCCGCCAACTCCGAAACGCTCTCGAGAATCCTGCGGCATTTCGACGAAATCGTGGAGCTCAAGAACTCCGGCAAGCTCGACCGCACGCACATCAACGCCGTGCTCGTGCCGGACCTCGAAATTCCGCCGGACGCCTCCTCGCACGACGTCAACGACGTCTTCATGAACAAACTCTACAAGAAGTACAGCACGAACCAGGGCAAGCTCATGGAGGTCTCGAACTACATCGAGCGGAGCGGTTGCACCCTCGCGGAGGCGCTGGCCGCCGCCGAGGGCAAAGGCCCCAAACCCAAGACGCTGCCCGACTACTCGCCCACCACGATGAAGATCGAGGAAATCGACGGCTCGACCAAGGGCGGACGCCGCCGCATTCTGGGCGACTTCGTGCGTCCGGAAAACCCGAAATACCTCGACGGGACGCGCATCCTCGGCGAGGAACAGAACCACTTCACCGTCAAAATCGGACAGGAGACGTTCACCGCCGACGGGAAAAACGGCGGCGCGGGCAACGCCGTCATCGCCGGCAGGATCGAGACCCTCTGCGGCAAGGTCCACGTGAGCCAGGCGTCCAGCGTGATGCGCGCGCTTTCGCAGGCCGCGCACCAGCCGCTCCTGCCGCTGTTGCCGGAGCAGGGCATCCAGGGCGGCATCGGCACCGAGCACATCCCGCTCACCTACACCCTCTCGCGCAACGACGACACCGGCGCCATCACGATCCGCTACTCCGAGCCCGAGGGGATGCCCGTCAAGTTCCACTGGGAGACCACGGTCGCCCTCGACGGCTCTTCCACGTCGACCCCCATCCAATTCACCGAAACCCTCGAGGAGTCCGGCAACAAGGCGCTCGCCAAGACGGCCGGCGGCACCAGCCCCGCCGCCAAGACGATGCAGAACTTCATCCTCGACGCCTCGGGAGCCCAGGAAAACGCCCCCGTCATGGAGAAACTCGGCCGCTTCAACGCCAAACTGCAGGAAGAGACCCGCAAGGACCTCGTCAACACCTTCGCGTTCCTCGTCAACAAGCACCTCGTCAAGAAAGACGGAGGCGGCAACCGCACCGAGGACTTCGACTGCGTGCACTACCAGTTCAACCGCGACGTGGTGGCCGGCGGAATGACCGTCAACCTGCCGGGAGGCGGCAAGGTCTCGACCACGAACTACGAAACCGCGCGCGACCAGCTCGTCCAATTCATCACCGGCGACGACAAGGCCACCTACAAGGCCGCCTCGGCCAACGTGAAGAAGCAGACGGGCCTTCTGATGTCGATCGTCACGCAATACGCTCCGAGCATGGTCAAGAACGGGTTCATTTCCACCCTGCAAAAGGCCGGGCATGAATACAATCTCACGGGCGGACGCAAGGAAGCCCCAAACCCCTTCCAAAAACCCCTGACCTGGACGCTCGGCAAGGCGGAGGACGGCTCGATCAAGGCTTCGGTGACCATCACCGAAGGCATCGGCTTCCTCTTCACCGCCCAGGGCCAAACGAAACTGGACGACACCGCCAGCTACGAGGAAACCACCCTCGACATCACCATCCCCGCCGGCAACCTCTCCACCCTCGCCGACCAGGACTGGTCCACGTTCGACGAGGGGGCGGTCAACGCCGCCGGCAAGGATTCCGACGCGCAGCTGTCGGCCATCCCGCAGCAATTCCGCCTCGAAGCGACCGTCAACGCCTCCTACAACCTTCACTTCGACGCCCCGGCCGCCTAGCCAACCCTTCAACC
>CAMVRE010000292.1 GCA_947169825.1 uncultured Verrucomicrobiota bacterium | reverse complement strand
ACGCGGATGCTCGTCGGCTACAAGGCCGTCGGCCCGGTCTCGCCGAAGCGCCCCGTCTTCTCGCTCTGCGGCGTCGCGTGGAACCGCGGCGACACCTACTACTGGGATCCCGCGCGCCGGACGCTCCGCCCGGGCGACGAGATCACCGAGCGCACCATCCCGAAGGGCGCGATGGTCTTCGTCCGCAAGGACTAGGCGCCCGTCTCGTCGAGCGCCGTCCCGGCGGTGCGCTGCGACTCCACGATCTCGCGGTAGGTCGCGCACGAGCGCAGCAGCTCCGCGTGCGTGCCGACGCCCGCGACGCCGCCGCCCTCCAGCACGACGATGCGGTCCGCGTCGCGGATCGAGTCCGCGCGCTGCGCGACCGTGAGGACGGTCGTGCCGCCCAGCCGCTCGCGGAGCGCCGCGCGCAGCGCCCGCTCCGTGGCGGGGTCCACGGCGCTCGTCGCGTCGTCGAGGATCAGGATCCTCGGCCGCCGCAGCAGCGCGCGTGCGATACAGAGCCGCTGGCGCTGCCCGCCGGAGAGCGTCGTGCCGCCCTGCGCGATCCCCGTCGCGTAGCCCTCGGCCCCCGCGCGCACGAAGCCGTCCGCCTGCGCGACGCGCGCCGCGGCCTCGACCTCCTCGTCGGTCGCCTCCGGCGCGCCCCAGCGCAGGTTCTCGGCGACCGTCTCCGAGAAGAGCCGCGGCGCCTGCAGCACGACGCCGATCGCGCCGCGCAGCGCGTCGAGCCGGTAGTCGCGCACGTCGCGGCCGCCGACGAGCACCGCGCCGCCGGTCGCGTCGCGGAAGCGCGGCACGAGGTGCAGCAGCGTCGACTTGCCGGCGCCCGTCGAGCCGACGAACGCGACGTGCTCGCCCGGCTCGACGCGCAGCGAGACGCCGCGAAGCACGGGGTCGCCCGCCGCGCCCGGATACGAGAAGGAGACGCCGCGCCACTCGACCGAGCCGTCCGCGGGCGGCTCCGCGCAAGGGCCGTCGGCGAGGTCCGGCTCCGTCGCGAGCACCTCCGCGACGCGCCGCGCGCTGATCGCCGCGCGCGAGAAGTGCATCACGTGGAACGAGAGCATCACGAGCGCGCCCATCACCTGCGAGCTCCAGTTCACGATCGCGAGGATCTCGCCGGCCTTCAGCAGTCCCGCGCTCGACTCGCGAGCGGCGAGGAAGACGATCGCGACGAGCGTCGCCTGCTGCGCGATCTGGAGCGACGGCCCGAGCCGCGCGCCGAGGAAGCCCGTCGAGAGGCCCGTCTCCGCGAGCCCCTCGTTGAGCGCGTCGAAGCGGTCCTGCACGCGCCCCTCCTGCGCGAAGGCCTTCACGACGCGGACGCCCTCGAGCGTCTCCTGCATCGACGAGGCGAGCGCGTCGGTCCGCCGCTGCCGCTCGCGGAAGAGCGGGACCATCCGCGACATGAAGCGCACGACGATCCACGCCAGCACGGGCGCCGACAGGACGAGCGGCAGCGAGAGGCGCCAGTCCGTGAGGAGCACCAGCGCGATCGAGCCGAAGAGCAGGAACGGCGCGCGCAGCATCATGCGCGTCGCGGCGACGACGGTGAACTGGACGGTCGTGACGTCGTTCGTGAGCCGCGTCGCGAGCGAGCCGGCGGTGAAGCGGTCCGTCTGCGCGAACGAGAGGCGCTGCACGCGCGAGAAGAGCGCCTTGCGCAGGTCGTTGCCGACGCCCGTCGCGGCGCGCGTCGAGACGAAGGTGCAGAGCAGCCCCCCGAGCGAGCCGACGAGCGCGAGCAGCAGCATCGTCCAGCCCGCGTCGCGGATGACGTCGAGCCGCCCCGCGCTCACGCCCTCGTCGACGATGCGCTTCATGAACGCGGGCTGCGCCAGGTCCATCGCAGCCTCGATCCCCATCGCAACGGGGGCGAGCGCGATCCAGTGCCGGTAGGGCCGCAGGAACCGGAACAGCGGCCGGACGGAGACGGTTTCGGAGGAAGGTTCCATCCGCGCGTCGTGCGGGCGCTAGAGCCGGACCTCGCGCCCGAGCCGCGCGGACTTGTAGAAGCCCTCGAGGATGGCGATCATGTCGACGCCCTGCTGCGGTTTGTAGCAGGGCTCGGCGCCGTCGAGGAGGACGTCCACGAAGTTCTTCAGGTTGCGCTGGTGGCCGTCGTCGCGCTGCTCGCCGGGCGGCACGATGTCGAGCAGCTCGCCGTTCTCCTCCGCGAAGATCCGCATCTTCGCGTCCTCGATCTCGAAGCCGGCCTTCGTGCCCATGAGCTCGACGAACCGCCGCTCGCGCGCGATGTTGCTCGCCCACGAGAACTCGATCTGCAGCACGGCGCCGTTGTCGAAGCGGATGAAGCCCATCGCGAGGTCCTCGACGTCGAACGTGCCGCCCTTCACGGCGTCGCCGAACGACGAGTGCTCGGAGTCGGAGACGTCGTCCGCGCCGGCGAACTTGCAGAACGTCTGGCCGGACACCGCCACGGGCCGCGGACTGCCCATGAGCCAGACCGCCAGGTCGATCATGTGGACGCCGAGGTCGATGAGCGGGCCGCCGCCCGAGCGCGCCTTCGTCGTGAACCAGCCGCCCTTTCCGGGGATGCCGCGGCGGCGCTGCCAGCCGCAGCGCCCGGCGTAGATCTCGCCCGCGCGGCCGTCCTCGACGAACCGCTTGAGATACTTCGCCGCGTCGGTGAAGCGGTTGTTGCGCATCACCATGAGGACCTTCCCGGCCTTCGCGGCGGCGTCGCGCATCGCGGCGGCCTTCCTCGCGTCGATCGCGTCGGGCTTCTCGCAGAAGACGTGCTTGCCGGCCCTGCACGCGGCGATGGCGATCTCGCTGTGCAGGTCGTTCGGCGTGCAGATGTCGACCGCGTCGATCGACGGGTCCCGCAGCAGCTCGCGGTAGTCGGCGTACTGCTTCGCCTTCGGGAAGTATTCGTCGACGATCGCCTGCGTGCGCTCGGGGAGGATGTCGCACGCGGCGACGACCTCGACGCGCGGCTCGTGCGCGTAGTAGCGGTGGACGTGGAACCAGCGGCCCATGCCGCCGCAGCCGATGAGTCCGATTCGGAGTGTCTTCTTTTTCATGTCGCGACCCCGCCCGGGCTATTCGTGGCGGCGTCTGCGCGGGATTCTACCATTCCGCACGCCGTCGCGTCAAAGCGATCGAAGGCGGTTCGCCCGCCCGCGCACGCGCGCGAAAAATTTGCGCTTGACTCGCCTCCCCCGCTTCTGGTAGCATCCCGCCCCGTTGCGCGTCACCACGCCCCTATCGTCTAATGGTTAGGACGCCAGGTTCTCATCCTGGTAATCGGGGTTCGATTCCCCGTGGGGGTGCCACTCTTCCGGACGCCCGGGCCTCGCGGTCCGGGCGTCCGCTCGTTTCTCCCCGCCTTGACTTGAACGCCCGTTCGTCCTACACTTCCCCCCCATGAACACCCCTCCCTCATCCCCCGTCGTCCCCGTCCCCAAGCGCGCCTCCT
>CAMVRE010000291.1 GCA_947169825.1 uncultured Verrucomicrobiota bacterium | reverse complement strand
CGCCACGCGCCGAAGGCCGCGCACGCGGCGAACCACGCGGCGAGCGCGGCCGCGACGCCCCACGGGAGGCGGCGCGGGGGCGGCTCGAGGACGCCGGTCTCCGCGGCGACGTCGAAGCGGACGAAGCGCGTCTCGCCCCACGCCGGCGCGTTCGTGGCGGGGTCCGCCCACGCGACGGCGCGGACGGTCGACTCGTGCGCGAAGGGCGTGACGACGCGCAGCGCGACGTTCGTGGCGAACGCTTCGCCCGGCGCGAGCGAAGCGCGGAGGATCGGCGGATCCGCGGGCGCGAGTCCCGACGGAACGAGCAGCCGGACGCGCGCCTCGACGGGATCCTTTGCGAGCGAGCGCAGCTCGATGCGGGCCTCGAACGGCCCGCGCGAGGCGGCGCCGGCGTCGGAGGCGGAGGCGAAGGAGAAGGCGAGGGGAGGGGAGGCCTTCGGAGCGGGGACGGAGAGGCGAGCGCATCGCCAGGAGCGAGTCGGCCGCCCTGCCGGGTCCCACCCCGCCACGCGGAGCGGGACGAACCGGACGCCCGGGCCGGGGAGCGGTCCGAGCTCGAAGTCCGCCCCCACCGCTTCGCCGGAATCGAGCGAGACGGGGGCGGAGCAGGCCGCGATGCCTTCGCGCCAGGTCGGCTCGGCGAAGACGGAGACATCCTCCGCGCGCTCGCCGCCGCGGTTCTCGAGACGCCAGTGCAGGGACGTTGCGCCGGCCGCGGGGCTGTCGTAGAGGAGGGCGACGGACGATGGCGCCTCCGCGTCCGGCGCGGGCAGTCCGGCGCGCGCC
Source organism: uncultured Verrucomicrobiota bacterium (assembly GCA_947169825.1). GTDB lineage: Bacteria > Verrucomicrobiota > Kiritimatiellia > RFP12 > UBA3636 > UBA3636. The sequence goes on along the minus strand of CAMVRE010000291.1, from coordinate 2,657 downwards.
GCGCCCGCCGCGGCGAGCGCGGCGGCGAGCGCGAGGAGACGGCCGTGGAGTCGATGGGCCATGCGGAATCGACGGAGGGAATGGTGGGCGGGGCGGGACTCGGACCCGCGACCACTCGGGTGTAAGCCGAGGGCTCTAACCACTGAGCTACCCGCCCGGCTGGACGCCCGGGATCCTACGCGATCACGGTCGCGTGGGCGAGGCGCGCCCAGGAGCGCGGGCCGGCCAGCTCCGGCTTGAAGCCGATCTTCGAGAGGTCGTCCAGCTCGGGGATGGTGTCGACCTCGCCGACGGCGTACTCCTCGAAGCGCAGGACCGCCTCGTGGGCGCGCTCGAGCGCGCCGGCGAGCCGGATCTGCGTCGTCTCCATGCCCTGCGGGCGGTTGTGCATGCGCCACATCGTGCGGAACGCGGCGGCGAACGATTCGATCGCGCGGGCGTTGCGGCCGGCGGCCGGCAGGACGCGGTCGCGCACGGCGGCGCGGCGGCGGCCCTTCGGGCCCGACCAGGCGGCGAAGATCGCGTTCGCCAGCTCGATGCGCGCGAGCAGCGCGGCGCAGAGGGCGCGCGCGTAGGGCATCGAGCCGCCGGTGCCGGCGTCGTCGGAGTGCGCCTTGGCGAGGACGCGCTGCGCCCTGCGCAGGCCAGCCTCGAGGTCGCCGTGCTTGGCGTGGGTGTCGGAGATCGCGACCTCCCAGTCGGCCTCGATGCGGCGGACGCCGGCGCGGAGGTTCATGATCGGGTCGTCCCAGAGGATCTCGGACGCCTCGCCGTCGGTCCACTCGCCGAGGGCCGCCACGGCCTTCCACGAGGCGCCGGCGAAGAGCGCGGCGTAGCGGTTCTCGAGGACCTTCTCGTCGGGCTTCTTTCCGGTGCAGGCGCGCTCGGCGGCCCAGGCGAGGCCGGCGAAGGCGCTCTCGAAGTCGCAGAACCCGCCGTCGTCGCCCCACATCGTGAAGAGCAGGTCCTTGAGGCCCGCCTTGCGGCAGGCGTCGACGCACGCGCCGGCGGCGGCGCGCGTGTAGCGGTGGTTGTACCAGAAGGTGCCCCAGGTCCAGACGCCGGACGCCATGATCGGCTCGCCGTGCATCGAGCGGTGCGTGGCGATCATCTTCTCGTAGAACGCGGGGTCCTTGTGGTAGTAGTCCCAGTAGCAGAGGCGGATGTTGTCGGGGATCTGCGCGGCGAGCTTGGGCGGGCACTTGGCCCCCAGGTCGTAGTAGTCGCCGGTCTTCGAGGCGGCGCGGAACCACATGTCGCTCCACATCTCGGCGTCGACGCCGATCTTGCGGCACATGTCGGAGAGGCGCTCGACGTGCTTCAGCATGATGTCGAAGACCTTCTTCTCGCCGAAGCGCTTCCGGAACTCGCCCTGGCCGAGGCGCCAGGCCTCGTCGAGCCCGAGGTGGATCGTCCTCGAGCGGACGTTCTCGTGCCAGAAGCGGAGCATCTTCTCGATGAGGACGTAGCTCTGCTCCTCCCACGCGAGGAGGATGCCGTCGATGTCGCGCAGCGGCTCGTAGGCCTTCCAGCGGAAGATCTGCTCGAGGTGGCCGAGCGTCTCGAGGCAGGGCACGAGCTCGATGCCGAGCGCGGCGGCGTGGTCGTCGATCGCGCGGACGTCGGCCGCGGTGAGGCGGCCGCGCAGCATGCCGAAGTAGGGCTCGCCCGGCAGCTCGTAGACGTCCTCGGTGTAGAGCATCGCGTAGTTGTAGCCGAGGATGGCGAGGCGCTCGAGGCAGGCCTTGGCGTAGTCGACCGTCATCACGGCGTTGCGCGAGAGGTCGATCATCACGCCGAGCCGGTCGAACGGGCTGCGCTCCGGCGCGGCGGGGCGCTCGCCGGCGATCAGGCGGCCGAGGAGGCGGAGCGCGTCGCACATGCGGGCGTAGCGGATCGTCAGGCCGCCGGCGGCCTCGGCGACCGACGCGGGCGCGGCGGGGTCGGCGAGCTTCGCGAACGCGAGCGGGATCGAGCCCGGGCCGCCGGCGAGGGCGGCGTAGCGCCTGGCGAGGATCTTGATCGCCGGCTTGAGCTCGGCGGGAACGGACTTGGGGGCGAAGTTCATGGGATGTTGTTGGGGGTTATTTGAGAATGCTGAATGCAGAATGCTGAATGCAGAATGCTGAATGCCGAAGGCAGGACGATGGACGAGGGTCACTCGAGGTTCTGGACCTGTTCGCGGAAGGTCTCGACGAGGGCCTTGAGGTCGATGACGGCGGAGGCGATCTGCGCGTCGTTCGCCTTGGAGCCGATGGTGTTCGCCTCGCGGTGCATCTCCTGCGCGAGGAAGTCGAGCTTGCGGCCGGCGGGCTCGGGCGCGGCGAAGAAAGGGCATCCACGTTTCACCCTCCGAGACCTTCCTGCCGACTCTTGCAGTAGCCGTGATTTTCCCTCGTCTGCTGCATACATTTATTCTCTCACCATTTTTGATTCCCAGCCGGTCGGCATCTTTGTAATTGACTTCTATAAAACCTTCTCCGGATATCTCATTAAGTCCCGGTGCCCGTGATGTCATTGCCGCAGCATTATACTGATACAGTATTCGTCCGGTTGTCAGAATAAACGGGTATTCATCATCGGGAAGCTCCTGCGAAGGTTTATAAACAGCGGGATACAGTAATGCTTTTCCTCTTACCGGACCGTTTGTATGCATT